>NZ_JBHZAF010000023.1:0-144816 GCF_042754085.1 Nocardia sp. NPDC059236
CCTGCAGCGCAGTGACCGTGCGGTGCTCGAGCACGGCATCGAAACCGGTGTCATCAAGCGGCTTCCGCACGGTGAGTACATCGAGGTGCACCAGCCGCTGGGCCCGGTCGACTCGCACGGCCACCCGATCCCGCTGGAGTACCAGGGCGCCCCGGTGCCCAAGAAGATGGCCAAGCTGGGATCCGCGGGCAAGCCCGGCACCGGCTCCTTCCTGCGCGCCGACCCCGCGTCGGAGCAGGCGGACCTGGTCGCCGTCGCCCACGAGGAAGAGCACAAGATGCTCGAGGTGCTGGAGGAGGCGCAGAACGCCGCCGCCGGCAAGCACGAGCACTGATCGTCGCCGTCACACGGGAAGGCCCCGAGTCGAATTCGACTCGGGGCCTTCCCCGTTCCTGGGACTCGGCCGATCGGATGACAAGGTGACCGGGACCTGTTAGCTTCCGGACTATGGCTGTCCAGCCGGATCGACGGGCGGTCGCCCGGCCCGCGGTGGCGACCCGCTATGCGGTGGAGACCGGTCGGGCACAGGGGATTCCGGCCTCGGCCTGCCTGGCCGGGACGGGGTTGCGCGGCAGTGACCTGGAAGAACCCGGCGCACAGGTGCGGTCGGGCCAGGAACTGCGGGTCATCCGGAATCTGATCGCGCACGGGGGAGACCCGGCCGAGCTGGGGGCCGCGACCGGGCGGCGGTACGCGCTCCCCGGCGCGGGGATCGTGGGCTACGCCATGATGACGAGTCCGACCGTGCGGGAGGCGATCCGGCTGCTGCCCGGGTACTTCGCGGTGACCTCCGTCCGGTTCGGGCCGTCGTTCACCGAGACCCGGGCGGGGCTGGCGGTCACAGCCGGGGACGGGGAGGTGCGCGGCGAAGTGCGGGCGTTCCTGCTGGCCCGCGATCTGACGGCCGCGTGCACGCTGGTCTCGGCGCTGGTGTCGGACACCGATTTGCTGCTCGGCCTCGAATTCGAGCCCGGCCGAGGCGGGTTCACCGTGCCGCCCGAGGTGCTCGATCAGCCCGCCCGGCCGCCGGACGCGCACACCGGTGCGCTGTGCATCCAGCAGTGCGAGCTGGCACTGGACCGCCGGCATCGATACACCGGTCCGGCAGCGCAGGTGCGCCGAGCGCTGCTGCGGACGCCTGCGACCGCGCCGTCGCTCGCCGAGGTCGCCCGGGAACTCTCACTGTCCGAACGCGGCCTGCACCGCCGACTCGCCGACCAGCACATCAGCTTTCGCGGCCTGGTCGATCAGATCCGGCAGCAGCTCGCCGCCGAACTCCTCGACCTCGGACTCACCGCCGAGACCGTCGCCCGCATGGTCGGTGCACCTGCCCAGCCCGTCTTCGGCCCCGGTTACCGAGGGCGCCCGGGCGCCCAACCCGGCCGCACTCACGACATTCCGCGCTAGCGATCGCTCCGACAGTGCGCGGTTGCGTTCCTGCCGACGTGCCGCACTCGCGGTCGGCGCCGACCTCCCACTTCGGCGGCTAACCCTGCGGCGCAGCCGGATTCGGCCTGGTCCACACCAGTGAGAACCGCCACAGTACGTGCCGTCGGTAGCGCACGCCCGGCAAGATCTCGGCGGCCGTCCGCCGCGTCTCGGCATAGGTTTGCGGTGGCGGCCACACCACCGGCGAGGGGTGCGCCCACTGCGCCCGGAACAGCCGATCCTTGAAACTGGTGAGCAGGGCGGCGGCCTCCCACGGTAGATCCGCCGGAAAGTCGTTGCGCGCCATGCCCACCACGGCCAGGGTCCCGCCGGGCCGCAGCAGCTCCCGCATCCGGGCGAGCGCCTTGACGGTGTCCATGTGGTGCAGGGCCGAGATGGACACGATCCCGTCGAACGACTCCGGCTCGAAGGGGTACTCGAGGAAATCCGCCTGGAGATAGGTGATGTCGTCCACCCCGGACTGGTCCCGGGCCAGCCCGATACTCCGCGCATCGGGATCGATCCCGGTCACTGCGGCCCCGCCCCGCCGAATCCGCCTGGCCAGCATGCCTTCCCCACATCCGACATCCAGCACATCCCGTGCCCCCGCGACCGCCGCCGCCAGCAGTGGGTGGTACTCGATGTTGTGATTCCAGCGCTCCGCATCTGGCACATACATCCCGCCATTCTGGCAGCGCGCCGCTCCCGCCGCCCGCACGTTCCGGTACTCACATCCGCATCTACCCCGGAATGGCCTCGAAGCCGCGCGTTTTCATCGCGCCGGTCATCAGCCCGGCGGGGACTGATCCGGGGTGGTGATCTGGGCGGCGGCTTCGGCGCGGGCGACCCAGTCGAGCCAGGCGCCCGCACCGTGGCGGGGTTCGCCGTAGCCCTCGGTGGTGCGGACGATGCGGGTGCCGGACTGTTCGAGCCAGCGGACCAGCAGGCCCGCCTCCTCCGGAAGTGCCCCGCGCAGTGGGGGATAGGCGGGCTCGTCGTCCGGGCCGGAGAGTCGGTGCGGGATGACGGTTTCGGCGGCGGCCGCCAGGCGGTCCACCACCGCCATGGGGGAGATACCGCGCACGGCGGTACCCGCGGCTGCGAGGCGGGCGTGGCGGATGATCGCGAACTCCCAGCCACCCGCACCGTCGGGGCGGGCAGCTATCAGTTCCGGGATGGCCGCCAGGGCGGCCAGGCGCTGGGTGCGACGCAGGGCGCGGATCACCGTCACGGTGCGATCCCGCAGCCGGGCTGCGGCCTCGAAATGTTCTGCGGTGGAAAGGCTTTCGAGCCGCTCGGCAATCGCGTGCAGCAGGGCGTCGTCGGCGCCCGCGAACAGGGCGCGGACCATGGCCGGAGCTCGCTCGTACTCCTCTATATATAGGGGGCTGCTGTGGGCGCTCGCGGGGCAACCGCCGACCACCGCCGGCGGGCAATCATGGCGGCCGGTGCGCGGGATGCGGGTGGTGCAGGTGCGCAGGCCCGCCTGCTCGGCGACGGTCGCGGCGATCTCCAGAGCGTCGGCGCGAGAGGTGAACGGGCCCAGCGCGTCCCGGGCCGGGGTGCGCGAGACCGCGAACCGCGGGAACGGCTCGTCGGTCAGCGTCAGCCACCAGGCGCGTTGCGGGAACTTCGATCGCCGGTTGTAGGGCGGGGTGTGGGCGAGCAGCAGCCGCAGCTCCCGCACACCTGCCTCCAGGCCGTGCGAGCACTCGACATGGTCGACCCGGGTGGCCAGCTGCACCATCTCGCGCATACGCGGGCGGGTGTCGGAACCGGTGAAGTAGGTGCGGACACGACGGCGCAGATTCACCGCCGTCCCTATATAGAGGACTTCGTCCGACGGACCGCGGAACAGATACACCCCCGGCGTGGCCGGAAGATCCGCCGCCATCACACGTTTCGCGCGTTGGCGGCGTGTCACCTCGGGCAGATAGTCGAGCAGCTCGGTGAGACTCTGCACCCCCTGATTGCCCACCCGGGCGATGAGCGCGTGCAGCACGTCCACCGTGGCGCGGGCGTCGTCGAGGGCGCGGTGCGTGGGCCGGGTCTCGGCTCCCAGCAGCTGGGCCAGGTACCAGAGCTTGGCCGAGGGCGCTTCGTCCTTGCCGAGCACCCGCCGCGCCAGCTGGACCGTGCACAGCGTTTGGAAAGCGGGCCAGGGCAATTCGCACCGGGCCGCGGCGGCCTTCAGGAATCCGGTATCGAAGCGGGCATTGTGGGCGACCAGCACCGCACCGCGCGCGAACTCCAGAAACCCGGGCAGCACCTGCTCGATGCGCGGCGCGTCCACCACCATGGCGGTCGTGATCCCGGTGATCTGCACGATCTGCGGCGGAATCGCGCAGCCGGGATTCACCAGGGTCGCGAACTCGCCGAGCACCTCACCGCCGCGCACCTTCACCGCGCCGATCTCGGTGATCGAGTCGCCCTCGGGGCTGGTACCGGTCGTCTCCAGGTCCACCACCACGAACGTCGTGTCATAGAGCGGGGTTTCGAGCTCGTCGAAGGCCAGCTGTCCGGACACGGACGGGAAGCCTAGGCGCAGGGTCCGACAACCTTTCCCCGCCAAGGCATTCACCGCAGCTCCGGAGGGTCGTGACGGTCTCCGGGAACGCGTGATCCGGCACTTTCCGCAGGTCGGGCCGGGAACTCGGGCAGGGCTCTGGGAGTTGCTCCGCGCGACCTGGGGAAAGCTCTGAATATGTGGTGGAGATTCTCGAGATGAAATCCCCGAATTGCGGAAATATGCGAGATTGTGGCCAGGGTCACAATTATTCGGAAAGTGAATCAATCACCGGTGTGGGGGTGGTCGGTTCGCACCGGCCTCCGGGGTGTGCCGCCCCGCTGTCCTGCGGTCGGGCGTGTCGCGTGGGCGTGTCGAAATCGCCCAGGTCGGGGGCCATGGCTCTGACCTTGTGTTATGCGTAATTTGTCGAGGTCGGGAGGGCCTCGGGCGAGCGCTGGCTACTCGTCGGTAGCTATTGGTGCGCTCTCGGGAAAATGGCCGCTGTTATCGTTTCGTGATTGCTGTGACGTTTATCGCACCGAAATAGAGGCGCGTAACAATTTCGAGTGACGGGCCGACCGTCTCGGCTTTACAAAGCACCGTTATGGACTCGTAATCTTCCTGAGACCTCGCGGAGTCCGACGCACCACCCGGTGCGGCGTCGCGGGGGAGATTGGAAGTACCTCATCATGGCGACCACCACCGTCAAGCGACAGGTCCGGGGCATGCAGCGCACTGCGCGTCGTGCCGCTGCGGCCGGTGCCGTCGGCGCCGCCGCGGTGAGCGCGCTGCTGCTGCCCGCGACCCCCGCGTCGGCCCAACCCGTGAACACTCCGGTCGGCACCATCGACGTGCCCGACCAGATCCAGCTCCCCGCCGGCATCCCGGGCCTCCCGGTGAACATCCCCGCCATCCCCGGCATCATCACCCCGTGGGGCCCGGCCGCCCCCGGACCGCAGAGCGGCCCGCGCCAGACCGCGGTCAACGCCGCTCTGAGCCGCGTCGGCGACCCCTACGTCTACGGCGCCGCCGGCCCGGACGCCTTCGACTGCTCCGGTCTGGTGCAGTGGTCCTACGCGCAGGCCGGAGTCAGCCTGCCGCGCACCAGCTATGAGCAGCTCAATACCGGCAGCCCGGTGTCGTACGACGATCTGCAGCCCGGCGACGTGGTGTCGTTCTACGGCGGCAGCCACTCCGGCATCTACGTCGGCGACGGCAATGTGGTGCACGCGTCGACCTCCGGTCAGCCGGTGAAGGTCGCCCCGATCTCCTCGATGCCGTTCGCGGGCGCGCGCCGCATCTGATCCGCTGCTCGACCGGGGAGTCTTCCCCGTAGCCGACCGCAGGCGGCCGACCTGTGGAAGAGACGGTGACCGTGATGATTCCGTGGCCTGCTGGACACAAGCGGTCGCCGTTTCGTAATCTTATCGAGACCTTCTGAACCGGCTCGGGGTAAGAGAACGGGACGACACCAACGGTGGCAGCGCAGCAGCGACATCATCGGACACACAGTCAGCGAACCAGGCGACTGGTGGGTGAAGCCCTCACGGTAGGCGCACTCATGGTCGGCACCTACGGCACCCTGGGCCTCGGACCCGCGACAGCCGATCCGGCCTCCGCACCGGCATCTGCTGGGGAAGCAGTGCAGCGGCTCATCGACCTGTCGCGGCAATCCGAACAGCTCAATCAGCAGGCGCTCGACGCGCAGTCCGATCTGGACACCAAGGCCGCCGCCGCCGACGTCGCCGACCAGCGGGCCGCCGACGCGGCCGCCACCCTGGACGCGGCCAAGGCGGAAATCCGTCGCTTCCAACCGGTGATCGATCGGGCCGCGACCTCCGCGCTGCTCGGCAGCCGCACCAACCGGCTCACTTCGCTACTGGTCAGCAATTCGCCACAGCAGCTGCTCGACCAGATGTCCATCGTGGACTTCGTGGGCGCACGCACGAATGATCAACTGGGCCAGTACGAGCAGGCCACCGACGCGGCCTCGGTCGCCGAGGCCGCCGCCCGCTCCGCCGCCGACACCGCGCGCGCCGCCAGTGGCGCCGCCGACGCGGTCCGCAAGGACCTGGAATCCAAACGTGCTGCGCTGCAAGGATCCATGGCTCAGGTGATCGCCGCCTGGGGTCAGCTCTCCGCCGGTGACAAGTCCGCGCTCGCGGGCTCCATGTTCCCGCCCGGCTTCGATCGCGACAGCCTGCTCCGGGGCCTGGTGCCCGGTTCCGGCACCAGCGCGCTGGCCGCGGGACTCACCCGCGTCGGCGATCCGTATGTCTGGGGCGCCACCGGTCCCGACCAGTTCGACTGCTCCGGCCTGGTGCAGTGGGCCTTCCACCAGGTTGGCAAGAGCGTGCCGCGCACCAGCCAGCAGCAGTCCAGCTACGGCACGCCGGTCGACGAGAAGGACCTCCAGCCCGGCGACGTCGTCTTCTTCTACTCTGACATCTCGCATGTGGGCATCTACGCCGGCAACGGATTGATGCTGCACGCTTCCACTTTCGGCGTACCGGTTCAGGTCGCGCCGATGAGCTCCACACCGTTCCATTCGGCGCGCCGGTTCTGAGCTCTCGCGGACCCGGCATGAGTGGTCAGGACCCGGAGGAGGCAGCTTGCGTAACCACGTAGGGTCCCCACCCATGCCCGATGTACAGAGCATGATCACGACGAGGTGGCGATGAGCGCTCTGCGGCAGATGCGCGGTTGGCTGGCGGCGCGGCGGCGGTTCCAGTTCGTCGCCACCCTGGTCATGGTCAGCGCGCTGACCGCGGCCTGTGGGGCGCTACTGATGCTGCCGAACTCGGTGCTGCCCAAGCTGCGTGCGGTGGCGCCCGGGCAGGACTCGGGTCAGGTGACTGCCTCCGATCCGCAGGTGCCGCTGGTGAAACGGACCATGGAGGGCTACGGCAAGGTGGTCGCCGAGACCACGGCGACCGGGTCGGGGCGGATCGGTGTCGTGCTCGGTCATTCCGGGCAGCGCGCCGATATCGATGTGCTGGCAGGCGAACTCGCGGCAAGCACCGCCGCGGTCACCGCGCTGTGGGGTTCGGACTGGAATCAGGCCCCCGTCGTGGTGGTGGCGTCCAGCGTCTCCGAATTCGCCGCCCTCACCCACGCCACCGGTGACGTGCCCGCCGAGGTCGCGGCCTCGACCGTCGCCGACCCCTTCCGCCCCGGCGCCCAACTGACCGGCCAGCGCGTGGTTTTCGGACCCGACGCCGGACGCCGCCTGGGACCCGACGGCCTGCGCTCGGTGCTGCGGCACGAACTCACCCACATGGCCTCGCGCGCGGTCACCGTCGACGGCTCCCCGATGTGGACGCTCGAGGGCTTCGCCGAGTATTCGGCCCATCGCAACCTGCGCCGGCCCATCACCGAGATCGCCCCCACCGTCACCACCCGCGTCCGCGCCGGTGACCTCCCCGCCGACCTCCCGCCCGACGCGATGTTCGAGCCCACCAGCGGCCAAGCCTCCCTGGCCTACGAACAGGGCTGGTCCGTCTGCGCTTTCATCGCCGACCGCTACGGCGACCCGAAACTCGTCGCCCTCTACCGCCAACTGGCGTCGGGCCCCAAGGACCGCGCCGCCGTCGACACCGCCCTGCGCGCCATCCTCGGCACCGGCTACCAGGACCTCGTCACCGATTGGCGCGCCTGGCTCATCACCCGCACCGCCGAAGGCGCGTAGCACTCGTAGGCCCGGGGGTGCGAGGTTTCGGGGTGGGGAGAGTGCGGGCCCCGGGTGCAGTAGGTTTGAGGGCATGGGGCGAACTCTGCTGGTTACCAATGATTTCCCGCCACGACCGGGTGGGATTCAGTCGTATCTGCATGCGCTCGCCCGGCAGCTGCCCGCCGACGAGCTGGTGGTGTACGCGCCGCGGTGGCGGGGCGACAGTCACTGGAAGTTCGATGCGCAGCAGCCCTTTCAGGTGGTGCGGCATCCGACGACGCTGATGCTGCCGACGCCGCTGGTCGCGCGGCGGGCCAAGAAGCTCATGCGCGACGAGAAGTGCGATCGGGTGTGGTTCGGGGCGGCGGCGCCGCTGGCGCTGCTGTCGCCGGTGCTGCGCCAGGCGGGCGCGGAACGGATCGTCGCGTCCACGCACGGGCACGAGGTGGGCTGGTCGATGCTGCCGGCGGCGTGGCAGGCGCTGCGGATCATCGGCGATCACACCGATGTCGTCACCTATGTCAGCAAATACACGCGGCGGCGGTTCTCGTCCGCGTTCGGGGCGCAGGCCGCGCTCGAATACCTGCCCCCCGCCGTGGATTCGGAGGTGTTCAAGCCGGATCCGGCCGCCCGCGCCGAACTGCGGGCCCGCTACGGGCTGGGGGACCGGCCGACCATTCTGTGCCTGTCGCGGCTGGTGCCGCGCAAGGGCCAGGACATGCTGATCACGGCCATGCTCGAGATTCGCAGGCGAGTCGACGGGGCGGTGCTGGTCATCGCCGGCGGCGGGCCGTACGAGCAGAAGCTACGGCAGTTCGCCGAGGTCATGGGCCTCGGCAATGACGTGGTCTTCACCGGACGCGTCCCGTCGGGCGAGCTCGCCGCCCACCACACCATCGCCGACGTGTTCGCCATGCCCTGCCGCACCCGTGGTTTCGGCCTGGACGTCGAGGGCCTGGGCATCGTGTTCCTGGAGGCCTCCGCCACGGGAGTGCCGGTGGTGGCGGGCAATTCCGGTGGCGCGCCGGAAACCGTGCGCGAGGGTGAGACCGGACGGGTGGTGAACGGCCGCTCCGCCGAAGAGCTCACCGACGCCATCGTCGACATCCTCTCCGACCGGGACGCCGCCGCCCACATGGGCGCGGCCGGGCGCGCCTGGGTGCAGCAGCAGTGGCGCTGGGACCTGATGGGCGCGCGACTACAGCATCTACTGAATCCGACAGAAACCGCACTGAGACAACACTGAAAGGTTCGCGGCCGTCTCGATTCTGGACTGCGGCTTGATAGACCTCCGCCTTGGAGCGGGGGAGCGAAGCGGAGGAGGGAAGAATCGAGACTTCGGGGCCGCGAACCCGCCCGGAGCGAAGCGTAGGGCAAGATAGGCACCGTGAGCAGTATCCAGGTTGCCGACCAGACGTTCGTCGCCGCGCCGGGCACGGCCGTGGCCGAGGTGCTGGCCGATCGTGCCCGCTGGCGCCGCTGGTGGCCCGACCTGCAGTTGGAGGTCCGGGAAGACCGGGGCGACAAGGGAATTCGCTGGACCGTCAGCGGTGGTGCGGACGGCACCATGGAGGTCTGGCTGGAGCCCATGCTGGACGGCGTCATCATGCACTACTTCATGCACGCCGAACCCCGCGGCGGCATCGGCGGTATGTCCGGGCGTGAGCTGCTGGCCCTGAACCGGACTCGCCGCGTCGCGGGCAAGGCCATGTCCTTCGAGATCAAGGCCCGCCTCGAGGCGGGGCGCAAGGCCGGGGTCGCTCCCGCGGCCGCTCACTAGAAAGGAAGCGTTGCCGCCCATGGCCGATCGAACTCAGAGGTCGATCGTGATCGACGCCCCCTCGGATCGAGTGATGGCGGTCATCGCCGACCTGGAGTCGTATCCGGAATGGGTCTCCGCGGCCCGCTCGGTCGAGGTGCTGGACAAATTGCCGGACGGCCGCGCCCGCACCGCCCGCTTCGTGCTGGACGCCGGCGTCGTGAAGGACACCTACACCCTCTCCTACACCTGGCGGCCCGACGGCCGCGCGGTGAGCTGGAGCCTGGTCTCGGGTGAGCTGCAGAAGGCGCAGGACGGCACCTACGAGTTGATCGCGCTGCCCGACGGCACCACCCAGGTGGTCTACGAACTGACCGTGGATCTGAACATCCCGATGATCGGCATGTTCAAACGCAAAGCGGAGAAGGTCATCACCGACACCGCCCTCAAGGAACTCAAGAAACGGGTCGAAGGCTGACCGCCGGCGGTACCGAACGCTCGCCGCACCCCGCCACCCGCGTCGAGCTGTTCATCGGCAAGGGCGGTGTCGGAAAAACAACCCTGGCCTGCGCCACCGCACTCGCCTACGCCCGCAACGGCCGCCGCGTCCTGCTGGCTTCCCTGGACCAGGCCCACTCCCTCGGCGATGCCCTGGGCTACCGCCTGCGTCACGGCGCGACCCCCGCGGTCGCCACTCTGCCCCTCCCCATGTTCCACAGCCCGGCACCGGCTTTCGCGGACGTCCGCGACCCCGACGCCGAGCCGGCGCTGGATGTCATCGAGGTGGATTCGCTTGCGCTGCTGGAGGATCGGTTCCGGCAGGTGCTGGTGATGGCGTCCGGGGCCGGGCACGAGCACGGATTCGACCTGGGGGCACTGGATCCCGCGGAGCTGACCGGGCTGCCGGGGGTGCAGGAACTGCTGGCCCTGCTCGAGATCACGCGGTTCGCCAACGACGCGCGGTGGGATGTGATCGTGGTGGACTGCCCGCCGTCGGCGGACATGCTGCGCATCGTCACCATGCCGGACACCGTGCTCGGTTACCTGGAGCGGGTGTGGCCCGCGCACGCCAGGACGATGGAGGCGATCGGCGCGGACTTCCGCAAGGCGGTGCTCGCGGTGACCGTCGAGCAGATCGTGCAGGCGGTGACGGAAGCCCGTGACCTGCTGGCGGATCAGGCTCGCACCGGCGCCCGCCTGGTGACCGCCGCGGAACTGGTCGCGGTGGCCGAATCGGCGCGGGTGCGGTCGGCGGCGGCGCTGCTGGGTATCCGCTTGGACGCGGTGCTGGTGAACAAGGTGCTGCCGGAGATGCCCGCGCCGGATCCGGTCGAGCCGCCGCATCCGGCGGTGCAGTGGTACTTCAACCGGCGCGGCGAGCAACTCGATGTGGCGGGGGAGCTGCGCAAGCGATTACACGGGGTTCCGGTGCAGGTCGTGGCGCATGCGGGAGCCGAACCGGTGGGGATCGGCTCGCTGGCCGCGCTGTCCTACGCGGTGGACGCGAGTGGTAACTGGGTGGGAGGGCGTCCGGTCCCTATGCTTGGCACAGATGCGGACAGTGTGCTGCCCGGCCCCGAGACAAGTACTGCCGCCGAGCCGGTGGTGCGGCTCGAGTCCGGGGCAGGCGTGCACTCGGTGTTCGCGATGCGCATGCATCTGCCGGTGGTCGATTCGTCGACCCTGCGGCTGGGACGAGTGGAGGACGATTTGATCGTGGGAGCGGACGGGGTCCGGCGGCGGTTGCGGCTGGCCCCGGTATTGCGGCGGTGCACGGTCGAGGCCGCCGAGCTCGACGGCGACCACCTGGTGATCCGTTTCCGGCCCGATCCTGAGGTCTGGCCGAAATGACCACCACGCACCACCCGCGTCCCGGCTACCCCGACGAGAATCTCGGCGAATTCGCCGAGGAGCTACGGCTGCTGGCCGAGGCCGTCCTCGAGCGCGTCGAACCGGTGCTGCGCCGCACCGCTGCCGACGGCCGCACCGAATGGTCCAGCTGCAGCTGGTGTCCCGTGTGCGCGGCCGCGGCCATCGTGCGCGGCGAGCACCACGATGTGGTGGCGGCCATCGCCGAACACGGCACCGCCATCGTGACCGTGCTGCGCGAGGCGCTCGCCGGTGTGCCGGTGGATCCGGTGATCCCGCCGGACCTGGATCCGGAATCGCCGGAATATCAAGCCTGGCATCACTTTTCGCACGTCGCCGAAACCGGCTCCGGTGCAGGTGATCTGCCGTTCGCCGACGCACGCGGGGATGTCGGCCCGGACGATGAGAGCGAATTCCCCCGCGCCGGCGGGCAATCCGGCGACCCGCACGGTGCTGCGGGCCTGGCTGCGGTGTTCGCACGTTTCCTCGCCGGTGCGCAGGGCCGTGCGGCGGCCCGGAGTCGATCCCACGCCTACCCGGCCGCCGAGGCGTCGGACGACCCCTTCGGTCCCGGCCCGGGCGCGGCACGCCGCCCCGGAGGCAGTGACCCGGGTGACTCGGACGCGGTGCCGCACAACGATTTCCGTACAGAGTCCGCCAGCGGACGAGTGACCGGTGATCAGCCCGCCCCCGACCGTCCCTTCGGCCCGCCGGTCGCGCACCCGGACGCCGAGCCCGGTCCGGCCGGCTCCACCGGACAGCCCGCCCGCGATTCGGGCCCGGCCGCCGGCCGCGGCAGTACGCAGCCCGGTGGCGGCAGGAGGTCCAAGCGCGCCAAGTACGTGCCCATCAACGTGACGATCAAGGCATGACGGGCGGTGAGGACGTGCCGTTGACCGTGGGTATCGATGTGGGCGGCACGAATATTCGGGCGTCGGTGGTGGACGGTGCGGGCGAGGTGCTCGACACCGTGACCGCGCCGACCCCGCATTCCGCCCGCGCCCTCGAGGACGGTCTGGCCCGGGCGGTGCGTGACCTGTGCTCCCGCCACGCCATCGGCGCGGTCGGTCTCGCGGTGGCGGGTTTCGTCGACGAGGACCGCGCCACCGTGCGTTTCGCCCCGCACCTGCCGTGGGAGGACGCCCCGGTCGCGCAGCGGCTCACCGACCGCCTCGGCCTGCCGGTGATCCTCGAGCACGACGCGAATGCCGCGCTGTGGGCGGAGTATCGCTTCGGCGCGGCGGCGGGCGGCCGCAATGTGGTGCTGGTGGCCATCGGCACCGGTATCGGCGCGGCGCTGCTCAGCAACGGCCAGCTGTATCGCGGAAGCTTCGGTGTCGCACCGGAACTCGGGCATCTGCAGGTGGTGCCCAACGGCCGCGCCTGCGCCTGCGGCAAGCGCGGCTGCTGGGAAAGGTATTGCAGCGGAACGGCTCTGGTGGACACCGCGATCGAACTGCTGGCCACCGATCCACAGCGCTCCACGGTGCTGGCCCGGGAGTCCGGGCGCGATCCCGGCTCGCTGACCGGTCGCCGGGTGGCGGGCGCGGCGCAGGACGGCGACCCGGTCGCCCTCGACGTGATGGCCGATTTCGCGCGCTGGCTCGGCCTCGGCCTGGCCTTCGTGAGCGACATCTTCGACCCGGACCTGATCGTGGTGGCGGGCGGCGTGAGCAGTTCGGCCCCACTGTTCCTCGACGATGCCCGTGAGCACTACGCGGCCTCCATCACCGGCGCCCGGCACCGCCATCTGGCCCGCATCCGCACCGCTCAGCTGGGTGAGGCCGCAGGCATGATCGGCGCGGCCGAACTGGCACGCGCTGCGGTACTAGCCCCACAGGACGCGGTACCGGCCCACCGCTGATCACCGCCCGACCGATTCCGCTTTGTCGTCCCGTTGCCAGAAGTAGCAACTGATTTGGTGTCTCGTTACTCGAAGTGACAACTGATTTAGTGCCGGTTGGGGTAACTCGTCGGGTACCCCCAAAATCGGTTCGGCACTTGACCGCCGGCACGGGTGCACGACGGGCAACGGCTCCGGGCTGTCCGCTGAAGGTTCGGGGAGGCGGTGGAGTAGGGTAGGCAAGCGAGTGGTGGTGCCCGCAACGAGGCCGGTCCCGGGTATCGAAAACAGGGGAAAGGACGCAATGTTCTACTGGCTGCTGAAGTATGTGTTCCCGGGTCCATGGATGCATCTCGTCAACCGGCCCCAGGTGGAGGGCGTCGAGAACATTCCCGCCAAGGGCGCAGCGATTCTGGCCGGCAATCACTTGTCGTTCACCGACTGGCTCTTCACTCCGCTGATGAGCCCGCGCCGGATCACCTATCTGGCCAAGGCCGAATACTTCACCACGCCCGGTCTCAAGGGCCGGTTGCAGAAATGGTTCTTCTCCGGTGCCGGTCAGTACCCGATCGACCGCTCCGGTGCGGACGCCGCCGAGAGCGCCCTCAATACCGCGCGCAAGCTGCTGGACGAGGGTCGCCTGGTGGGCCTGTACCCCGAAGGCACCCGCTCCCCGGACGGCCGCCTCTACAAAGGCAAGACCGGTGTGGCACGCCTCGCCCTGGAGACCGGAGTGCCGGTGATCCCGGTCGCCCTGATCGGTACCGACGAGGTGTGCCCGCCCGGTCCTTTCCGCTGGCGGCCGCGCAAGGTCACCGTGAAATTCGGTGAGCCGATCGACTTCTCGCGCTACGAGGGCATGGGCGGTAACCGCTTCGTCGAGCGCGCCGTCACCGACGAGATCATGTACGAGCTCATGCGGATGGGCGATCAGGAGTACGTCGATGTGTACGCCGCGAGCCTGAAGAAGGGCGTGCCGTCGGGCAGCCGCCCCGACGCGGACCGCATTCCGGAGACCATGGCGGGCTAGCCTGCCGGATCACCGGAAAGGCCCCGGGAGACCAAGTCTCCCGGGGCCTTTCGCATGCTGATCTCAGACCGCGCGCAGGCGCCGGGCCGCCTCTATGGCCTCGAATTTGGCGAGGTTGTGGCGGGCGTCGGCGAGCGCGTCGTGCGCGTCCTTCGGTACCGGCGGCAGTGGCGGCCGGCCGTGCTGCTCCCAATGCTGGCGCAGCTCATTGGTGTAGCGGGGCAGTGCGTTGGGGAGATCGACCATGGAGCCCCACAGCTGGCACAGCGCCACGTGGTCGTAGGCGCCGACCCAGGCCCACAGTTCGGGTTCCACGCCGGGGCGGGGGACCAGGAACTTGTAGAGGTCGTCGCGGATGCGCTCGCGCGAACGCCACAGCGGCGAGGACGGCGGCGGTAGCTTGGGCAGGACATTGCGGCGGACGAACGGCCCGGCCTTCTCGGGATCGAATTCGGTGGAGACCGCGTAGAACTCGCGTCCGTCCTCGCACACCACCGCGATGGACACGAGGTCGATGACGGTCCCGTCCTCGATGAATTCCGAATCGTAAAAGTACCGCAGTGAGATGGGTCTCTCCTCAGCTCAGGTCCGGGTCGGATGGGCAGATCATCGGGTCCCAGCGTAGGCGGCGACCCGGTGTGAGGAACTCGAGCCCTGGGGGTGGTCCGGTTCACGGAGAGCAATCCGTATTCTGAACTCGTGAACTGGACCGTCGACGTACCGATCGATCGCTTGCCGGAACTTCCTCCGCTGCCCGCTGAGCTCCGTCGGCGTCTCGACGACGCGCTGGCCCGCCCGGCGCTGCAGCAGCCGTCCTGGGATCCAGAGCAGGCCGCCAAGATGCGCACCGTGCTGGAGAGCGTGCCGCCGATCTGCGTGCCCGCCGAGGTCGAGGAGCTGCGCCTGCGCCTGGCCGAGGTGGCCCGCGGCGAGGCGTTCCTCATGCAGGGCGGTGACTGCGCGGAGACCTTCGCCGACAACACCGAGCCGCACATTCGCGGCAATATCCGCACCCTGCTGCAGATGGCCGTGGTGCTCACCTACGGCGCCAGCCTGCCGGTGGTGAAGGTGGCCCGCATCGCGGGTCAGTACGCCAAACCCCGTTCCGCCGACATCGATTCGCTGGGCCTGCGGTCCTACCGCGGTGACATGGTGAACTCGCTGGTCGCGGATGCGGCGCTGCGCGAACACGATCCGTCTCGACTGGTCCGCGCCTACGCCAATGCCTCGGCGGCCATGAACCTGGTGCGGGCGCTCACCTCCGCCGGCATGGCCGACCTGCACAAGGTGCACGACTGGAACCGCGAGTTCGTGAGCCAGTCCCCGGCCGGCGCCCGCTACGAGCAGATGGCCACCGAGATCGATCGCGCGCTGGCCTTCATGAAGGCCTGTCGCGTCAACGATCCCAACCTGTCCAGCGCCCGGCTCTACGCCAGCCACGAGGCGCTGGTGCTCGACTACGAGCGGGCCATGCTGCGCCTGAGCGAGCACCCGGTCTCGGGCGAGCCGGTGCTCTACGACCTGTCGGCGCACTTCCTGTGGATCGGTGAGCGCACCCGTCAGCTCGACGGCGCGCACGTCGCCTTCGCTGAACTGGTGGCCAACCCGATCGGCCTCAAGATCGGCCCGACCACCACGCCCGATCAGGCCGTGGAGTACGTCGAGCGCCTGGACCCCAACAACGAGCCCGGCCGCCTGACCCTGGTCGCGCGCATGGGCAATCAGAAGGTCCGTGACGTGCTGCCCCCGATCATCGAGAAGGTGCAGGCCACCGGCCACCAGGTGATCTGGCAGTGCGACCCCATGCACGGCAACACCCACGAGTCCTCCACCGGCTACAAGACCCGGCACTTCGACCGCATCGTCGACGAGGTGCAGGGCTTCTTCGAGGTGCACCACGCGCTGGGCACCCACCCGGGCGGCCTGCACATCGAGCTCACCGGTGAGAACGTCACCGAGTGCCTCGGCGGCGCGCAGGACATCTCGGACCTCAACCTCGAGGAGCGCTACGAGACCGCCTGCGACCCGCGCCTGAACACCCAGCAGTCGCTGGAGCTGGCCTTCCTCGTTGCGGAGATGCTGCGCTAATTGCCTGATAGCGCTCCGTAACAGCCAAGAGCCTGGGCCACGTAAGCGGCCTGGGCTCTCGGCTTTTCGTATCTCGTCGCCCAAGGCGACAACTGATTTCGTACCGGCGGGGTAACTCGTCAGGTACGCCCATAATTGGTTCGGAACCCGACCGCCGGCACGGATGCATTGCGGTCAACGGCTCTCGGCTGTCCGCTGAAGTCCCGGGGAGGCGGCTACGGTATCGCCACCAGGGTGATGGTGGAGCCGGGCTGGACGGCGTCGCCGGGTGCGGTGCTCTGCGAGATGACGATCGAGCTGTCGTTGTTGGCCAGCTGCCGGACCGTGACCGAGAGGCCGAGGGCCTGCAGTTTGCTGCGCGCGGTGGAGACGTTGGCGCCCAGCAGGTTCGGCATGTCGATCGCGCTGTTGACGATGAGGACCACGCCACTGCCGGATTCGGTGCTGGTGCCCGTGGCGGGATCGGTGCCGATCACCTGCCCGGACTTGATCTTGGCGTCGTACTGGTCGCGGGTGGAGCTGACGGTGAGCCCGGCCTTCTGCAGGGCCGTCCTGGCCTCGTCCTCGGTCTTGCCCCGCACATCCGGCACCTTGACCGGCTGGGAACCCTTGCTGCGGTAGACCTTCACCTGGGCATTGGCCGGGAGTACGGTGCCGGGTCCCGGATCCACCTTGGCGACGGTGCCCTTCGGTGCGGTACTGCCCATCTCACCGGCGTCCACCGGCGTCAGTCCGGCGTCTCTGATGGCCTTGTCGACCGAGGTGACGTCCTGTCCGGGCTGGATGTCGGGGACCTTCGGCTTGCCGCTGGAGACCAGCACCGCGACCAATGATCCCTTGGTGACCCGGGTTCCGGCGGGCGGATCGGTACCGACCACATTGCCCACCGGAATCATGTCCGAGGCCTTCTGCCGGGTCTCGGTCTTGAAGCCCGCGCCCTGCAGTGTGGAAACGGCCTTCTGGGTGTCCATGCCGGCGATCGACGGCACCGCCGAATATCTGCCCACGCCGAGCCACCAGCCGCCGAGGCCCAGCAGCACCGCCAGCGCGACCACGATGCTCAACCAGATGACGACCTTGCGCCGCGACTTGCCGCGATCCTCGATCAGGTCCGAGCCGTAGCCGTGGCCGCCCGGCGCTCCGGGCGGCGGCGCGTACTCGGGCTGCGGCTGGTACTCCGGCGGGAGTTCCCGCGCCGCGGTCATCACCCGGGTCTGCTGCGCCTGCGGCTGCATGTGCACGGTCGGCGGGTCCGCGGGCAGCCGCGTGGTGAGATCGGCCGCGCCCGGCAGGGGCCGGGACGGCGGCGAGACCGGTCCGCGCGGTGCGGGGGTGGGCCCGATCCGGTACTTGGCGCTGAGATGCTCGGCCGATTCGGTGGGCGCGGGCACCCGGTAGTCGGGCAGCTGCAGTTCGCGGGCGATGCGGCGCAGGTCGTTCGCCATCTCGGTGGCGTCGGTGTAGCGGTGCATGGGTTCGCGCGCGGTGGCGTGCGCGACCAGCTCGTCGATTTCCGGTGGGACGCCGTTGATCAGGCGGCCCGGGCTGGGCACGTCCTTCTCGACCCGCTGCAGCGCGATGGACAGCGAGTTGTCGCCGGTGAAGGGTGTTCGGCCGGTGAGCATTTCGAAGATCAGGATGCCCGCGGAGTAGACGTCGCTGCGGGCGTCGGCGGTGCCGCTGGTGACCTGCTCGGGCGAGAGGTACGCGGCGGTGCCGAGGATCACGCTGTCGGAGGTGATCTTGGCTTCGGCGACCGCGCGCACCAGTCCGAAGTCGGCGATCTTCACCTCGCCGGAGTCGGAGATGAGCACGTTCTCGGGCTTGATGTCGCGGTGCACCAGCCCGGCCGCGTGGGCCACGCCGATGGCGTAGAGCACGGGCTCGGCGACGGCCCGCACCGCGTGCGGGGGCATGGGCCCGCGTTCGCGCAGCAGTTCGCGCAGTGTGCCGCCCTCGACCAGTTCCATGATGAGGAACGGATGGTCGCCGTCCACGCCCTGGTCGTAGACCGCGACCAGCGACGGGTGTTTGAGTTTGGCCACGGCCCGCGCCTCGAGCTCGAAGCGGGTGAGGAATTGGGGGTCGCTGGCGAACTTCGGGTCCATCACCTTGATGGCGACCGGTCGATCCAATCTGGTATCGACCCCCCGGAACACCATGGACATGCCACCACGCGCGATCGGCGCGTCGATGCGGTAGCGCCCTTCCAGCATCTGGCCGATCAAACTGCAACCCTTCCGATTTTCCCGAGTCCGCCCGGTGCGGCTCACCCGATGGTAGTCGCGTCGGGGTGTGATGCGACGGTCGCGACGCGAGAGACTACCGTGGTCGGCGTGAGTGCCTTTCCATGCAGCGAAGACGTCCTGCCGGATTCGGTGACCCTGATCCCGCTGCCCGACGTGGCCGACCAGTTGGGCATGGTGGTCACCCGGGTTCACCAGATGCTGCGCGACCACCAGATCCTCGCCGTCCGCCGGGACGGCGTGGCCGGCATCCCGAAGGAGTTCTTCGACTCCACGGGCGCCGTCGCCAAGCATCTGACCGGTCTGATCACGGTGATGCGCGACGGCAAGTACACCGACGAGGAAATCCTCGAGTGGATCTACACCGAGGACGACAGCCTCCCCGGCCGTCCCATCGACGCCATCCACGGCCCGCTGGCCCGTGAGGTCCTGCGCCGCGCCGCGGCCGACCCCTTCTGAGCTCGCCCGCCTCCCCGCGGCTCGTCCGCCTCTCCGCGCCTTTTGCCGGTCGTGGGGAGCCCCCTCATGTAGGTCGATCGGCCCGCGGTCAGTTCTGGTTGATGCGCCGGGTAGTGGCAAGTTCCCGTGCCGCGACGCGCAACCGGCGATGCTGCGGTACCACCGCTCGGCGGGTGAAGACGGCGTAGTCGGCGCGTTCGATCTCGTCGAGGATGCTGCCGTAGAGCGTGGCCGCGGTGCGGATGGCCGGGCGCACGCGGGGGCTGAGCAGTTCGATACCGGGGGTGGCGCGGCGGTAGACGCCGCGGTTGATGGCGATCAGGTGGGCCAGCGCGCGTCGTACCCGCGGGTCCGTGCGGCCGGATTCCCGGCAGTGGCGCAGCAGTTCGGCGTCCACGCCGAAGGCCGCCAGTTCGTCGGCGGGCAGATACACCCGCCCGCGATCGAGGTCCTCGCCGATATCGCGCAGGAAGTTGGTGAGCTGGAAGGCTTCTCCCAGCGCCGCCGCCGCCGGTTCGGCATCGGCCACCGGGACGACCGTGCCCAGCACCGGCAGCAGTTGCAGTCCGATGGCGGCCGCCGAGCCGCGCATGTAGTCGCGCAGGTCGGCCATGGTGGGGTAGCGGTCGCGATACTGCGGCCCGCCGGGGATGTCCATCCGCATGGAGTCCAGGAACACCCAGAAGTGTTCGGCGGCAATCGAATACCGGAGGATGGTGTCGGACACCGCGAGCAGCGCCGGGTCCTCGGGCCCGTCGCCCGCGTCGACGGGCGCGTCCACCAGGCGGGCCCGCAGCTCGTGTTCGATCCGATCCAGCCGCGCCGCGGATTCCGCTGCGCGACTGGGCGCGTCGCTCGCGTCGACGATGTCGTCGACCATCCGGGCGAAGGCGTACAGCGCGTGTACGGCCGGTCTTCGCTCCGGTTCCAGCAGCCGGGTGGCCAGGAAGTAGGTGCGGCCGTGGGCGGCCGCGATCCGGCGGCAGTCGCGGTAGGCGCGGTCGAGTCGTCCGGACCGATCCGGCAGCACGGCCTGGTCGGGCGCGGCGGGCTGGTTCACGCCGGGCCGGGCGCGGGCGCGACGCCGAGCTGATCGGTCTGCGGGCGGGCGGCCCGCAGTTTCAGCGGATCCACCGTGCACAGCGACAGCGCCGCCACCACGGCCGCGAGGATGGCCAGCGTGCCGTGCACGGAATTGGTCACGGGCGAACCGTCCGGCTGGAACACCAGCATGAGCCAGGTGCACAACCCCACCAGCACCTGCAGGGTCCGGGTCGACAGCGCGAATCCGGCGGCCAGCGCCAGCGGCCACGAGTAGTACCAGGGCAGTGCCGCGGGCGAGAGGATCACGATGGCCACGAACGCGACGAGAATGCCGAGCACGGCCTCCCGTTCACTGTTCCGGAACTGCCACCAGGCCCACACCAGGCCGGCCACCATCACCACCGCGCACAGGGTGCGGGTCCACGGCAGCACCGACTCCAACGGCAACGGGGTCACCCAGCTGACCACGTGCGCCATGATGGTCGGCAGCGACAGCCAGTTGATGATCTTCTTGGACCCGGACAGCGCGGTGAGCCAGCCGATCTGGTGGTCCCGCAGGCCGGTGGCCCAGGTGGCCAGCACGAACACGGCCGCGAAGATGGCCACGCCCAGCGCGGTGATCTTGGCGAAGGTCCGGATCGGATGCGGCAGATCGCCCTCGTCCTGCGCCGCGCGTCGCTCGCGTTCGTGAATCATCCAGATCCACACCAGGAACGGCAGTGCCACACCGGCGGTCGCCTTCACCGCCACCCCGATCGCGACCACCACGATCCCCGCCACGTGATGATGCTCGAGCACCAGCGCGATGCCCGCGGCCATCAGGCCCACCATCAGCATCTCGTTGTGCACGCCGCCGATCAGGTGGATCAGCACCAGCGGATTCAGCACCGCCAGCCACAGCGCGATGGTCGGCTTGCCGCCCAGGTGCTTGGTCAGATGCGGGATCGCCCACACCATCAGCACCAGGCCCGGCAGCATCACCAGCCGCAGCGCGATGGTGCCCGCCACCACATTGTCACCGGTGATGGTGGTGATGGCCCGCCCGATCAGCAGGAAGACCGGACCGTACGGCGCGGTCGTGTTGAGCCAGACGGGGCTCACATTGTCCAGTACCGCAGCGGCATTCGCCTTCAACTCCGACGGACCGAACACGTACGGGTTGATGTGGTCGCGGAGCATCGCGCCCTGGGCCAGATACGAGTAGGCGTCGCGGCTGAACAGGGGGACCGAGAACAGCAGCGGGAAGATCCAGATGCCGACGATCGCGCGCAGCTCGTTGAGCGACACGGTGGCGCCCGGCTGCTTGCCGATCACGATGCGCCCCAGCCGGACCCACGCGGTGATCATGGCGATGACGCCGAGCCACACGAACACCGACGACAGCACCAGCCCGTGCCCGAACCGCAGCCACGACAGGTGCATGACCTCCAGCAGTGGGTCGCTGCGCCGCACACTGCCCGCGCCGAACCCGCCGAAGGTGATCAGCAGGGCGCCGAAGAATCCGAGCGTCGCCGCGTGTCCTTCGGGGCTGCGGGTGAAGTCGGAGGCGTGGCGCAGCCAGCGCTGCGTGGCGGTGCCGTCGGTGGCGGGGACGCTCGGGATGGCCGGTTCGGCCGGTGCGAGGCGCGTGGCGCCCGCGGCCTCCGGGGTGGCGGCGTCCATGGAGGGGGTCGGCATAGGCGGTCGTTCCCCCCGGAAAGGTAGGCGGCGGCAGCCGCGTTGGTTCAGGACGCGGTCAGTCTAGTGTGTGGGCGCGGGGGCCACAGCCCCGGAGTCGGCGGATCCGAGCCCGGCATGTCGTGGATCACCCGTCAGGCGCGCCGCTGCCAGTTTCCCGGACAACAGCACGGTCGGCACGCCGACACCGGGCACGGTGCCCGAGCCTGCGAGAACCACATTCGCGCGGCCCCGCACCAGGTTCCGGGTGCGGAACGGTCCGGTCTGCCGGAACAGGTGCGCGGCCGAGAACGGGGTGCCGGCGATCATGCCCTTGTCCCGCCAGGTGCGCGGGGTGTCGAGGTGGTCGATCCGGAAGTATCGCGAAATGCCTTGATAGCCGCGCTCTTCCAGGGTGGCGAGCAGTTCGCGCAGGTAGTGCGGGCCGAGCTGTTCCCAGGCCAGTGGCGCGGCCTCGAGATTCGGGCACGGAGCCAGCAGCGAGAGCGGCTCGTAGCGGACGGTGTCGCGCAGGTGCCCGTCCCGGTCGATGTGCTGTTCGGCGCGCTCGATGTAGAGGGCCGGATCGGTGAGCGCGGGCCGGGTGAGCAGCAGCGAGGGATCGCTCATCAGCCGCCCGCGGCCGCGCCGGGCGGCGATCTCGCGGAAGGTCCGGTCCCACTCCTGGCCGAAGTCGATGGTGTGATGTGCCTGCACGGGCCAACTCTGGGCGACGGCGGCGGGAATCGTGCCGTGCGCCACCACCGCCGACGGTGAGGCCCGCAGTCCGATCCGGCGCCGCAGCCCGAAGCGCGGCAGCGATCCGAGGTCGGCGGTTACCACGACGGCGTCGCAGTCGAAAGCACGTCCGTCGGCGGTGCGCACGGCGGTGGCCCATCGGCCCGCGTAGTCGATGCCGATCACCTCGGTGTTCAGTTCGAGCGTCCCGCCCGCGGCGGTGAACGCGCGGCCGAGCGCCTCGGCGATGGCCCGCATCCCGCCCTCGGGGTAGGTGACGCCCAGGCAGGTGTCCATGTACGGGATCGCGCCGTACACCCCGAGCGCCCGGTTCGGCGCCATCCCCGCGAACAGGGCCTGGAAGCTGAACAGCCGCGCGACCTCCGGGTCCCGCACGATTCGCCGGACCTTGGGCCCGAGCCGCCCGAACGCGCCGAGCCGCACCAGTTTCGCCAGCGCCACCCGCTTCTCCGGAATCCGCACCATGTCCAGCGGGGAATCGAAGTTGGTGTCCATGAATTGCCGGAACTCGGCCTCGTACACGTCTTTCAGCCAGCCGCGCAGCCGCCGGTAGCGGTGTGCCGTGCCCGGCCCGCGCACCTGCGCGACCTCGGCCGCCATCTGCTCCTCGTCGGCGTAGACGCCGATCTGGGAGCCGTCCGCGAACCGCGCCCGATACGCCGGGGCCAGGTCTAGAATCCGCAGGCCGACCGACTCGCGCGTCTGCCCGACCATCGCGAGCGTCTCGTCGATGAGCTCGGGCAGGGTGAGAATCGTTGCCCCGGAGTCGATCTCGTAGTCCGGTCCGCGATACGCGCCGACCCGCCCGCCTGGGCGATCATCGCGTTCCAGGATGGTCACCTGCCGTCCGGCCGCCACCAGGTGCAGCGCGGCGGCCAGCCCGGACAGTCCGGCACCGATCACCACGACCCGATCGGCCGGTCCCCCAACAGTTCTCATGCCCCGCACCCTCGCGCCCGGCCGGTCAGTAGGAGCGCGCGGTGGCGGCCAGGGCCATGGCGCGCAGCTGCCGCTTGGCGTCCGGGGTGGCGGTGCTGGCGTCCAGGGCGGTGAGCGCCTGGTCGGTGAGCGAGCCGATCCGCTTCTCCACGGCGTCGACCGCGCCGAGTTCGGTGAGGACCGTACGCAATTCGGCGACCTGCTCGGGGGTGACGTCGGTGCCGAGGCTGGAGCGGATGAGGTCCGCGGCGGCCGGGGCGGTGGCGTCGGCGCGCTGCAGGGCCTCGGCGATGAGGACGGTGCGCTTGCCCTCGCGCAGGTCGTCACCGGAGGGCTTGCCGGTGACGGCGGGATCGCCGAAGACGCCGAGCAGGTCGTCGCGCAGCTGGAAGGCGATGCCGATATCGGTGCCGAACTCGCGGTAGGCGGCGACCAGTTCGGGGGAGGCCCCGGCCAGCGCCGCGCCCATGTGCAGCGGGCGCTCGATGGTGTACGCCGCGGTCTTGTACCGGTTGATCCGCAGCGCGGCCTCCACGGTCTCGTCGCCGGCGGACTCGCCGTGGATGTCGAGCAGCTGCCCGCCCAGCACCTCGGTGCGCATGGCCGCCCACACCGGGGCGAAACGCGCGGCGGCGTCGGCGGGCAGGCCGGCGTCGCGGGTCATGTCGTCGGCCCAGGCCAGGGCCAGATCGCCGATGAGAATGGCGACGCTCACGCCGTAGTGGTCGCTGTCACCCGCCCAGTGCTGATCCCGGTGCCGCTGTTCGTAATCCACGTGCACGGTCGGGAAGCCACGCCGGGTGCGCGAGGAGTCGATGATGTCGTCGTGGATGAGCGCGCACGCCTGCACCAGTTCGAGCGCGGAGCACGCGGTGAGCACGGCGTCGGCGTTCGGATCGTCGGTGCTGCGGCCCGCGCCCAGCCAGCCGGTCCACGCGAAGGAGGGCCGGGTCCGCTTGCCGCCGCGAATGACGAAGTCCTCCAGGGCCGCCGCCGCGTCCATGAACACCGGTCCGAGCGGCGCGACGATCGGTTGCCGGGTGCGGAAGAAGGCGGCGAGACGGTCCTCCACGGCGGCGACGAGTGATCCCGCGCCGACCGGGTGGCGGGTCGGGGTACCGGGTCCGGCGGACAGGGGGGCCTCCTTGGTGAGAGCCGCGGCGCGGCGCGTGCGCAGCCAGCGGGGTTGTGTCCGACTCTACCGACCACCGGGTCGCCGACGGGAATCGGTCGGGTTCGAATCGGTCTCACCTGCTGGGATAAGCGCAGGTCGCGGTCCAGCACCCGGTACGGGCTCGTAAAATGTCCGCGTGAGTTTCGACAATGTACGGGGATATTCGACCCCAGGCCGAGTTTCCCGCACGCCTCGAGTGTCCGGAACTCGCTCCATAGTTCAGCAGCTGGGCCCGCGCCCGGACGGGTCGATCCCGTTCTCGGTCGAGTTCAATCCGCCGCGCGACGCCGCCGGTGAGGCGCGCCTGTGGCGGGCCGCACGCGAGTTCGAGCGGCTGCATCCGGCCTTCGTGTCCATGACCTACGGCGCGGGCGGCTCCACCCGCGACCGCACCATCCGGGTCACCGGCCAGCTGGCGCGCGAGACCACGCTGCTCACGGTCGCGCACCTGACCGCGGTGGATCACTCGGTCGCCGAGCTGCGGTCGATCGTCGGCGCCTACGCCGACGCCGGCATCCGGAATCTGCTGGTGTTGCGCGGCGATCCGCCCGGCGACGTGCTGGGAGAGTGGATCAAGCACCCCGAGGGCGTCGAGTACGCCGACGAACTCGTGCGCATCGTCCGCGACCTGGGCGACTTCCACGTGGGTGTGGCCTCGTTCCCGCAGGGCCACCCGCGCTCCACCGACCTCGACCAGGACACCCACTTCCTGGTGTCGAAACTCCGTGCGGGCGCGGAGTATTCGATCACCCAGATGTTCTTCGACGTGGAGCACTATCTGCGCCTGCGGGATCGGGCCATCGCCTGCGATCCGGTCGAGGGCGCCAAGCCGATCATTCCCGAGCTCATGCCGGTCACCTCGCTGCGCACCGTGCAGCGCGCGGAGGAGCTGTCGGGCCGTCCGCTGCCGGACGCGGTGATGGAGCGGCTGCGGAAGGCCGCGGGCGACGGGCCGGAGGAGGATCGCGCGGCGGTCCGCGAGGTCGGCATCGAGATCGCCACGGAGATGGCCCAGCGCCTCATCGCCGAGGGCGCGCCCTGCCTGCATTTCATCACCCTGAATTTCGCCAAGACCACCAGCGAAGTCCTAGCAAACCTTGGCTACACCATGTCGGCGACTCCCGCGAACGCCTGATCCAACCACCCGGCATGCCGGATCAAATGCCCGGTATGCGCTGGTCAGCGGAGTAGCGTCGCCCTCGAATCGTGACCTCGAGGGGAGCTACCCATGTCCGTGTTCCACAGTCTCGTCCGTGTCGCAGGCGCCGTCGGCGCCTGCGCCGTCCTGACTGCCGCCGGTCCGGCAACCCTGGCCGGCCCAGCCGCCGCGGCCCCCGCCGATTCGCCTGCGGCGGCCGTGGCCCAGGAGGCGGCGGCCGCTCTGGCAGCCATCACCGCCGCGGGCAAGACCGCCGGGTCCGATCCATCGGCCAGATCCACTACCGCCGGCCCATCCGACTGGCTCTCCGCCTACGATCAAGCCGTCGACGGCTTGAAGGCCCTGGGCATCCAGCCCTTCCTCTACCCGACCGCCGCCCCCTTCTGCCTCGGCGGCACCACCCTCGGCATCGCCCCCGGCGTGGCGGGCGCCATCCCCGGCCCGTGGCCCAAGTACACGGTTTCCATTCCCGGCCTTGATCTTTCGGCCGTCAAGGCGGGTCAGACCATGTTCGCCTTCGTCCCCTACGGCATCAGCCCCGACGGCGCCGACACCTCCGGCATGCAGGTCGCCTGGTTCAACCTGTCCACCGGCCGCGGCGGCCTCGTCCCCATGGGCCCGCTGAGCCAGGTCCTCAACGCCATGATCCCGCCCCAGGTCCCCGCCGAACTCCGTCCCATGGTCGAACAGGCCGTCCACGACTACTTCACCGCCGCCCTCCCCGTCGGCGGCGTCCGCGCGGTCCCCGTCACCACCGGCTCCGGCACCGTTCTCGCCGCCGTCTTCGGCACCGTCCGCAACGGCACCTCCACCTGCTTCTTCCTCCCGACCGTCGGCATGACCCCCGTCCCCTGACCGGCACGGTCAGCGAGTGCCGAGTGAGCGGTCCTTCCACCGCAGCCCGCCCGCCCGGTACGCGCGATGGGAGCGAAGCGACAGCGTCAGGTAGGCCGCGACCGACAGCGGGTGTGCCAGCGCGGCAGCGAGATCCGCGCCGCCCGCGGTGCCCCCGCTCTCGGTCGAGCGGGCCAGCAGCCGGGCGGTAACCGCTGCGCCGTAACCCAGCAGTCCCATCCGGCGCAGCCGTCCCCGCCCGCAGATCGCTGCCAGTGGCGGGGCCCAGAACGCCAGGGCCGCAATCGAACCGACCGCGAGGCTGCCGGCCGGTCCGCCGTAGGCGGACCACAGCCAGCGGGTGTATCCCTCGATGAGTTCGGTGGTGTTGCGGTACATCCGGGTTTCGGCGAGGGGACCGGCCGTGACCAGGGCGGTGTGGCGTCCGGTGCGGCGGAGGCGGCGGGCGATCGCCAGGTCTTCGGTCTTGCTGTCGGCCACGGCCGCGTGACCGCCGAGGGCGGCGTAGGCCGCGGCGTCGAAGACAAGGAACTGGCCGCAGGCTACGGCCATCGAGGGGCGCAGCGTGCGGTTGGCCAGGGCGATGGGCAAGGTCGAGGCCCAGGACCAGCACAGGAGTGGCTGGACCAGGCGCTCCACGGGCGATTCGGCGCGCTGCCGGGGCCACGGGCACAGCGGGTCGGCCCGGGCCGAACGCAATTCGCGCACGGCTGCCGCCAGCGCGGCGGGCGCGAGCCGGATGTCGGCGTCGAGGAAGATCAGCGCGCCGGCGGGGGATCCGGGTGCGGGCGGCTCGAGGGCGAGGTCGGCCAGGCGGGCACAGGCGGCGGTCTTGCCGGTCCATCCGGGGGCGGGGTCGATGTCGTTGCGGGAGAGCAGGAATCGGTTGTCGTCGCCGATGGCGGTGCGGGCGGCGGCGGTGGTGCCGTCGGTGGAGCCGTCGTCGAGGATGAGGATCCGGAGCCGTGGAATGCCCTGCTGGGCGCGCAGATCGGCAATGAGGGCGGGGAGGCGGACGGCCTCGTTGCGGGCGGGGACGCAGACGGTGACCGGTTCGGTGACGGCCCGGCCGGTCGGCCGGAGGCGGCGGGTGCCGAGGCGGTTCGCCAGGGCGGTGGCGGCGCCGAGGGCGGCGACGGCGCTACCGGCCGCCACCGCCCTGGCGGCGAGGGTCATCGAGTCTTGGTGCGATCGGGGCGCAGCCAGCGGGCCGCGCGGACGTAGGCCGGCGGGTCGGGGTTGCGGGTCATGAAGGCGAGGACCGCGACCACGGCCGCCACCGCGAGGGTGATGCCGCCGACGATGCCCGCCCAGCCGGCGAAGGAGCGCGTATTCGGGTCCGCGTAGCCGACTTCCGCGCGCAGCGTGCTGACATCGCCGGCGGGGAGCTTCCAGGACACCACGGAGTCGCCCTCGCGGGTGCCGTTGGTGGTGGCGACGCGGGCCGGGAAGGCCACGGTCAGCTGCACGTCGGAACCCTGGGGCGGCAGGCTCTTCAGGTCCACCCGGCCGGTCAGGGTGACCAGGTCGCCGGTGCGGCTGAAGACCAGGTTGAACATGCCGGAGGTCTGGTCCGACATGCCGCCCAGCTGCTGCACCTCACCGAAGGTGAGGTCGTCGAAATACACCTGGCTGCCGACGTATCCGTCCTGTGCGTAGGAATCCACCCGCACCTTGCCCTGCAACCCGTCGGGCGCCTTCAGCTGCGGCCCCTTGTCCTTGTCGTTCTGGGGCACGGCCGCCGCGACGATGCGGCCCGACACCCGGTCATTGGAGGACACACCCATCGACACCTGCACCCGCAGGCATCCGGTCAGCATGACGGTGAGCCCCGCGAACAGGACCACGGCCAGCATCCGCACCCACCAGCGCGGTCGCCGCGCTCCCGATGCGCTGGGATCCGACGGTGTCATGGATTCGGGTGTTTCCTCTGCTGTCGACATGTTGGGACTCGGCTGCACGGGTCACATCGTGCCATGCGCCCCGGGCCACAGGGTGATTCGACGGGCGCTCAGCATCCGAACCAGCGGAATCCCCAGCAGACCGAGCCCGCAGAACCCGTAGCCGGCCGAGATCGGCAGCCCCAGGAACACCCCGTGCGCCAGCGTCGAGCCCAGCCAGGTCCACAGGAACACCGCCACCGGAACCATCCGCGCCGCGCCGGTATCCGGAGCGGTCCGATCCCACCACTCCAGCAGTCCCGCCATCACCAGCGCCACCGCGAACCAGCCGAGATAGTTGGTGACCGGAATCTGGCCCAGACCCGGCAAACCCGCAACCGTCGAGCGCCACGTCCACTGCCCATCCGCGACCATCTGCGGATCCAGGAACAGATCCCACCCGACGGCCCCGAGCGCCGTCAGCGAAATCCGCCCGGCTGCACCATGACCCAGCATCCCGGCCACCACCCACACCGGATACAGCCCACCGGTCCAGGCCAGCGGCACGATCAGCGGCACCCCGAGCAGCTCGGGCCCCAGCCGCCCGCTCACATAGTCGTAGCTACCGAACGGAAACCCCGTCGCGATCCCCAGCACCTCCGCACCGAACCCGATCCAGAACACGATCGCCAGCAAACCTGCAGCCCACCGCGCCCCGCGGGTTACCCCGGCATGCGCCAGAGCGGTCCCCAGCGAGAGCAATACGACCACCACGGTCACCCCATCCCGCCCGACCCCGTGCGCCAGCGGGTACGTGATCTGCACCAGCACCAGCAACACCGCCGGCGTCGCCGCGATCGCCACGGCCCGGCCGCGGAATCCGGTCTCCGCTCGTCCCGCGCCGATCGGTGTCGGACGTCCGGGGCGCCGAGGCGATGGCTCCTGCGCCGGCCACCGCGGCCACGCCGGTTTGGGCGCGGCCGCAGTGGGATTCGTGGTGGGCTCGGGTAGGCCCGGGGAGGTCATCGGCGCAGCGGAAACAGACGGCGTGGTCGCAGGTCGTGTTCGACCAGGCGGGCCGCGCTGCGTCCGCTCGCACCGGAGACGCCGCCGCCGGGATGCGTGGACGCGCCTGTCAGGTACAGCCCCGGCGCCCCCGGAACCCGCTGCCCCGAGAGCTCGGGCAGCGGCCGCCACATGAACATCTGGTCGATGGACATCTCGACGTGCATGACATTGCCGCCCAGCAGGCCCATCTCGCGTTCCAGGTCGGCGGGCGTCTGGACGAAGCGCTGCGTCACCGTCCCGGCGAATCCCGGTGCGTGCGCGTCGACTTCGGCGATGATGCGGTCGGCCTCGCGGTCGGCGTGCGCGGACCAGGCGGTGCCGTCGGCCAGGTCATAGGGATGCCACTGCGACCACAGCGTGACCTGATGTTCGCCCGCGGGCGCGATGCTCGGATCCAGGGCGCTGAAACTCATGGCCAGCACGACCGGTCGCGGCGGCAGATCCCCGGCCAGCGCGGCGCCGTGCGCGCGGCGCAGCTCGCGGCGATCGGTGACGAGAAGCTGTAGGCCGTGGGCCGATTCGGCGGTCTCCGCGCCCGGATACCGGGGCAGGTCGCTGAGCGCGGCCCGCACCACCATGCCGATGCCCGGCCCCACCCGAATGCGCCGCCGCCAGCCGGCGAGCACCCCGGCGTCGAATCCGCCCTGCTCCAGCAGGTTCAGCGTGGTGAGGATGTGGGTGCCCGCGATCACGGTGTCCGCCTGCACGTTTCGGCCGTCCGCGGTGCGTACCTCCCAGGTGTCCCCGGCCCGGGCGATGGCGGTGACCGCGTCCCCGGCGCTCACGATGCCGCCATCGGATTCCAGCCGCGCCACCAGCGCCGCGGTCAGCGCCCCGCTGCCGCCGACCGCGCGGCCCGGCGGCAGCGTGTGCATGAGCGCCGCGAATCCCACCATGGGCGCGGACCCGGGTTCGGACATGGGTGGCCCGGACTGCGCGCCGAACCAGGCCAGCGCGGCCTTGAGCCGTTCACTGTCGAAGAGGCTGTCCAGCAGCGCGTCTCCGGTCTGCATCATCTCCCGCGACAGGGCCCCGGCACTGGTGCGGCCGGTCGCCCCGGCGGCCTCGCGAGGGTCCATGCCCCAGAACGCCTTCAGCAGGTTCCCGCCGGTCGGCGTCGCCGAGAACGCCCGCATCACCCGGGCGCTGCGCGGCCCCCACACGGTCACGAACCGCCGATACGCCTCGGCATCTCGTTCCCCGCACGCCGCCGCGATGGACGCGCAGGTCCGGTCCACATCGCGATGGAACACGATCGGCGGCTGCCCGCTCCCGGGCGGTGCGGGCGCGAAAGCCCATGGGTCGCAGTCGATGTACCGCAGCCCGAACCGGGCCAGCTCCAGTTCCTCGATGATCCCGGTGTGCCGGATCATGATGTGCGCCGACGAGCCCCGATCGACCAGGTGACCCGGGAACCGCTCCACCGTCGACACCGCCCCGCCCAGCACGGTGTCGCGCTCGAGCACCTCGACCCGATGCCCGGCCCGCGCCAGATAGCAGGCCGCGACCAGCGCATTGTGCCCGGAACCGACGATGACGACGCGGCGGGCGCCGAGGTCGCCGCGGCTCACAGGGGCAGCCGCCGGCCGAGCACCGCGAATCGCCGGGTGTCGCCGGAGAAGATGAAGTGCCGCACCACATCTCCGAACCCATGCCGCCGATACAGCCGCCAGGCCCGGTTGGATTCGCGATCCACCTCGGGCGTGGACAGCAGCACGGTCGGCTCGGGCCGGTTCTGCAGCAGCCGGGTGAGCAGGATCTCGCCGAGCCCGCGGCCCTGCGCCGCCGGGTGCACGTGCAGCTCGGTGAGCTCGAAGTAGTCCGAAAGCAGTTCTCGCGCGGCGTGTTCGGGCCATCCGGTGCGCCGCATGCCGCTGTACACCTGCTGGTGCCACCACTGGTGCGGCGCGCCGTGATACCCGTAGGCGATGGCCACGATGGGCGCGGTGCGCAGGTCGAGCCGTCCGTCGTCGTCGGGCAGCACCGCCGCCACGGCCTGCCAGCCGGGCCGGGTGGTGTGCTCGGTCCACATCGGCGCGCGCTGGTGTTCGGTGCCGCGCGGGTAGTCCATCGCCGCCACGTAGACCGAGAGGGCGTCGTGCAGCCGGTGCCGCAGGGTCGCGGCCGACAGGTCGACCACCACGGGCGCGGGCGTCGGTTTGGGGGTGACTGCGGTCATCGGCTGGACGCAACTCTCGTTGGCGCGGACGGATGTGGTCGACAGTAGCGCCACGTGGCGGCGTCAACTTGTCGGTGGGTCTCTCTATATTCAAACCCACGAGAAACCTTCGAATATCTGTTCGATCTTTCCAGCGGGCGAAATGCCTGATCGGGACCGGATGTCCTCCTGGAAGGTGAATCAGGTGTACGAGTGGGGAGGTACCCGAAATGAGCGGGAAAACTGAACGACCGAGCCATCCCGGCCGCGCCGGCGATCTACTGCGCAAGGCGGACGGTCTATTGCTGGCAGCCCAGGGGGAAACCGACCCGGCGGAGCGCTTCCGTACGGCCTACCTCGCCGCCCTCCGCGGTGCGGGCGCCGTGCTGGCCCTCACGGGGGCAGACCGCGCGCCCCGCGCGCGTTCTCGCAACGCCTGGGTCCTGATGCAGCGCGCGGCACCGGAATTCGTGATGTGGGCCGACTACTTCACCGGTCAATCCGAGACCAGGGCGGCCCTGGAGGCCGGGTTGCCGCGGCCCATCGATGATCGCCGCGCGGACGAGTTCGCTTCGCGGGTAAACGCATTCCTACACGACGTGGCGGACCTGCTGGCCGCCGCGGCCCGGCTGCGGCCCAGTTCAGGGTGGGTAACCGGAATGCTGGCGTGAGTATCGGCGAGTAGGTGGTCGCGGTCTGATCGAACTCGTATTATTGGTGGCAGACAGCCGCCAAGGTCGGCTATCCGTCGTCTACCCGGAGACGACAGCCACCACCTAGTGCCGGGGGAGGTACCGTGCCACTCTCCGAGCACGAGCAGCGCATGCTCGAACAGATCGAGAGCGCGCTCTATGCTGAGGATCCGAAGTTCGCCTCGACTGTTCGGGGTGGACGGTTACGTTCTGCCACTGGTCGACGCAGACTTCAGGCGGCCGCCCTGTTCGTCCTCGGTCTGTTCCTATTGGTGGCCGGTATTGCCGCACCGTTCAAGCCGGGCGGCTTCCCGATCATCAGTCTGGTCGGATTCATCGTCATGTTCAGCGCGGGTGTGCTGTTGCTGATCGGTGGCCCTCGGATGGGCGCGCCGAGCAGTCGCGGCGCCGACGCGCATCCCAGCGCGGGTGGCGCTCCCGGCGCCGGCCGCGGGAAGCCCCGTAAGCAGGGCGGGTTCTCCGCGCGGATGGAGGACCGGTTCCGCAAGAGGTTCGAACAGGACAGTTGACCGGGCTGCCGTGCCGCCGAAGGCTTTCGGCGTCGCGCGGCAGCGGATGATCGGCTAACTGAAGATTCAGCGACACGCCGTGGCGCCACACCGATTTGGGGTGTGGCGTCACGGCGTTTCTCGTTGGTGCCGATTCGGCGTGTCGGGAGCGGTCCAGGATTCCCCACACCTCCCCACGGAGCCTCCCCGCCGCGCCCCACGAATGCCGGAAATGCACGCTATCTGCGGGTTTGCTGGCGGTTGTCGGATGCTCGCCGGCGCGCGTCGCGCGTGTCGGGGGAACTGCACGAAATCTTCCCCACCTCGGTGATAGCTGGTGTGACCTGCGAAGTTCGCCAAGCGGGGACCGAGATCACCGACGCTTTCGATTGAAAGTGGGGGAAAGTGGGGTAATGTGGAGCCCGCACTACAGGAGGCCGAACAGTCGAGAGGGTGATCCGGCAGGAGGTGTCGAGGCTTGTTTCTCGGGACCTATACCCCTCGGTTGGACGACAAAGGGCGACTGACGTTGCCTGCGAAGTTCCGGGACGAGCTGGCGGGAGGGTTGATGGTCACGAAGGGACAGGACCACAGCCTTGCCGTGTATCCCAAGGACGAGTTCACCGCGCTGGCGCGGAGAGCCGCGGCGGCATCCCGGTCCAATCCGCAGGCCCGCGCATTCGTCCGGGCCTTGGCGGCTTCCAGTGATGAGCAGCGTCCGGATGCACAGGGCCGGATCATGCTGTCGGCCGAGCATCGCCGCTACGCCAATCTGTCCAAGGATTGCGTGGTGATCGGCTCGGTCGACTTCCTCGAAATATGGGACAAGACGGCGTGGGATTCCTACCTCGCCGAACACGAGGAGGATTACTCGCAGGCCAGAGACGAGTCGCTGGGCGAGATCTTCTAGCCCGCAGCGAGGCGAGTGCCCTGCGGCCTCTGCCCGACACCGACCCTGACGTACTTCCCCAACGCCAGGTGCGGTGCTTCGGTCAGAGACCACGGGGCATTCGCCCAATTCGAAGGTCCTTTTCGCTAGCGACCCCAGGTGGCCGTGCGAATGAAACGTGAGGCAGGAATTCCGGGAGGTCGAGGTGCACCGAGGCAGTGACGGCCCCCGCCATGTTCCGGTTCTCCTCCATCGCGCCGATGAAATCCTCGGTCCCGCACTGCATTCCGAGGGCGCGGTCTACCTGGACTGCACGCTGGGGCTCGGCGGTCATGCCGAGTACTTCCTGCAGACGTATCCGAACATCCGCCTGGTCGGGCTGGATCGCGACACCGCGGCGCTGAAGCTGGCGGGCGAGCGACTAGCCCCGTTCCGGGACCGGATCACCCTGGTGCACACCAGGTATGACGGCATCGCGCCCGCGCTCGAGCAGGCCGGGCTACCCGACAAGGGTTCGGTCAGCGCGATCCTGATGGACCTGGGTGTGTCCTCCATGCAGCTGGACGAGGCCGATCGCGGCTTCGCCTACTCCATCGACGCACCGCTGGACATGCGGATGGACTCCAGCACCGGCCCCACGGCCGCCGACGTGCTCAACACCTACAGCCACGGTGAGCTGGCCCGGGTGCTGAAAACCTATGGCGAGGAACGGTTCGCGGGCAAGATCGCCGCCGAGATCGTGCGGCGTCGTCAGCGCACCCCGTTCACCACCAGCGCGCAGCTGGTGGAGCTGCTCTACGACGCCATCCCGGCCGCGGCCCGGCGCACGGGCGGGCATCCGGCCAAGCGCACTTTCCAGGCATTGCGGGTGGAGGTCAACCGCGAACTGGAGTCCCTGGAGGCCGCGATGCCCGCGGCACTGGACGCGCTGGCCCCGGGCGGCCGCATCGTGGTCATGAGCTACCAGTCCCTGGAGGACCGGGTGGTGAAGGCGGCGCTGGCCAAGCGGTCGGTGTCGCGCACCCCCCTGGACCTGCCGGTCGAATTGCCGGGTATGGGACCGGAATTCAGGATTCTGACCCGCGGCGCGGAGAAGGCCACCGAGCAGGAGATCGAGGACAACCCGCGGGCCGCTCCGGTGCGCATGCGGGCGGCCGAACGGATCGTAGGGGAGGAGCAATCGTGAGGTTCCGGGGTGGAACGGCGCGTCGAGCGGGCATCCGCTGGATCGGAGCCGCACTATGACGATCAGGACGCAGGCGACGGGCCGGGGGGCCCGCCGGGTGCAGGCCGCCGAACGAGTGAAATCGGGTGCGGCGCAACGGGCCTACGCGCGCCGGCGCAATCGGGAGGGCGGGGCCGACCTGCCGGGTATGCGCCGCGGTCGGCGCAGCGATCCGATGCCGCGCGGCCGTATGTCCTTCGTGGCCACCATCATCGCGCTGCTGGGCTGCGGCCTGGCGCTGACGCTGCTGCTCACCACCCGCGCCACCGAGGACAGCTATCAGCTCGGCGATCAGCGCCGCGCCAACCAGAAGCTGTCCGACGAGCGGGACGCGCTGCAGCGTGAGGTGGCCTCCGCCGATTCGGCTCCCGAATTGGCCAAGCGCGCAGCCGAACTGGGCATGATTCCGGCCAAGGATCCGGCCCGGCTGGTGATCGGCCCGGACGGTCAGGTCACGGTGGTCGGCAACCCGCAGCCCGCTGAGGGCGCGCCCGCGCCGCCGCTCAACACGACGCCGTCGGCCGCCGCGCAGCCGCCGAAGCTGCAGCAGGCCCAGGGCGAGCGGGTGGTCCCGGTGACCACGACGCCCGCCCCGCCGACCACCACCGCCGCGAATCCCGTTCCGGCGGCGCCGGTCGCGACTCCGCAGAACCCGCAGGTGCAGGCGAACGGAGCGCCCCGATGAGCCGCACCGCAGCGCCGGCGAACGGGGCTGGTCGATGAGCCCTACCCGCGCGGGGCGCGGGCGCGATTCCGGCCGGGGCCGGTCCGATTCCGGTCGAGGGCGGGTCGCCGCCGGCCGGAGCCGGTCGGGTTCGGGCCGTGCCGGTTCGGGGCCGGGCCGGCAGTCCAGACCGCGGCCCGCTCCGGGATTGGACTCGAGCGCGCGCTTCCGGTTCGGGGTGGGCCGGCTGGTGATGCTGGTGGCGCTCGCGGTGGCGGCCATCCAATTGCTGTGGGTGCAGAGTATTTCCGCGCCGAAGCTGTCGGCGGAGGCGGCCAGCCAGCGCACCGTGAAGGTGGCCGATCCGGCCAACCGGGGGCCGATCACGGATCGGTACGGGAAGTCGCTGGCATTCACCATCGCGGCGAAGGAGCTGAGCTTTCAGCCGGTGCGGGTGCGCAAGGATTTGGCGGACGCGCACGACAAGACGCCCAAGACCGCGCCGGATCCGGACGATCGGCTGGCGGCCATCGCCAAATACATTCACGAGAAGCTGGGCAATGACGCGCCCGAGAAGGACATCCTGGCCAAGCTGAAGAGCGACGAGCCGTTCGTGTACCTCGCGCGGAATGTGGATCCCCGGGTCGCCTCGGACATCACTCTGCAGTTCCCCGAGGTCGGGATGGATCGGCAGGATATGCGCGAGTACCCGGGTGGATCCCTGGCCGCCAATGTGATCGGCGCGACCGGCTGGGACGGGCACGGCCAGATCGGCCTGGAGTCCTCGATGGACGCGCTGCTGGCCGGCTCCGACGGCTCGGAGACCTACGACCGCGGCTCCGACGGCGCGGTGATCCCGGGTTCGTGGCGTGATCGCCAGCCCGCGGTGAACGGCTACGGCCTCGAGCTCACCCTGGATTCGGATCTGCAGTACTACGTGCAGCAGCAGGTGCAGCAGGCCAAGGACCTCTCGGGCGCGAGCGCGGCCTCGGCGGTGGTGCTGGACGTGCACACCGGCCAGGTGCTGGCGATGGCCAATGACAACACCTTCAATCCCGCCATGGGACCGCAGTATTGGTCCACCACCGATCTGGGCAATCCGTCGGTGCAGGAGGTGTTCGAGCCGGGCTCGGTGAACAAGATCGTCACCGCGGCCGCGGCCATCGAGTACGGCCTCACCACTCCCGATGAGGTGCACCAGGTTCCGGGCAGCATCTTCATGGGCGGTGTCACCGTGCACGACGCCTGGGAGCACGGCGTGGCCCCGTACACCACCACCGGCATCTTCGGTAAGTCCTCGAACGTGGGCACCCTCATGCTGGCGCAGCGCGTCGGCGAGGACCGCTATTTCGACATGCTCAAGAAGTTCGGCCTGGGCCAGCGCACCGGTGTCGGACTGCCGGGTGAGAGCGCGGGCGTGGTGCCCGCCCGGGACCAGTGGTCCGGCTCCACCTTCGCCAACCTGCCCATCGGCCAGGGCCTTTCGATGACGACCCTGCAGATGACCGCCATGTACCAGGCCATCGCCAATGATGGCGTGCGGATGCCGCCGCGCATCGTGAAGGCCAAGATCGCCCCGGACGGCACCCGCACCGAGGAGGAGCCGCCGGAGGGCGTCAGGGTGGTCACCCCGCAGACCGCGCAGACGCTGCGCCAGATGTTCCAGGCCATCGTGCAGAAGGATCCGCGCGGTATCCAGAGCGGCACCGGCAGCCCGGCCGCCGTGGAGGGCTATCAGATCGCGGGGAAGACCGGCACGGCCCAGCAGATCGACCCGAAGTGCCACTGCTACTCCAGCGACCGCTACTGGATCACCTTCGCGGGCATGGCCCCCGCCGACAATCCCCGCTATGTGATCGGCATGATGCTGGATGCGCCGGTGCGCAGCTCCGACGGCAGTGGCGGCGGTTCGGCCGCGCCCCTGTTCCACAGCATCGCCTCGTGGCTGTTGCAGCGCGACCGCATCCCGCCGTCGCCGCCTGCCAAACAGCTGATTCTGCAGGCGAGTTAGAGCAGGGAGCGGATGGTTGTGACGCCCACCGCCGCGTGGTGCGTGCACCGGCGGGTGACCGAACTCCGCCGTGCCGATCGCGCGGCGATCGAACACAGGTAACCTGACACGTCGATCCGGTCATCCGGACCGATTCATGCATATGACCGCCCCTTGGAGAGGAGCTTCGTGCCCGCGCAGTCGGTTCCGTACAGCGGTGATCGAGCAGAGCCGCCGAGCGGAAGAACGGCGGAGCCGCAGGTGCTTCGGCCCGCCGCGCCGCCGGCGACTACCCTGCGCGCGGTGGCGGAGCTGACGGGCGCGCGGCCCGCGGAATTCGCAGCATCTCTCGAGGACATCCAGGTCACCGGCATCGAGCAGCGCTCGAACGCGGTGCTGCCGGGTGACCTGTTCGCCGGTCTGGCCGGAGCCCACGCGCACGGCGCGCGTTTCGCCCACGACGCGGTCGAGCGTGGCGCGGTCGCGGTGTTCACCGATCCGGCGGGCGCGGAACTGATCGGCGAGATCGCCGTCCCGGTGCTCGTGCATGATGCGCCGCGCGCGGTGCTCGGCGAGTTGTCCTCGGCCCTTTACGGTGATCCGTCTCGCAAACTCCGCATCGTCGGTATCACCGGTACGTCCGGCAAGACGACCACGTCGTATCTGGTGGAGGCCGGGCTCGCCGCGGCCGGGCTGAGCACCGCCCTCATCGGCACCATCGAGACCCGCATCGGCGGCGTCCGGGTGCCCTCGGCGCTCACCACGCCCGAGGCTCCGCAGCTGCACGCCATGTTCGCGCTCATGGTCGAGCGGGGTGTGGACGCGGTGGTCATGGAGGTCTCCAGTCATGCCCTGGCGCTGGGCCGGGTGGACGGGGTGAGCTTCGCGGTCGGCGCGTTCACCAACCTGTCCCAGGACCACCTCGACTTCCACTCCGATTTCGAGGACTATTTCGCCGCCAAGCGCCGCCTGTTCATTCCGGACGGGCCGGACTCGGCCGCCGCGGCGCGCCCGTCGGTGGCCGCGCGCACGGCCGTGATCTGCGTCGACGACATGTGGGGCCGGCGCCTGGCAGACGACGTATCCGACTGCCTCGCAGCGGGATCCGGTGATACCACCGGCCGCCTCCGCACTGTGGCCATCCGGCCGGGGGTGCCCGCGGACTGGACCGCCGGCGCGGCCACCGCCGGGCTCGGCGGCACCCAGGAGTTCACCGCTTCGGGGCCGGGTGTCAATGTGGATGTGCGGCTGCGGCTTCCGGGTGCGTACAACATCGCCAATGGAATCCTGGCCGTCGCGGTGTGCGCGGCAGCCGGGGTCGAGGCGGAGACTGCCGCTGCGGCGCTCGGCACGGTCGATGTGCCGGGCCGTATGCAGCGGGTGGATAAGGGTCAGGAGTTTCTGGCCGTGGTCGATTACGCGCACAAGCCCGCCGCGATCGAATCGGTCGTGGCGACCCTGCGCACGTGGTTGTCCGAACAGGGGGAGGGCCGTCTGGCCGTAGTGGTGGGCGCGGGCGGTGATCGCGATGCCGGCAAGCGGCCCCTGATGGGTGCGGCGGCGGCGCGCGGCAGTGACCTGGCCATCATTACCGACGACAATCCGCGCAGCGAGGACCCGGCCGCCATCCGCGCCGCGGTGCTCGCCGGTGCCGAAGAGGTACCGGTCGCGGAACGCGGTGAGGTCCGGGAGGTTGGGGACCGGGCGGCCGCGATCAGGACCGCCGTCGACTGGGCGCAGCCCGGCGACGTGGTGCTGGTCGCGGGCAAGGGACATGAGACAGGGCAGGAGATTTCAGGCGTGAAGCATCCGTTCGACGACCGCGAGGTACTCGCGGCCGCCCTGTCGGAAAAGACGAGGAACCTGACGCTTTCATGATCGAGATGACTTTGCGGGAGATCGCGGAGGTCGTCGGCGGCACGCTGCACGACGCCCCCGATCCCGAGGCGAAGGTCACCGGCTCGGCCGAATTCGATTCGCGCCGTATCGGTTCCGGTGACCTGTTCCTGGCGCTGCCCGGTGAGCGCGCCGACGGCCACGACTTCGCGGCGCAGGCCGTCGCGCAGGGCGCGGTCGCGGTGCTGGCCGCCCGGCCCGTCGGGGTGCCCGCCATCGTGGTGGCACCCCGTCCCGGGAACACACGCGCCATCGCGCTGGCCCACGACATCGACGGCTCCGGCGCGGCGGTGCTGGACGCGCTGGCCGCCCTGGCCCGCGTCAGTGTGGACCGGCTGGTCCGGGCCGGGAACCTGACGGTGGTCGGGGTGACCGGTTCCTCGGGCAAGACCTCCACCAAGGATCTGCTGGCGGCGGTGCTCGCCCCGCTGGGACCCGTTGTGGCCCCGCCCGGTTCGTTCAACAACGAGCTCGGCCACCCGTGGACCGCGCTGCGCGCCGACGCCGGCACCCGCTTCCTGGTGCTCGAGCTGTCCGCCCGCGGACCCGGGCACATCAAGGCCCTCACCGAGATCGCCCCGCCGAGCGTGGGTGTGGTGCTCAATGTCGGCACCGCGCACCTGGGCGAGTTCGGCAGCCGCGAGGTCATCGCGCAGACCAAAGGCGAACTCGTCGAGGCGCTTCCGGCCTCCGGCCTGGCCGTCCTGAACGCCGACGACCACCTGGTCGCCAAGATGGCCGAACGGACCGCCGCCCGCGTGGTGACCGTCGGCCACGCCGCGCAGGCCGATGTCCGCGCCTCCGACGTGGTGCTCGACGATCGGGCCCGCGCCCGATTCACCTTGCACGCCAACGGCGAATCGATCGAGATCCAGCTGGCCGTGCACGGTGAGCACCAGGTCGGCAATGCGCTGTCCGCGGCGGCCGTCGCCCTGGACCAGGGCGCGGACCTCGCGACCGTCGCGCGGGCGCTGTCCGGCGCGACCCCCGTCTCGGCCCGCCGCATGGACGTGCGCACCCGCGCCGACGGCGTCACCGTGGTCAACGACTCCTACAACGCCAACCCGGATTCGGTGCGCGCCGCCCTCAAGGCGCTGGTCACCATGTCCAAGGCCGGGACCGAGCCGCGCCCCAGCTGGGCGGTGCTCGGCGAAATGGGTGAACTGGGCGAGGAATCCGTCCTCGAACACGACCGGATCGGCCGCCTGGTGGTGCGGCTGGACGTGGACCGCCTGATCGTGGTCGGCCAGGGCCGTCCGGTGCGCGCCCTGTTCCAGGGCGCGGTGCAGGAGGGCTCCTGGGGTGAGGAGGCCATCCACGTGCCCGATATCGCGTCCGCCATCGCCCTGCTCGACGAGGAATTGGAGCCGGGTGCGGTGGTGCTGGTGAAGGCCTCGAAGTCGGTCGGCCTGTGGACGGTCGCCGAACACCTGATCGGTGCGGAGCAGGAGGCCGCGCGATGACCCAGATTCTGCTGTCGGCGGCCATCGCGCTGACCGTCTCCATCCTGCTGACCCCCGTGGTGATCCGCTACTTCGCCAAACAGGGCTTCGGACAGGAGATCCGGGTCGACGGCCCGGAGAGCCACAAGGCCAAGCGCGGCACCCCCACCATGGGCGGCGTCGCCATCATGATCGGCATGTGGGCCGGCTACCTCGGCTCGCACCTGATCTCCATGACCTACGGCGAGCCGGGTCCCTCGGCCTCGGGCCTGCTGGTCATGGGACTGGCCACCGCGCTGGGCTTCGTCGGCTTCACCGATGACCTGATCAAGCTGCGCAAGCAGCGCAACCTGGGCCTGACCGCGGCCGGCAAGTACATCGGCCAGCTCACCGCAGCCGTCGTCTTCGGCGTCCTGGCCCTGCAGTTCAAGAACATTCACGGCCTGACCCCCGGCGACAAGCGCCTGTCCTACACGCGCGACATCAATACGCTGTCGATGAGCGTGGTGGTCTTCCTGGCATTCGTCTGCCTGCTGGTGGTGGCCTGGTCCAACGCGGTGAACCTGACCGACGGCCTGGACGGCCTGGCCGCCGGCTCGATGAGCCTGGTGCTGGGCGCGTACATGATCATCACCTTCTGGCAGTGGCGTAACTCCTGCTCCGCACACGCGGTCGCGGGCTGCTACCAGGTTCGGGATCCGCTCGATCTGGCCCTGGTCTGCGCCGCGGGCGGCGCGGCCTGTATCGGCTTCCTCTGGTGGAATGCCGCGCCCGCCAAGATCTTCATGGGCGACACCGGCTCGCTGATGCTGGGCGGTCTGCTCGCGGGCCTGTCCATCACCACCCGCACCGAGCTGCTGATGGTCGTCATCGGCGCGCTGTTCGTGGCCGAGGCCGCGTCGGTGGTGCTGCAGGTGGCGGTCTTCCGCGCCACGCGCAATCGCCTGTTCAAGATGGCACCGTTCCATCACCACTTCGAGCTGAGCGGGTGGGCCGAGACCTCGGTCATCATCCGGTTCTGGTTGCTGGCCGGTATGGCCTCGGCGATCGGACTGGGCCTGTTCTACAGCGAATACCTCTCTGCGGCAGGGTGAGTGAGCAATGTCCGAACATTCTCCGAGGGTCCTGCGATCGCCGGGGCCCATGCTCGAATTCCTGCGTGGCCGTGATGTGCTGGTGGCCGGTTGGGGCGTCTCCGGACGCTCGCTGATCGAGCCGCTGCAGGACATCGGCGCGCGCCCGGTGGTCACCGACAGCGGCGAGAAGGCGCTCACCGAGGCCGCCGAACTGGGCCTGGGCACCGCCACCAGTGCCGACCTGCTCAAACCCGATGCGCTGCAACGCTTCGCGCTGGTGATCACCAGCCCGGGCTGGCGGCCGGACTCCCCGGTGCTGGTCTCGGCCGTCACCGAGGGCATCCCGGTGTGGGGCGATGTCGAGTTCGCCTGGTGGGTCGATCAGGCCCGGATCTACGGCCCGGTCCGCAAGTGGCTGGTGGTGACCGGCACCAACGGCAAGACCACCACCACCCAGATGACGCACTCCATCCTGCGCGCCGCCGGGATTCCCTCGGTGGCCTGCGGCAATATCGGACTGCCCATCCTGGACGCGCTGCGCCGCACCCCGGGCCCGCAGATCCTGGCGGTGGAACTGTCCTCGTTCCAGCTGCACTGGGCGCCGTCGGTGCGACCGGAGGCCGGCGTGGTGCTGAACGTGGCCGAGGATCACCTGGATTGGCACGGCGGCCTGGACGCCTACGCCGCCGCCAAGGCGCGCGCGCTGACCGGACGGGTCGGCGTGGTCGGCCTGGACGACGCCGTCGCCGCCGCGCTGGCGCGAAAGTCCAAGGCGCGCCGCACCGTCGGCTTCCGCATCGGCGTCCCCGCCGACGGCGAGCTGGGCGTGGTGGACGGCAAGCTGCTCGACCGCGCCTTCACCAAGGCCGCCATCCTGGCCGAGGTCGGCGACATCAGCCCGCAGGGCCCGGCCGGTGTGGCCGACGCCCTGGCCGCCGCCGCCCTGACCCGATCCATCGACGTGGCACCGCAGTTCGTGAAGGAGGGCCTGCAGGAGCACAAGGTAGGCCCGCACCGGGCGGCCTTCGTGCGGGAGCTGTCCGGCGTGGAATTCGTCGACGACTCCAAGGCCACCAACCCGCACGCCGCGCGCTCCTCGATCCTGGCCCACCCCAGCGTGATCTGGGTGGCCGGCGGTCAGCTCAAGGGCGCCAGCGTGGAGGACCTCATCGAGGAATGCCGCGACCATCTCGTCGCGGCCGTGCTGTTCGGCCAGGACGCGGCGGCGATCGCGGCCGCACTGGCGCGACACGCGCCCGATGTGCCGGTCGTGGAGCTGAATTCGGGGGACGATGCTCGGATGGGTGACCCCTTCACCGAGATCGAGCCCGAAGCGGTGATGGCGCGCGCGGTGCGCGTGGCGGCCGGCTTCGCCCACCGCGGCGATACCGTGCTGCTGGCCCCGGCCGCGGCGTCCCTGGACATGTTCGCCGACTACACGCACCGCGGCCGCAGCTTCGCCGCCGCCGTGCAGGCCCTGGACGAGAAGGACATCGGGAGAACCGAATGACGACGGCGACGCCGCGGCGGGCCGGGAACCAGACCCAGCGACCGAGAATCGGATGGTTCGGGGCCTGGCTGGCCCGCCCGCTGGCGTCGTTCCATCTCGTGGTGGCGATCGCGGTGCTGCTCACCGTGCTCGGCCTGGTCATGGTGCTCTCGGCGTCCAGCGTGGAGTCCTACGCCGACGGCGGCTCGGCCTACAGGCTGTTCATCCAGCAGGCGGTGCTGGCCGTCTTCGGCGCGGTGCTGTTCTATATCGCGCTGCGGGTTCCGATGCGGGTGATGCGCCGGTTGTCGTTCCCGATCTTCGCGCTGTCGGTGGTGCTGCTGGTGCTGGTGCTCATCCCCGGCATCGGCAGCGAGGTGCAGGGTTCGCGACGCTGGTTCGACCTCGGCGTGGTGTCGGTACAGCCGTCGGAGATCGTGAAAGTCACGCTGGTGGTGTGGGGTTCGCACCTGCTGGCCTCCCGGCAGACCGAAAAGGCCGGGTACAAGGACATTCTCATGCCGCTGGTGCCCGCGGGCCTGCTGGTGTGCTTCCTGGTCGTGCTGGAACCCAACCTGTCCACCACCATCGCGCTGGGCATCGTGCTGACCTCCCTGCTGTGGTTCGGCGGGCTGCCGCTGCGCATGTTCGTGACCATCGCGGTCTCGGGCGGTGTCGCGGCGGCGATCCTGGCCCTCTCGGCCGGCTACCGGTCCGACCGCATGCGCGCCTTCTTCAGCCCGGGCGACGACCCGCAGGGCATCGGCTACCAGGCCCGGCAGGCCATGTACTCGCTCGCCGACGGCGGCATCTGGGGTCGCGGGCTGGGTCAGTCCCGGGCCAAGTGGAGCTATCTGCCCAACGCGCACAACGACTTCATCTTCGCCATCATCGGCGAGGAGCTCGGGTTCCTCGGATGTGCGCTGGTGCTGGGGCTTTTCGCACTCTTCGTCTACGCCGGGTTGCGCATCGCGACCCGCTCGGTGGATCCGTTCATCCGGCTGCTCACCGCCTCGGCCACCACCTGGATCACCGGTCAGGCGCTGATCAATGTCGGCTATGTCGTCGGTTTACTGCCGGTGACCGGCCTGCAGCTGCCGCTGGTGTCGGCGGGTGGTTCCTCGCTGGCCATCACGCTGCTCATGTTCGGCATCATCGCCAATGCCGCCCGGCACGAGCCCGAGGCGGTGGCGGCCCTGCACGCGGGCCAGGACGGCCGCTTCAGCCGGCTGCTGCGCCTGCCGAAACCCGAGCTGTACTCGCCCGCGCGGGCGCAGGCCTCCCGGGCCCGCACCAAGGCCAAGGCGAAGGCCAAGGTGAAGTCCGCCCCGCAGCGGCGCGCGCTACCCTCGGGTCGGAGCCGGGGCGGCTCGGAGTCGGCGGCGCGGCGGTCGATAGATTCGGATTCGGCCCGGCGCACCAGCCGCTCCACGGAGTCGTGGCGCAGCACCCGGGCCTGGGAGCCCAACTATCCGATGAAACACGCCAGGGAACGGGGTAATTCGAGGTGACAGTGGAGCGGCCGGACAGCGATGTGGGAACCGCCGAGACTCACACCGACCTACCCGACCATCTGCAACGCGTGCACATGATCGGCATCGGTGGTGCCGGTATGTCCGGGATCGCCCGAATTCTCCTGTCGCGTGGCGGCATGGTCTCCGGCTCCGACGCCAAGGAGAGCCGCGGCGTGCTGGCCCTGCGGGCGCGCGGCGCGCAGGTGCGCATCGGCCACGACGCCGGCGCCCTGGACCTGCTGCCCGGCGGGCCCACCGCCGTGGTGACCACCTACGCCGCCATTCCCAAGACCAATCCCGAGCTGGTGGAGGCGCATCGGCGCGGTGTGCCGGTGCTGCTGCGCCCGGCCGTGCTGGCCTCGCTCATGCAGGGTCACAAGACGCTGCTGGTGTCGGGCACGCACGGCAAGACCTCGACCACCTCGATGCTGGTGGTGGCCCTGCAGCACTGCGGGTACGACCCGTCCTTCGCCGTCGGTGGCGAACTCAACGAGGCCGGCACCAATGCCCACCACGGCACCGGCGGCATCTTCGTGGCCGAGGCCGACGAGAGCGACGGGTCGCTGCTGCAGTACGCGCCCGACGTCGCGGTGGTCACCAATATCGAGTCCGACCACCTGGACTACTTCGGTACGGACGAGGCCTACGTCCAGGTCTTCGACGACTTCGTGGACCGGCTGGAACCGGGCGGCCGCCTGGTGGTGTGCGTGGACGATCCGGGTTCGCTGGGCCTGGCGCAGCGGTCGGCGGCCCGGCTGGCCGAGGATCCGCGCGGCATCCAGGTGATCGGTTACGGCTCCGGCGATTTCGCCACGTCCGGTGTCCCGGTCGGTGCGCAGCTGCTGTCCTGGGAGCCGCGCGATGTCGGCGGCGTGGCTGTCTTCCAGCTCGCCGACGAGCATGCCCCGCGCACCCTGCGCCTGTCGGTGCCCGGCCGGCACATGGCCCTCAATGCGCTGGGCGCGCTGCTGGCCGCCCGCGCGACCGGCGCCGACATGGGCGAGATCATCCAGGGCCTGGAGGGTTTCGGCGGCGTGCACCGCCGCTTCCAGCTCACCGGACGTGAGAACGGCGTGCGCGTCTTCGACGACTACGCCCACCATCCGACCGAGGTGCGCGCGGTGCTCTCCGCAGCCGCCGAACTGGTCGCGCAGGAGGCGCGCGACGGCGCGCGCTCGCGGCCGGGCCGGGTGATCGTGGTGTTCCAGCCCCACTTGTACAGCCGCACCGCCACTTTCGCGACCGAGTTCGGCGCGGCGCTGTCGCTGGCCGACGAGGTGGTGGTACTCGATGTGTACGGCGCGCGTGAAGAACCGCTGCCGGGTGTGAACGGCGCGTTGGTGGCCAACGCGGTCACAAAACCCGTGCACTACCAGCCGGATATGTCCCGGGTCGGCAAGCAGGTGGGCGCGCTGGCGCGGCCCGGCGACGTGGTGATCACCATGGGCGCGGGCGATGTGACCATGCTGGGCAGCCAGATTCTGGACGGGCTGCGCGCACGACCCTCACACGGACGGTGAGCCACCGTGGGCTCGGGTGGGGGAGCGGCGGATCGGCCGGATCCGGCCGCCGGCGATAGCTACGACGCGGACGATTACGACACCGAATCCGCTGCGGCAGCGGACAACAGCGCCGAATCCGCGGGCGAGAGCGCGGCGGCCCGGCGGGCCCGGCTGCGCCGTGGGCGGGTTCGCCGCGAATCGCGGATCGTGACCTCGTGGCGGTCGCGCCGGGTACGGTGGGGCGCTCTGGCTGGGGTCGTGGTGCTGATCGCGTTCGGACTGGTCGCCTGGTTCACGCCGCTGCTGTCGGTGCGCACGGTGCAGGTGGAAGGGCTGAGTGCCGTTCCGGAACAACAGGTTCAGGACGCGCTGCAGGTACCGGACGGTCTGTCCATGATGCGGCTGGACACCAATGCCATGGCCGAACGGGTGTCACAGCTGCCCAAGGTCCGTTCCGTGCGCGTGCAGCGGGTGTTCCCGTCCACGGTCCGGGTGACGGTGGTGGAGCGCATCCCCGTGCTGTACTTCGACAGTCCCGACGGTGCCCATCTGCTCGATTGCGACAGCGTGGAATTCGCGATCGAGCCGCCGGGACCGGGGATACCCAAACTGGTGACCGATCATCCGGGCGGATCGGACCCGGTGACCAAGGCCGCGGTGGCCGTCATGGCCGCGATTCCTGTTCCGCTGCGCGACGAGGTCGGCGTGGGAGCGGTTGTGGCCCGCTCGGTTTCGGATATTGCCCTGGAGTTGCGTGACGGCCGGACCGTGCTCTGGGGCGGAACCGGGGACTCCGCGCGCAAGGCCGCGGTGGTCGGACCCCTGCTTTCCCAGCCGGGCAAGGTATTCGATGTTTCGAGTCCGAATCTGGTCACGGTAAAGTGAGCGATACCCATTGGGCTGCCGAAATTTTCGGTGGTTTGCCGGAAGGGCACCGTCGGTTCCGATCCAGGACCGGAGGGCAACCGTCCACGATACGATGCTCGGGTGGGTCGGACGAGTCGAATCACACAAGATTCTGATGCTCGGTTCGGCGCGCCTGCGCCCGTAACGCGGTGGCTGCGAATACCGTTCGGCACCAGTCGGATACTTGACATAACGCTGAAGCTATGGTTGAGGGTTTACCGGACCGAGACCATCGTGCCGGTATTTTGCGAGTAGCCGAAGACGACAAGCTGTTTCAGATCGAAGGAAGGCGAGAGCCCATGACGCCCCCGCACAACTACCTTGCTGTGATCAAGGTCGTCGGTATCGGCGGCGGCGGCGTGAACGCCGTCAACCGGATGATCGAACAGGGACTCAAGGGAGTCGAGTTCATCGCCGTCAACACCGACGCGCAGGCGTTGTTGATGTCGGATGCGGACGTGAAGCTCGATGTCGGCCGGGAACTCACCCGCGGTCTGGGCGCCGGCGCCGATCCGGAGGTCGGCCGCAAGGCCGCCGAGGATCACAAGGACGAGATCGAGGAAGTCCTCAAGGGCGCCGACATGGTCTTCGTGACCGCCGGCGAGGGTGGCGGCACCGGCACCGGCGGCGCGCCGGTCGTGGCCTCCATCGCGCGCAAGCTCGGCGCGCTCACCATCGGTGTCGTGACGCGGCCGTTCTCGTTCGAGGGCAAGCGCCGCAGCAACCAGGCCGAGGCCGGCATCCAGGCGCTGCGCGAGTCCTGCGACACCCTCATCGTCATTCCGAACGACCGGCTGCTGCAGCTCGGCGACGCGGCCGTGAGCCTGATGGACGCCTTCCGCTCCGCGGACGAGGTGCTGCTCAACGGTGTTCAGGGCATCACCGACCTGATCACCACCCCGGGTCTGATCAATGTCGACTTCGCCGACGTCAAGTCGGTCATGTCCGGTGCGGGCTCGGCCCTCATGGGCATCGGCTCGGCCCGCGGCGAGGGCCGGTCGGTGAAGGCCGCTGAGGCAGCGATCAATTCGCCGCTGCTGGAAGCATCCATGGACGGCGCGCACGGCGTGCTGCTGTCCATCGCGGGCGGCTCCGACCTCGGCCTCTTCGAGATCAACGAGGCCGCCTCGCTGGTGCAGGAGGCCGCGCACATCGAGGCCAACATCATCTTCGGTACGGTCATCGACGATTCCCTCGGCGATGAGGTCCGCGTCACCGTGATCGCCGCCGGCTTCGACGGCAGCGGCCCCTCCCGGCGCATCGAACCCGCGGTCAGCCGGTTCACCAATACCAGCGGCACCGCGAGCGCCAGCGCCGGAAGCGTCGGCCGCTCACACGAATACACCTCGGCCCGCACCTCCGAGCCCGCTCCCGCCCCGCGCTCCGAGCCCGCGCCGGCCCCGCCGCCGCAGCCGGTCGCCGAGCGCGGCCCGGCCCCGTCCTACAGCGCGCCCCGGCCGGCCGTCGACCCGACGGTCGCGAGCAACACTCGCGGCCACATCCAGCCCCCGGACGCCGATGACGACGACGTCGACGTCCCCTCCTTCATGCGCCGCTGACGTTGCGCCCCTGACGGATTCATCCATCGCGCCCGCTCCGGCTCCGGAGCGGGCGCGATGTCGTTTCCGGGCGGTGGTGTCGTTCAGGGGGGCGGTGGTGAGTTCGGGGTTGCCCGGCGGTGACTACTACCCTCGAAGGCATGACAGCAGCGGCACGGATATTTCGGACCAGACGGGTTGTGACGACGCGGGCGGGCGGGTTCTCGGCCGCGCCGTACGACTCGTTCAACCTGGGCGATCACGTGGGTGACGATCCGGAGGCGGTGCGGCGCAATCGGGTTCGGCTTGCGGAGAACATCGGGCTCGCGCCGGACCACCTGGTGTGGATGGAGCAGATCCACGGGCGGAACGTGGAGATCGTGGACGGTCCGCGGACCGAGCCGGTGCCCGCCACCGATGCGCTGGTGACCACCCGGCGCGATCTCGCGCTGGTGGTGCTGACCGCCGACTGCGTGCCGATCCTGCTGTCCGACGACGAGGCCGGCGTCATCGCCGCCGTGCACGCGGGGCGGATCGGGGCCCGGATCGGGATCGTGCCGCGAGTGCTGGAGGCCATGGTGTCGGTGGGCGCGAAGCCCGAGCGCATCGGCGCGTTCCTCGGCCCGGCGGCCAGCGGTCGCCAGTACGAGGTGCCCGCCGCCATGCGCGCCGATGTCGAGGCGCATCTGCCCGGCAGCGCGACCACCACGGCCAAGGGCACGCCCGGCCTGGATCTGCGCGCGGGCATCCGCCGGCAACTGGAGGCGGCCGGCGTGGGCGCGGTCGCGGTGGATCCGCGGTGCACCATCGAGGACCGGACGCTGTTCTCGCACCGCCGCGACGCGCCGACCGGCCGACTCGCCGGTGTGATTTGGATGTCATCCGAGGGAGTTTCAGAATGACCGAAAGCTTCACCGCCGCACAGGGATCCGATGCGGCGCAGGTCACGTCCGGCGCCGGCCGCGTCGGCGAGCTCGCCACCGCCCTGTCGGCACTCATCGAGCGAATCGACGCAGCGTGCGCGGCCGCGGGCCGGGCGCCGGGGTCGGTGCGCCTGCTGCCGGTCACCAAGTTCTTCCCCGCCTCGGATATCGAGATCCTCTATGGATTGGGCTGCCGCGAGTTCGGCGAGTCCCGTGAGCAGGAGGCGGCGGGCAAGGTGGCGCAGCTGCGACACCTGTCCCAGATACGCTGGGACTTCATCGGACGGCTGCAGCGGAACAAGGCGAAATCCGTTGCACGCTGGGCCGATACGGTCTACTCGGTGGACAGCGACCGGCTCGCGAGCGCCCTCGACGCCGCCGCGGAGGCCGCATTGGACGACGGATCCCGCACCACCCCCTTGCGCGTGCTGCTCCAGGTGTCCCTGGACGCGGACCCGTCCCGCGGCGGCGCCCGCGACGCGGCCCTGCACGCGCTCGCCGATCAGGTCGCCGCCTCGCGATCCCTGCAGCTCGCAGGCCTGATGGCCATCCCGCCGCTGGACATGGAACCGGATGCCGCCTTCGAGCAACTGGCCCGCATCCACGCCGCATTAACAACCGTCCACCCCGATGCGAAAGAACTGTCGGCGGGTATGTCCGGCGACTTGGAGTCGGCCATCCGCCATGGATCCACCTGCGTGCGTGTCGGTACAGCCCTGATGGGCACGCGACCGATAACCTCGGCGTAGCAAAGAAACCTCACCAGTCACATTCGAAACATATGCTTGGTGGCAGACGAGGACTGAGCAGGACAACACCCCAGGCCAACCGGGGCCGAAGGAAGGTCGACCAGATGAGCACGCTGCACAAGTTCAAGGCGTACTTCGGGATGGTTCCGCTCGAGGATTACGAAGACGATTACGTCGACGACCGCGGAGCCGCCCGGAGCGCCGATGAGCGTGTCCAGCGTCGTCCCCGGCCCTACGCCGAACGCGAGCGTGATTACGACCGATACGGCGAGGACCGCTACGACGACGAGCCCGCCTACGAGCCGTCCTACAAGGCGCCCTACAAGCCCGGGTACAGCGCGTCCCGCCGGGACGACTACGCCGACGATCACCGCGAGCGCGACCACCGCGACCGCTACGACGCCGACGACCGTTACGACGCGCCCCGTCGTCCCACCCGCATCGACACCGCCCCGTCCAGCCGCACCCGTGCCATGGGCGGCAGCGCGCCCTCGGTGCGTGGCAGCACCCGCGGCGCGCTCGCGATGGATACCGACGCGGAGCGGCGCATCGAGGAACTGCGGGAGCAGGAGCGCCGGATCGAGGCGGCCCGCCGTCCCCAGATCTTCGAGGACGGAGGCACCTTGTCCAAGATCACCACACTGCGCCCGCGCACCTACGCGGAGGCCGCCATCATCGGTGAGCGCTTCCGCGACGGCACCCCGGTGATCATGGACCTGGTCGAGATGAGCAACTCCGACGCCCGCCGCCTGGTGGACTTCGCCGCGGGCCTGGCCTTCGCCCTGCGTGGTTCGTTCGACAAGGTCGCCACCAAGGTGTTCCTGCTCTCACCGGCGGATGTGGACGTCTCCGCCGAGGAGCGCCGCCGGATCGCGGAAAACGGCTTCTACAACCAGAAGTGACGAGCTGCCGCAGCCGCGAGTGCGCGGAGGCGGCAGCCGGGGTTCGACCGTTGCGCCAAAACTGAACGGCGGCAACGAATTGCGTTCGTCAACGGGGGTTGCGAAATAGTCGCGGGGGATTCGCGGGGGAGTCTTGCGCCCGAGTTGTCGGGTATCGCACGCTCATTCAGATGGGCATGTCATGAATCACATGCCTGGACTCGGGCTCTGGATGTGGTCCTTTGCTGCTCTTCATGCGGTCCGTGCTGCGGTCCCACTCGAAGTTCGCGGCCCGCCTCGGCCTGGACTGCGCTCCGCCTCCCCGCGCTTGGAGCGGAGGAGCGAAGCGGGGGAGCGGAGGAGGGAAGGCCGAGGTGACAGGGCCGCGAATCCGCCCGGAGCGAAGCGGAGGGCAATCGGGCCCAGTGTTTCTATTTTGCCGATCATGGAATCTAGGGCACAGTGGTGCGGTGGCCCTGTTCCAGGTGTTGAACCTACTGCTGTTCCTCTTCTGGCTGCTGCTGATCAGCCGAGTCATCGTCGAGTTCATCCGCAGCTTCGCGCGAGACTGGCGGCCGACGGGCTTCGTGGTGATCATCCTGGAGGTGATCTTCACGGTCACCGACCCTCCGGTGAAACTTCTGAGGCGTTTGATACCCCCAGTGAATCTTGGGGGAATTCGGCTCGATCTGTCCATTATGGTCCTGCTTTTCATCGTGTTCATCTTGATGACGATCACGGGCCAGGCAGGGCAGTCGATAGCTCAGGTGTGACAGAATGGCCGGAAAGAAAGCTTGCCCAGATCTACCGCTAGATCTCCATACGAAGCGTGAAGGGATCGTTCCATGCCGCTGACCCCCGCCGATGTTCATAACGTCGCGTTCAGCAAACCGCCGATCGGGAAGCGCGGCTACAACGAGGATGAAGTCGATGCCTTCCTCGACCTGGTCGAGCAGGAGCTCTCACGCCTCATCGAGGAGAACGCTGATCTTCGCCAGCGAGTTGCCGAGCTGGATGCGGAACTGGCTGACGCCAAGAAGAATCGGGGTCCCGCGGTTCAGCCGGTGAAGGCGCCCGTCGCGCCGGAGCCCATCAAGGCCGCTCCGCCGCCGCCCCCGGCCCCGATGCCGGCTCCGGTCCCGGTGGCCGCCGTCAAGCAGGACGCACCCTCCGCGGACGCGAATCTGCAGGCCGCCAAGGTGCTTTCGCTGGCCCAGGAGATGGCCGACCGCCTCACCTCCGATGCCAAGACCGAGGCCGAGCAGCTGCTGGCCAACGCCCGGGCCAACTCGGAGCGCCTGGTCAGCGACGCGCGTACGCGTTCCGAGGCGATGATCGCCGATGCCCGCCAGAAGGCCGAGGCCATGCTGTCCGACGCGCAGACCCGCTCGGATTCCCAGCTGCGCCAGGCGAAGGAGAAGGCCGACGCCCTGCAGGCCGACGCCGAGCGCAAGCACACCGAGATCATGGCCACCATCACCCAGCAGCGCAGCGTGCTGGAGAGCCGGATCGAGCAGCTCAAGACCTTCGAGCGCGAATACCGTGTGCGCCTGAAGTCCTACCTGGAATCGCAGCTGGAGGAGCTGGAGAACCGTGGTTCGGCGGTCCCGGTCGACGGCGGCGAGTTCGGCCAGGATGCGTCCGGCAACGGCGCACTTCTCAAGGGCAGCAAGTAAAGTCGTAGATACGGCCAGCGATGCCAGGTCGCGCGGGACGAACTCCCGGGTGGCGCGGTATCGCCGCCAACCTTTCGAGTCCTCCGATAGCCATCGCTATCGAAGCCCAACGAGGGGGTGGTGCACTTGCTCGTGGTGACGCTCGCGCTCGCAGCCGTGGGTTTCGGCCTGCTGGTGACCGCACTGACCACCGGTTCGGTGATCTGGGCATGGGGCTGCATCATCGTGTGCGTGATAGGCGCGGTGCTGCTGCTCGTCAGTGCGTTGTCGCTGCGGACCGATGACGAGGACACCTCGTCACGGCCGAGCGGAAGACATGCGAAGCACTAGTGGGGCGGGTCCGCGGAATATCCGCTGGACCGGCCCCGCTAGACTGTAGAGAGCTATACGGCGTTGATCCGGCCATCACCGGGGAGCTTTCGGAAGAACGGCGGGCATCTGCGTTCAGCAGTGAACGACAGGGCCTCGCTCACTAGAACCGAACGGGTGAGCCCGTCACAGCTCACAACGAGAGGCTCGGTCCTGCCAGGGTTTTCGTGATCCTGGACCGGGCAAGCGGGGTGGTACCGCGGTTACGGCGCACCGGGCGCCGGCATCGTCCCCGTGCCCACAGTGCTGGCACGAGGAGCTGAGAGGCCGCGATGGCGGACGAGACCACCACCCGAAGCGCATATCCGCGCGTTGACCTGAGCCGGACGTCCGGTCAGGTGTCGTTCCCCGAGTTGGAGCAGCGGGTCCTGGACTACTGGGCCGCCGACGACACCTTCCGCGCCAGCATCGAGAACCGTTCCGATGCAGAGGAATTCGTCTTCTACGACGGCCCGCCCTTCGCCAATGGGTTGCCGCACTACGGCCATCTGCTCACCGGATACGTCAAGGATTTGATCCCGCGATTCCAAACCATGCGCGGGAAGAAGGTGGAACGACGATTCGGTTGGGATACTCACGGCCTCCCCGCGGAAATCGAAGCGGAGAAGCAGCTCGGTATCACGGACAAATCACAGATCGATGCCATGGGTCTCGCGGAATTCAATGCCGCGTGCAAATCCTCGGTACTGCGCTACACGAACGAGTGGCGTAACTATGTGACACGCCAGGCCCGGTGGGTCGACTTCGACAACGACTACAAAACCCTCGACCTCGACTTCATGGAATCGGTCATGTGGGCGTTCAAGTCGCTGTACGACAAGGGCCTGATCTATCAGGGCTTCCGGGTGCTGCCCTACAGCTGGTACGAGCAGACCCCGCTGTCCAATCAGGAGGCGCGGCTCGACGACTCCTACCGGATGCGCCAGGATCCGGCGGTCACCGTCGACATGGTGCTGCGGGTTCCCGCCGAGCACCCGCTGCACGCCCTGGATGGCGCCAACGCCCTCATCTGGACCACCACGCCGTGGACGCTGCCGTCCAACCTGGCGATCGCGGTGCACCCCGACATCACCTACGCCCATGTCCAGGGCAAGGACGGCAAGCGGTATGTGCTTGCCGCCGAGCGGGTCTCGCACTACGCGCGCGAGCTGGGCGAGGAACCGACTGTGCTGTCCGAGTATTCGGGCGCGGCGCTGGAGGGCCTGCACTACCTGCCGCCCTTCGACTTCTTCCTCGGCCACCCCAACGCGCACCGGGTGCTCAACGCCGACTACGTGACCACCGACTCCGGTACCGGCGTGGTGCATCTGGCGCCCGCGTTCGGTGAGGAGGACATGGATGTGGCCTCCGCCAATGGAATCGAGGTCGTGCAGCCCCTCGATCCGGGCGGCAAGTTCACCTCCATGGTGCCGCCCTACGAGGGCCTCATGGTCTTCGACGCCAACCCGGTCATCATCAAGGACCTCAAGGCCGCCGGAAAGCTGTTGCGGCATGAGACCATCGAGCACTCCTACCCGCACAGCTGGCGCTCGGGCCAGCCGCTGATCTACATGGCGGTGCCGTCCTGGTTCGTGGCGGTCACCACCTTCCGCGACCGCATGGTGGAGCTCAACAAGGAGATCACCTGGGTTCCCGAGCACATCCGCGACGGCCAGTTCGGCAAGTGGCTGCAGAACGCGCACGACTGGAACATCAGCCGCAACCGCTACTGGGGTGCGCCCATCCCGGTGTGGATCTCCGACGACCCGGCCTACCCGCGCGTGGACGTGTACGGCTCGCTGGATCAGCTGGAGCAGGACTTCGGCGTGCGGCCGAGCGATCTGCACCGGCCCGGCATCGACGAGCTGGTGCGCCCGAATCCTGATGACCCGACCGGGAAGTCGATGATGCGGCGCACGCCCGAGGTGCTGGACTGCTGGTTCGAGTCGGGCTCCATGCCGTACGCGCAGGTGCACTACCCGTTCGAGAACAAGGAATGGTTCGAGGGCACCCCCACGGAGTCCACGGACGGCACCGCCGTCGCTGCCGCGCACAGCCCCGGCGACTTCATCGTCGAGTACAACGGCCAGACCCGCGGCTGGTTCTACAACCTGCACATCCTCTCGACCGCGCTGTTCGATCGCCCGGCCTTCAAATCGGTGGTGGCGCACGGCATCGTGCTCGGCGACGACGGACTCAAGATGTCCAAGTCCAAGGGCAACTACCCGGACGTCAACGAGGTCTTCGACCGTGACGGCTCCGATGCCATGCGGTGGTTCCTCATGGCGTCTCCGGTGCTGCGCGGCGGCAACCTCATCGTCACCGAGCGCGGCATCCGCGAGGGTGTCAGCCAGGCCCTGCGCCCGCTCTGGAACGCGTGGACCTTCCTGCAGCTCTACGCCTCCAAGCCGGGTACCTGGCGCACGGACTCGCCGAACGTGCTGGACCGCTACATCCTGGCCAAGCTGGCGCAGACCCGCGACGTCATGACCGACGCCCTCGAGATCTACGACATCGCGACGGCCTGCGACGAGCTGCGCACCTTCGCCGACGCGCTCACCAATTGGTATGTGCGCCGGTCGCGTTCGCGCTTCTGGGAAGAGGACCGCGACGCCATCGACACCCTGCACACGGTGCTCGAGGTGACCACCCGGCTGGCCGCCCCGCTGCTGCCGCTGCTGACCGAGGTGATCTGGCGCGGTCTCACCGGCGAGCGCTCGGTGCACCTGGCCGACTGGCCGAGCGACACCGACCTGCCGCACGATGCCGAACTGGTGTCGGCCATGGACGAGGTCCGCACCGTCTGCTCCACGGTGCTGAGCCTGCGCAAGGCCCAGAACCTGCGCGTGCGCCTGCCGCTCTCGGAGGTCACCGTGGCCGCCGCCGACGCGGAACGCCTGCGGCCCTTCGTGGATCTGATCGCCGACGAGGTGAACGTCAAGAAGGTCGACCTCACCACCGATGTGGCCGCGCACGGCCGCTTCGAGCTCGTGGTGAACGCCCGCGCCGCCGGACCGCGCCTGGGCAAGGAGGTCCAGACGGTCATCAAGGCCGTCAAGGCCGGGGAGTGGAGCGAGGCCGCCGACGGCACCGTCTCCGCCGCCGGCATCGTCCTGTTGCCGGAGGAGTACACCCAGCGGCTGGTCGCCGCCGAACCCGAATCCACCGCCGCCCTGCCCGGCAATATCGGTCTGGTGGTGCTGAATTCGGCGGTCACCGAGGAGCTGGAGGCCGAGGGCTGGGCCCGCGACCTCATCCGCGACCTGCAGGAGACCCGCAAGTCCCTGGGCCTGGACGTCTCCGACCGCATCACGGTCGTGCTCGACGTCCCGGCCGAGCGCCTGGGCTGGGCGGAGACCCACCGCGAGCTGATCGCGGGCGAAATCCTCGCCACCACACTGTCTCTCGGTGAGGTGGGTGCCGATGCCTCCGAGGTCGTCGGCGGCGTGAAGGTCTCGATCGTCAAGGCGTAGCCGAAGCGACAAGGGGCGGAACCGAACCCGGTTCCGCCCCTTCCCTTTTGCGTCAGGAGCGGGGACGCAGTCCGTCGAGGATGGGGTCCACCAGTTCCGGGGCGTCGAGGACGCCGCCGACGCCGAGCAGGAACCGCAGGTAGACCGGGCCGTAGAGCATATTGGTCATGGCGAGCACTGACAGATCGTCACGGATCTGCCCGGCGCGGATGGCGGATTCGAGCCGGAGCCCACCCTTCCGGGCCCGGGGTTCGACGAAGGTCTCACGGACCATCTGCATGAGCTTCGGGTCGTTCTGGGCCTCGGCGATGACGCCGCGGTAGACGCAGCCGACATCGCCTGCCAGCATTCGGGCGAGGCCGCCGATCTGCGCCTTCAGATCGGCGGCGATGTCACCGGTGTCGGGAAAGTCGGTGGCCGAACCGATCTGGTCATTGATGGCCTCGAGGGCGATCGCGCCCTTGGAGGGCCACCAGCGGTAGATGGTCTGCTTGCCGACGCCGGCTTTGGCGGCAATGGCCTCGATGGTGAGTTTGCCGTAGCCATTGCGCACGGCGAGTTCGAAGGTCGCGTCGAGGATCGCCTGGTGGGACTTGGCGCTGCGCAGTTCGGGATTGGGCGGCTGGGGCATGGCTCCATCATACCGCCGAACGAGACGGAACGTCTCGTCTTGACAGGTGTCGCGGCGGCGGCTAACTTACCCATGAGACGAGACGGACCGTCTCGCCGACAATCGGGAACACGGTCGCTAGGAGCGCATAATGACCACCCTCACCACCACCCCCGCCACTGTCGCTGCCGCGAATGCCGCTGCGCCCATGGTGGTTCCGTCGGCGCATCGGCGCGCGCTCATCACCTGGCTGGCCGTGTACCCGACCATCACCATCGCTCTGGCCCTGCTCGGCCCCGAGATGGCGAGCCTGCCGGTGTTCGTGCGGACCCTTGTCCTGACCGCGATCGTGGTGCCCACTTCGGCCTACGTCCTGATCCCGATGCTGATGAAGGCCAACCACCACCTGACCCTGCGGCTGCACCGCTGATCGCTGGCGGACGCTGCAGCATCGGCCTTTGGCAAACTTTGAGCGCCTTCCCGAAGTTCGGGCGGGCGCTCTCGGCTTTTCGGGGTCCAATCGCTTGAACAGGCGTTTTTTGAGGTGAGCGACGGAGGTTCGAGACACGCCGAGCCGGGTTCTCTTGTGACGTATGTTGCGCGTGCGCTAGAACAGCTATCAGTTAGCTAATAGTCTCCCTCGAGATGTTGCTGCGGTATCGCCGATGAAGGGGCACGCATATGGCTCGAAGGCAGGTTCACCGTTTCGCATCATTCGTCACGACGACCGCGGCCCTGGTGCTGAGCGTCGCGCTCTGGGCCGGCCTGGCGCACGCGGATACCGGCTCGGCGTCGGGGTCCGCCTCCGGCAGCGCCAGCGGGTCGGCCTCGGGCAGTGCGAGCGGTTCCGCGCAGCTGCCGGTGGCCAGTCCGCGGGCCATGCTCGCGCTTGCGCTCGCGACCACCCAGACCGGCAAGCCCTATCGCTGGGGCGGCACCGGCCCGGACGCCTGGGACTGCTCGGGCCTGGTGCAGTGGGCCTTTCGCAGCGTCGGCATCGATATGCCACGTACCACCTGGCAGCAGGCCGACGCCGGACTCGAGGTGCCGGTCGGCTCCATGGAGGTCGGTGACGTCGTCGTCCTCAACGACGACGCCTCCCACGTAGGCATCTACGCGGGAGGCGGCAATGTGCTGAACGCGTACGACTGGGGTGTGCCCGTCGGCCTGACTCCGCTGAGCCAGTTCGACATCTACACCATTCGCCGCTTCTACTGAATCGTCTTACTCGACAACCAGTTCCACGGGGATGTTGCCGCGGGTGGCCTTGGAGTAGGGGCACACCTGGTGGGCGGCCTCGACCAGCTCGCGGCCCTTGTCGTTCTGCAGCTCCTCCGGCAGCTCGACGCGCAGCACGACGGAGATGCCGAAACCGGTCTCCTCGTCCTTGTTCAGGCTGACGTCGGCGGTCACCGAGGTGTCGCCCAGCTCGATGCCCTGGTTGCGGGCGACCACCTGCAGCGCGCCGGCGAAGCAGGCCGAGTAGCCCACCGCGAACAGCTGCTCCGGGTTGGTGCCGTCACCGCTGCCGCCGGCCTCCTTGGGCTGGGCCAGCTTCAGGTCGAGGTAACCGTCGGAGCTGACCGAGCGGCCCTCGCGGCCGACGGAGGTAGCGGACGAGGTGAAGAGCTTAGCCATTTCGAATCTCCCTAGACAGACTTGTCTGTTCAGACGCGACTCAGGGTAGACAGATCTGTCTGCTATCGTCAATACCGAAGCCCGATGAGGGGAAGGAGTGCAGGTCAGCCATGAGTGAAGCCCGTGATCGCCTGCTGGACACCGCGACCCGGCTGTTCTACGCCGAGGGCATCCACACCGTCGGCATCGACCGCATCATCGCCGAGGCGGGCATCGCGAAGGCCACCTTCTACCGGCACTTCAAGACCAAGGAAGACCTGGTCGTCGCCTACCTGGTGCGCGAATACGGCCGTCAGCGCGAGGTATTGGAGGCCATCCCCGGCGCCGGCGCCGACTCCATCGTCGGCATCTTCGAGCGGCTGGGCGAGCTCAGCTGCGGACCGGGCTTCCGGGGCTGCCCGTTTCTCAATGCGGCCGTGGAGTTCCCGAATCCGGAGCACGCCGTCCGCAAGGTCGTCGACGACTATCGCGGCTGGTTCCGGGATCTGATGGCCGACAGGCTGCGCGCCGCGGGGCGCACCGACATCGACGATGCCGCCCGGGCGCTGCTGCTGACCCGCGACGGCGTGGCCGTCAGCGGGGGCATGGGAGACAACGAGACGGTCCGGGTGGGCATCCGGACCGCCTTGTCGCAGTTGGGTATTCGGTAGGCCGGCCTCAGACGCCGACCGCCTCCTCCATCTCCTCCTCGGCCGCCACCGCGGTCTCGGCGGACGGGGCCTGCCCGACGGGCTCGGGGGCGGCGTGGTGCGGCTCGGATTGCGCTGCGGCCTGCCGCTTTTCGGTCAGGCCCGCCACGATCAGGAGCAGCACGCCCGCCGCCAGCCAGAGCGCCAGGCTCGCCATCCGGCCACCCAGTCCGGTGCTGTCGAAGTAGAGCAGGCTGCGTGCGCCCTCGACGAAGCCCGCGCCGTTCCAGAAGTGGTGCAGCGTGCCGAAGAAGTCGTTCTGCAGCCACGGGCTGTAGACGCCGCCGGAGCTGGTGAAGTTCAGCATGACGAACAGCACCATCAGGGCCAGGGTGGTCCAGCGCTTCAGGAAGGTGTGCAGGCCGATGCCGATGGTCAGGATGCCCGCGGAGTACAGCCACGACATGCCCCAGATCGCGCCCAGGTCGTGGTCGACCACGTGGAAGACCGGGCCGGCGAGGGCCAGCCCGATCAGGCTCACCAGCAGCGAGGTGACCAGGCCGATCGCACCGCGCAGCCACATGGACAGGCCCGCGCCCGCCGCGCCGATCGCGGCGACGCTGCCGTAGGAGCCGATGCTCAGGGCGACCAGGAGGAAGAAGATGCCCTGCGCGGTGGGGTCGCCGGAGCTGGGGGTGGTGACGTCGGTGACGGTCAGCGGCGCGTTCTGCAGTCCGGCGACCTGGCCGAAGACGGCCTCGGCGGCCATGGCCGTGGTATCGGATCCGGCCTTGGCGACCAGCAGTTCGGGCTTCTCGGTGTCGGGGACGTACGCGCCGGCCAGGTCGCGGTGGCGCAGCTGGCTCACCGCGTCGTCCCGGGTGGGCACGGTGATCACGTCGAGGGCATTGCCGCCCTTGTCCTTCAGGGTCTGCGCGAGCACCTTGACCTGCGGGCTGTCGCCGACGATGGCCACCGCCAGGTGGTTGGGCTCGGGCTGGTGGAACGCGCCCAGGTACGCCAGCCCCATGCCGAGGCACATGAGCAGCGGGGTGAGCAGGTGCACGGCGACATGCCGGATCTGATGCGAGGCCATGGGTTCTTCTCCAATAGTTGGTAAATACAACCAATCGAGGTTGTAGTCTACAACTATGAAGAGCGCTGACGCATTTCCCGGCCGATCCGATGCGATCGAGGTCATACAGCGCGAGCTCACCGCCTTCGCCCGGCGCGCCCGCGGGCGCGCCGCCGAACTGCATCCGGAGCTGTCGCTGGTGGCCTCCAGCATTCTCGACCTGGTGATCGAGCGGAACGGGTGCCTGGCCTCGGATCTGGCCGGGCACTTCCACCTCGACAAGTCCACGGTCAGCCGCCAGGTGGCCGCGCTGGAACGCGACGGCTACCTGGCCCGCGAGGTCGACCCGGCCAACCGCCGCAACCTGGTGCTGCACGCCACCGCCGAGGGCAGACGGGTGGCCCGCGCCGCGGCGCGCAACCGCAGCGCCGCGTTCACCGAACGGTTCGCCGACTGGGACGACGCGGATGTCGAACGGCTCGCGGCCTATCTCGTGCGCTACAACGCCGCCGACGAGGGCTAGCGGCTTCGCCGGAAGGACACCGAGGGCCGGAACCGGCCGCGGCTCAGTCCGTTTCGGGCAGCTCCAGGCCCTGGGCCAGCACCGGCCACGAGGCGCGCAGCGCGTCCTGCCAGTAGCCCCACGAGTGTGTGCCCGGCTTGGCGATATCGAAGGTGGCGGGAATGTCCAACTGGTGCAGGCGGGTCTTGAGATTGCGGGCGCACCAGTCGCTGGCCGCCTCCAGGATGCCGCCGACCAGGATCTGCTGCGGCAGACCGCCGTCCGCCGGACCGAGGCTGCGCACATCGGCCACATTGTCGTGGCGGCCGGGCAGGCCGGAGCCGTTGGAGACATAGATCCCCAGGCCGCGCAGCGCCTCGGCGTGCACGTAGGGGTCGTTGGCGGCCCACTCCGGATCGTCCATCGGCCCGTACATGTTCACCGGATTGCCGCCGCCGATGGAGACCACCAGGTCGGTGAACTTCTGGCCGACCGGATCGCTGATCTGGGCGCACCCGCTGTAGGCGGCGACGGCCCGGTACAGGCCGGGCGCGGCGATCGGAAGCTGCAGTACCGAGGTGCCCGACATGGACATGCCCGCGATGGCGTGAATCCCATTGGTGGCCAGGGCCGCGTCGACCAGCGGGGGTAGCTCCTCGGTGAGGAAGGTCTTCCACATGGGCTGCCCCAGCCGGGGATCGGGGCTGCGCCAATCGGTGTAGTAGGTGAACGCGCCGCCGATCGGCATCACCACGTTCACGTTCTTGTCCATGAAGAACTGGGTGGAATCGGTATTGCGCTTCCAGGTCGCCGTGTCCTGGCCGCCACCCGCGCCATTGAGCAGATACAGCACCGGGCGCGGCTCGGAGGTGTCGGCGGGACGCTGCACCTCGACCGTGATATCGGAGTACATGGCCGCCGAGTGCACGTGCAGCGTCAGGTTGCGGGAGTCGTGCACCTCGAAGGAGGTGATGGCGGACCCGTCGTCGGACACCGCGGTGCCCGCGAGGCTCGCCGTACTGGTTATCGGGTCGGGTGGGGCACCGAGGGCCGGACCAGCGGGTACGACCATGGTGAACGTAGTGACAAGAGAACAACTTGCCGCCGCGAGCAGTGCCGCCCGGGTGCCCAATCCGCCTAGCAAAACCGACCTTCGATCCAGAGGGGTATCCCGACCCACCGGCATGATCGTCGAAACATGCCCCCATGTTTCGGGTTTCGACAAATTCGGTCTGGCGTGGTTGGGTGCACGGCACCTGTGCGCCGAAGCTGGCGGCCTGTGGGGCGGCGGCGGACTACTCGGCGACGAGCTGGCGCAACAGCGGACCGTACTCCGGATGCGCCAGCGCCGAGGCGAATTGCGCGGTCAGATAGTCGGCCGGGTTGCCGGTGTCGTACCAGCGCCCGCGGATCACCTGGCCGTACACCGGATTCTCGGCGGCGAAGACATTGATGGCATCGGTCAGATACACCTCGCCGGTGCGGTGGGTGTACCAGTTGTCGACCTGCTTGCGCAGTTCGGCGATGATGCCCGGGGTGACCACGTAGCCGCCGATGGCGGCGAAGGAGGACGGGGCGTCTTCCGGCTTGGGCTTCTCCTTCAGGCCGCTGATCCGCATCAGACCCTCGCCGACCGTCTCCTCGACCACCGGGACGCCGTAGCGCTGCGACTCGGACGGATCCATCGGCATCAGCGCCAGCACCGGCGCGTTGGTCTTCTCGTAGGCGTCGATGAGCTGCTGGGCGCGCGGCACCTCGGCGACGAAGACGTCGTCGGGCCACAGCACCAGCATGGGCTCGTTGCCCAGGTGGCGGGCCGCGTTCAGCACCGGGGTGCCGTTGCCGTAGGGGCCGTGCTGGTCCAGATAGGTGATGTGGCCCTGCCGGCTCAGCTCACCGACCTCCTCGACCGCGTCGGCGAAGGCGGTCTTGCCGTCGGCGCGCAGCTGGGCGACCAGGGCGGGGTTGGGGCGGAAGTGATCCTGGATCAACGACTTTCCGCCGCTCACCACGATGGTGATGTCGGTGATGCCGGAGGCCACGAGCTCGCGGACGGTGTGTTCGATGACGGGCTTGTCACCCACCGCGAGCATTTCCTTCGGGATCGCCTTGGTCAGCGGCAGCAGGCGCGAGCCGATACCCGCTGCGGGAATCACGGCCTTGCGAATCGTCATGGACGAATCATCACACATCCGGCGGGTCGTGCCTGTCGGTAGTCGCTTGTAGATTTCCCGGTGTGAACACGTCTGCCGACCCCGCGAACCGGGACATCATGCCTGGTGGAGCCGGTTGTGCAGGGCCGGAGGACAGGGGCGGCGGGCCGGCCGGGGCGGGCGCGGACACACAGCAAATCGACAGCGGGTCCCGAGGTACGGGACAGCGGCGATGGGTGCTGCATATAGATATGGACGCGTTCTTCGCCTCGGTCGAGCAACTGACCCGCCCGACCCTGCGCGGACGGCCGGTGCTCGTGGGCGGCATGGGCGGGCGCGGCGTGGTGGCGGGCGCCAGCTACGAGGCGCGGGTGTTCGGAGCGCGCTCGGCCATGCCCATGCATCAGGCGCGACGGCTGGTCGGCGGGGCGGCGGTGGTGATCCCACCGCGCGGGGCGGTGTACGGCGAACTCAGCGGGCAGGTCTTCGACACCCTGCGGACCCGGATCCCGGTGCTGGAGACGCTGTCGTTCGACGAGGCGTTCGGGGAACCCGCGGAACTGTCCGGGGCCACTCCGGCGCGGGTGCTCGAATTCTGCGAGGAGCTGCGGGCGGCGGTGCGGGAGCGCACCGGGCTGGTGGCCTCGGTCGGGGCGGGCAGCGGCAAGCAGCTCGCCAAGATCGCCTCCGGGCTGGCCAAACCCAATGGGGTGCGGGTGATTCCGGCGGCCGAGCAGGACGGGTTCCTGTCCGCGCTGCCGGTACGCAAACTGTGGGGGATCGGGCCGGTGGCCGAAAGCCGGTTGCGCTCACTGGGAATCGAGACCGTGGGGGCGCTGGCGGCGCTGCTGGAGTCGGAGGCGTCCTCGATTCTCGGCGGCAGCATCGGGGTGGCGCTGCACCGGCTGGCCCGCGGCATCGACGACCGGCCGGTGGCCGAGCGCGCGGAGGCCAAGCAGATCAGCGCCGAAACCACCTATGAGACCGACATTCTCACCCTCGCCCAGCTGCGCCCGGCCATCGACGCCATGGCCGCCTCCGCCCATCGGCGGCTCACCACCGACGGCCGCGCGGCGCGCACCGTGGTGCTCAAGCTCAAGAAGACCGACATGAGCATCGTGACCCGCTCCTCCACGCTGCCCTACGCCACCGAGGATCTCGCCACCCTCACCGCCGCCGCGCAGCGGTCCGCCCTGGACCCGGCCGAGATCGGGCCGATTCGCCTGGTGGGAGTGGGTTTCGCCGGACTATCGGAGATTCGGCAGGAATCGCTGTTCCCCGAGTTGGATCAGACGGTCGACACCGATGGCGCGGTCTCCGAGGAGCCCGCCTTCGCGGTGCCCGAGGGCCCGGATCCGGTGGTGCCGCCCGCGACTCGCTCCTTCGCCGTCGGAACCTGGTACCCGGGACTCGATGTCGAACACCCCGAATTCGGGCACGGCTGGGTACAGGGCGCGGGCCACGGGGTCGTGACCATCAGGTTCGAAACCCGTTCCACGGGGCCGGGTCCTGCCCGCACGTTCCCCGCCGAGGACCCCGACCTCACCCGTGCCGACCCTCTGGGCAGCCTGCGCTGAGCCGGTTCCGGCGCCATCCGGGGGTACGGGAGCCAGGCCCGTCTTCCTTACTTTTCGGGGCTATCGGGGCTTGTCCCACCGCTGTGGCCCGAATGCGTGAATTATGAGGATTCAGCCTGAAAATGCCGCGCCGTGCGTCGCGAAGGCGGCTTCTGAGACGCCGCGTTGGTAGTGTCGCGTGTCGTGCAGCGCCGCCGGTCGGGTGTAGCTGGCACGTTGTCGAACGGACCTACTCGAACGCAAAGGACGAGCAGTTGAAGCTTCAGAAGACTGGACGCATCGCGGTCGCGGCACTGGCTGTCGTGACCGTACTCGGGCTGTCGGCGTGTGGGAGCGGTGACAAGAAGGAGAGCAAGCCCGCCAAGGTCACCACCTCCAAGACCACCGCGGCGCAGACGAACTACCCGCCGGCCCCGACCGCGGCGGACCTGAACACCGAACTGCAGAAGGCGCTCGACCCGAGCATCCCCGACTCGGAGAAGCTCGACATGTTGCAGGGCGTCTCGGCCGACCCGAGCCTGCCCACCCGGCTGGCGGAGGCCTACAAGCAGAACAACGCCACCATCACCGTCACCAACGTGACCGACCTCGGCAACGGCACCATCACCGCCGACGCCCAGGTCGCGATCAACGGCGGCGCGCCGCAGCAGGCCGTCGTGCCCTTCGTGGCCGAGGACGGCAAGTGGAAGGTCCAGAAGGAATGGATCTGCAACGCACTCTCGCTGGCCAACCAGACCTCCCCGGCCTGCAGCTAGTTCCGTGTGACCGGTCCGGCATCGAACGGCGGATGCCGGACCGGGTTTTGCCTGTCCCACACGGAGTTTCGTCAAGAAGACGGCGAAACCTGTCAGGGCGGCGTTAATTCGGGGTCGCCGGCCTGTTGCGCGGCCCGCACCCGTTGCCATCGTTGATCTTCCGTCCATCGGCGAAAGGGCAACAGTGGCAACGAAAGTCGGCGTTACTCCTGATCGATTGCGCAGTGCCGCAGGGCAGATGCAGGATCTCGAAAGCCGCGTCAACGGCATTCTCGCCACCCTGGAACAGGCGCTGTCCGCCAAGGGCGCGGCCTGGGGCGACGACAGCTACGGCAGCACCTTCGCCGACGGCGGACAGGGGTACGCCGCGGCCCACGCCAATCTGCGGGACGGACTCCGCAATATGGCAACGACCCTGGGGTCGTACGCGTCCGGGCAGAACGAGGCCGCGGACACTCTCGAGCGGATGGACCACGGCAACGCTGGCCACTACCGGTAGACCGGCCGCCATTGTCCATCGATATTCCGGGCGAACTGCAGTGGCTGGGCTGGGTCGCCGGTTCGGCCTGGCCGCAGGGCGACGAAGACGCGATGTGGGACATCGCCTCCGACTGGAGCACCGCCGCGTGCCAATTGCGTGACCTGATACCCGAACTGGAGGCCGCCAAGAAGGCCACCATCGCGGCCTACCCCTGGGGCGACGGTCTCGAGGCCATGGTCACGGCCCTGAACAACCTCGATTCGGGCCCGCAGTCCTTCCAGACGCTGGCCGACATCCTCGATCAGGTTTCCGAGGCGGCCGACGGCCTCGGCACCGAGATCCAGTACACGAAGATCATGATCCTCTCCTCTCTCGGCATGCTCGCCGTGGAGATCGCACTGGCGTGGTGCTTCCCGCCCACCGCGCCCGCGGAGGAGGCCGCGGCCACCCTGATCACGCGCACCGCCGTGCGGCTGCTGGGCGAGCGCGCGGTCTCCGCCATCGCCCGCTACGCGGAGAAACTGGGCGTCGCCGCGCTGGCCCGCTTCCTCGCGAAACATGTCGTCATCAGCACCGTTCTGGGCGCTGGTCAGGACGTCGCCATCCAGGGTCTCCAGATCGCCGAGGGCCACCGCAAGGGCATGGATTGGGAACGGGTCGGCATGACCGCCCTCACGGCGGCTGCCGCGGGCGCGGCCGGCGGACCCGCCGGTGAGATCTTCGGCAAGGCCGCCACCCGACTTCCGTTCGCGGGCAATCCCTTCGGCAATGCGATTCGCGGCGCTCTCGTCGGCACCGGCGCGGGCATCGCCGGAGCCTTCGCCTCGTGGGGCGTGGGCGGCCTCCCCACCCTCATCACCAAGGGCACCACGGACGGGTGGACCTGGGACCCCCGGCTGCTCACCAGCGCCACCTCCTATGGCGTCCTGACCGGCGGCACCAAGGGCTTCCGCCTGCCCACCGGTGGCGGCGTCCACCCGGGTTCCTTCGAGGCACCCTCCGGCGCGCGCATGAACCTGCCTACCGGGGGCGACGGCAGCGCCCCGGCCCCCCATCCGGAACCGGCGGCGGCCTCCCACCCGACGGCCACGCCCGATCCGTCGGGCGCGCCCGCGGGGACCCCGCACCCCCAATCCACGGCCGCGGGCCTGTCCACCGGCGACCCCGGCCCGCAAACCCATACGTCCGCAACCAGTTCCACCACGGAATCGCCCCGACCCCTCACCAATCTGTTCGGCGACCCCGGCACCCGCACCGAACCCTCGTCCGCTCCGGACCCGGGTACGCGCGGAACCAGTTCGCCCGCCACCGAGCCGGGTTCGCGCGGCGGCACCCCGTCCGCCTCGGAGTCCGGCGCTCGCGGGACCACGCCCAGCAGCGAGTCCAGCCCGCACACCGGGAATTCACCTGCGGCCGAGTCTAATTCGCGTCCTGGCGGCTCGGCTGCGCCCGAGCCCAACTCGCGTGCAGCAACCCGGGCGGGCACCGATCCCGCCAACCCGTCGCGCTCGGCAACCGGCGGGCCTGCCGCCGAGTCGCGCGCGGGTGCGCCGGCCCGTGGCGACGGCTCCGCACCGGTCCCGGCCCGGTCCGAACCGGTGGCCGTGCACGAATCCGGGATCGAGCCGAAGGGCGGGTCCGCAACGGAAACCCGGCCCGAGTCCGGCGGCACGGGCGGGCCGGAACCGCGCCCGCACGAACGGGAACCGGTCTCGGGCGGCGAGCCCGAGCCGCACCCGCAATCCAGTCGTGGACCGGAGTCGACGCCGGAGTCTGGGGAGAAAGCAGGCCCGGAGCCGCAGTCCGAGCGGCCGCGCACGGCCGCCGAAGCGCTGGATTCGGCTCGCGCACTGCTGCGTTCGCTGGGCATCGATCCGGAAGGAATGAGCCCGGAGCGCATGGGCCGGGCCGGTATGGACACGGTCATGCGCCGCACGGCCGAGCTGTCGGAGGCGCAGGCCCGCCTCGACGAGGCGAACCTGCGGCCGGACAAGTACTTCGAGGAGCGCGAAGGCATCCAGCAGCGCATGCGCGATCTGGGAGACATCCGCAGGCAACTACGCGCCGACCTCGACGACTACCGTCGAGCCGGCCAGGCCGAAAACCCTGCCACCCCAGCCCGTCCCGCTCTGGATCCCCGCTTGGCGTGGCGTCTGCCTGCTGAAGGCGACGGTTCAGCCCCAGCGCCGAGCAATCCTGCGCCGGGACAGGATCCGAGACTGACGTGGAGGTTGCCTGAGGAAGGTGAAGGCTCGACGCCGGAGCCGCAGCGGCAAAGGCCGGTTGAGGACCCCAGGTTGACTTGGCGTTTGCCGGTGGAGGGTGAGGGCTCGGCTCCGGAGTCGGGCGGTCCTGTGCGGGGTCAGGATCCGACGCTGACTTGGCGTTTGCCTGAGGAGGGTGAGGGTTCGACGCCGGAGTCGGGCGCTCGTGCCCCGGGGCAGGATCCGCGGTTGACGTGGCGGCTGCCTCCGGGAAGTGAGCATCCGACGGTTGAGTTGCCGCGACCGCCTCACGATGACGAGGTGCCGGATACGACGTCGCTGATTCCTTATACGCCGCGGTACTTCTCGATTCCGCCGATTCCGGAGTACACCGCGCCCGCGCCTCCGCCCGAGAGCGTGTGGGAACCCGAGCAACCGCCGAAGCCGGCCCCGCCGCCGCGCCCCGGGCCCGAGCCGAAGCCAGTGCATCCCCACCCACCGAACCCGATCCCGCCGCACCCGCCGCGTGGGCCGGGACACGGCCACGGGCCGGGACAAGAGCATGGCCACGGACCTGGACATGGCGACCGGCCGGGGAACAGCGGTCATGGACACAACCCCGGCCAGGGGCAAGGGCACGGATAGGACCCTGGCCATGGCAAGGGCTGCGGTCATGGTGGCCCAGGGCACAGTCATGAGCCGGGGCAAGGACATCGAAATGGCCATAGGCCGGGAACGGCGGTCATGGACATGATCCCGGCCATGGGCCAGGGCACGATGTTGGCCGAGGCGATGGCCCCGATCATGGCAATGGCGCAGGGCAAGGTCATGAGCAAGGGCCGGGGCCAGGAAGTGGGTCGGAGCGCAGTGATAGGTCGGGCCCTGGTCCTGGTCAATAGGCCCGAGAGCCGAGCACGAGGTCACAATCCCGCTCCTGGGCCTCGGCCTGGGCCCCGAGCGCCGAACTGTGTCTCGGCTCCGGGGGCCGGACTGTGCCTCGGATGCGGGCTATGCCTCGGCTCCGGCCCGTCCGGGGGCCTCAGCTCTGTTCTGGTGGCAGGCAGCGGCTCGGTGTGGATCCTGAGGTGGTCGTGCCGGGACTGCGGGCGGGGCGATAGCTCGGTCTGGATCGGGCCCGGAATTGTGAGGTGGCGCACAGCAAGTGGTGCGGGAGCATGGATATTCGACCGGGTGGGGTGGTGTCCCGGGGGTTTGCGGGGTCGATCGTGGAGAGGGGCGAGCGAGGGAAGATGAGTTCCGCTTAGGATCGGCGGTCGTGACCGACGTGTTGGAGAAGGCGGGGCAGGACGCCGCCGGGAGTGCTGGTGCTGAACCCGAGAGAAGGATTCGAGGGGGCTGGGCGCGGCCGACCGCTCTGATCGCCGGTGTGATCGCGGTGCTGGCGGCGCTGGCGGTGCCGTTCCTGCCGGTCCGGGTGGACCACACGACTTTGACTTGGCCGCAGGGGAATTCGGCGCAGAGCATCGAGGCTCCGCTGGTGACCTACGCGCCGTTGAACTTCGACGCCACCATTCCCTGTTCGGCTGTGACGCAGCTGGGTTCGAAGGGCGGCACGCTCGCCGCCACCGCGCCCAATGGTGCGCCGGACCTCGAGAAGTACGGCTTCGTGGCCCGGGTCACAGCGGCATCCACCACCGATGGTGTGACCACGCCGGGCAAACTGGAAGCGATTCTGCATCACAAGACGCTGGTGAGCGTGCCCGTCGACCAGCTCGGCGCGGGTTGCGCGCTCACCGTGCACTCGGATTTCACCTCCTCCACCGCGACCCTGAGCGGATCCACGGCCGCCCCGGTCACCCTGAACGGTGACTACCGGCCGCAGCTGGTCGGCATCTTCAGCGACCTGACCGTCTCCGACGGCGCCAAGGTCAGCGCGCAGGTGGACAGCCGCTTCACCTCGACGCCGAGCACGATCAAGCGGATCGCCATCTGGACCGCCATCCTCGGCACCCTCGTCGCCCTCTTCGCGCTGTTCCGCCTGGACCGCCTCGACGGCCGGCGCGCGCGCCGCTTCCTGCCGCAGCACTGGTGGACCTTCAAGCCCGTCGACGCCGTGGTGCTGGGCACCCTGATCCTCTGGCATTTCATCGGCGCGACCACCTCCGACGACGGCTACCAGTACGGCATGGGCCGGGCCTCGATCCACGCCGGGTATATGGCCAACTACTTCGGCTACTTCGGTGTCCCCGAAACCCCGGTCGGCACTCCGTATTACGACCTCATCGGCCACATGGCGCAGGTCAGCCCGGCCAGCGTGTGGATGCGCCTGCCCGCCCTGCTGGCCGGCATCGTGATCTGGCTGGTGCTCAGCCGCGAGGTGATTCCCCGCCTGGGCGCGCGGATCCGCCGCGACCGCGTCGCGGTGTGGACCGGTGCGCTGGGTTTCCTGGCCGTCTGGCTGCCGTACAACAACGGCCTGCGCCCGGAACCGCTGGTGGCGCTGGGTGTCCTGCTCACCTGGGTCTCGGTGGAGCGGGCGATCGCGACGGGCCGGCTGCTGCCCTACGGCGTGGCCATCATGATCGGCGCGTTCACCTGCACCGTCGGCCCGTCCGGCATCATCTGTTTCGCGCCGCTGCTGGCCGGTATCCGGCCGGCCTGGCGGATCCTCAACAAGCACGCGACCGTGCTCGGCAAGCCGACCGCCCCCGGCGCGAGCGCCTTCACGATCCTGAAGGCCCGCTTCGGCGCGTACCTCACCCTCGCCGCCCCGCTGGCGGCGGCCGGTGCGGTGGTGCTGGCGATCATGTTCTGCGATCAGCCGCTGTCGTCGATGTTCGAGATGAGCCGGGTGCACACCGCGGTCGGCCCGGATGTGCACTGGGACGGCGAATACATTCGCTACCAATACCTTTTCATGCCCACCATCGATGGTTCGCTGGCGCGGCGCTTCGGCATGTTCGCGTTCTGGATCGGCCTGCTGGTGTGCGCGTTCGTGTTGCTGCGCAAGGGCGGCCGGATCCCGTTCACCGCGCCGGGCCCCGTGCGCCGGGTGCTCGGCACCGGTGTGGGCGTCATCGCGCTGATGATGTTCACCCCCACCAAGTGGACCCACCACAACGGCATCTACGCCGGATTGGCCGGAGTCATCGCGGTTTTGACCGCGGTGGCGGTCGGCCCGCGGGTGATGCGCTCCCCGCGTAATCGTGCGCTGTTCGCTGCGGTGATCGCGTTCGCTCTCGCGGTCGCGTTCTCCAGCATCAACGGCTGGTGGTACGTCTCGAACTGGAATGTGCCCTGGCACGACAAGTCGGTGGTGCTGGCCGGGATCGAGGTCGACAAGATCTTCCTGGCGCTCACGGTGGCGCTGCTCGCCCTGGCCGGCTGGTTCCATGTGCGCGCGCCGGAACAGCCCGGCCCGCACCGGATCTCGAAGCTGGGCTGGCGCTTCGTGGCGATTCCGCCGCTGACCGTGGCGGCCGCGTTCATGGTGCTGTTCGAGGTGGGCTCGCTCGCCAAGGGCGCGGTCGCGCAGTACCCCGCCTACTCGCTGGCGCGCTCGAATGTGGATGCGGTGCTGGGCAAGCCGTGCGGCCTGGCCCGCGACGTGCTGGTCGAGACGGACCCGAACCAGGGCATGCTGAAGCCGCTCAACGGCGATGCGCTCAGTACCTTCACCGCAGACGCAGTCGGCTTCTCGCCCAAGGGCGTGTCCACCGACCTACGCCCCGACGATGACGTCGATACCGGCGGCAGCGTCTCCAGTGCGGTCAGCAACCGCGGCAGCACTACCGTGGACGGAACAACCACCGCGCCACTGCCTTTCGGGCTCGCCTCCGATACCCCGGTGCTGGGCAGTTACAACAGCTCCGAGGCGGTCTCCACCCTGACCACCGGCTGGTACGCCCTGCCCGGGCAGCAGGATCGCTCCGGCATCATCGCGATGACGGCCGCCGGGCGGATCCGCTCGGTGAGCAAGGACGGCATCGTGACGCCGGGCCAATCGGTCGAGATCGAGTACGGTGTGCCGGGCGCTGACGGTTCGGTCGAACCGCAGGGCCGCGTCACGCCCATCGATATCGGCCCCGCGCCGACGTGGCGCAATCTGCGGGTGCCGCTGAGCGATATTCCGGCCCAGGCCACCGCGATTCGCGTACTCGCCGAGGATCGTGACAGCGACCCCAAGCAGTGGGTGGCGCTCACCCCGCCGCGCATCCCGCAGACGGTGACGCTGGAGGACTACGTCGGCCGGGACAAGCCGGTGCTGCTGGATTGGGAAGTGGGCCTGCAGTTCCCGTGCCAGCGGCCGTTCGATCACCTCGACGGTATCGCCGAGGTGCCCGACTACCGCATCATGCCCGACCGCGGCGGCGCGGCCATGACCACGCTGTGGCAGAGCCATGACGGCGGCGGTGCCCTGGGCTGGAGCTCGATGCTGCTGCGCCCGGTCACCCTGGCGACCTACCTCGACCACGACCCGCGCATGGATTGGGGTGAGCTGCAGCGGCTCGAGCGGATCGACGGTTCCGCACAGACCGCCAAGCCCGTGGTGACCACGGACCCGCACAGCGGTCTCTGGAATCCCGGCCCGATCAATGTGACCGGCTGGCAGTGATCACCGTGGCCGGGCGGCAATAGCCGCCCGGCCGGCGACCGCGATCCGCACCCGTTTCCGCGCGGAAACGGGTGCGGCGGCGTTTTCAGACCGTGCTACCGGACCGCATGCCGGGCCTCAGCCCTGCATGTCGGCCATACGCTTGGCCATCTCCTCCGGCTCGACGTCCTCGACGTGCAGGGCGAGGGTCCAGCGGTGACCCCACGGATCCTCGATGCCCGAGGTGCGGTCACCGTAGAACTGGTCGGCGGGCGGCTGTAGCTCCTGCGCCCCGCCCGACAGGGCCGCGGCGTGGGCGGCGTCGACATCGTCGACATAGACGTACAGATTGACCGGCGTGCCGCCGACCGCCTTGGGATCCAGGAACCCCATGGACGGCGCCGGGTCGCCGAGCATGATCACCGAAGTGCCGAACTGCATTTCGCAGTGCGCGACCGTGCCGTCGGGCCCGGGCATGCGGAAACGTTCGTCGGCGCCGAAAACACGTTTGTAGAAGTCGATCGCCTGCGCGGCGCCATTGCAGGCGAGCGAGGGGCAGACGGTCGGGTAGCCCTCGGGAATGGGTTTGACATCGGACATCGAAAACCTCCGTTCGAGGTTGTTGCCGGACGCGTCGAGCTTATGCCCCGGTGCCGACAAGAATTACTCGAATTTCCGAATGATCACCCGAATTGCCGCATATGCGGGAAAGTTCCGTGACTACGGACCCGCAGCCCCCTGCAGCTTGCGCACCTGCGCTGCGGTCATGGCACTGAGCTGCTGTGGATCGGGTTCCTTCGCATCCGAGTAGGCGATCTGCACCACCGTCGAACCGACCATCGTGATGCTCACATCGGTGTACAGCGTGAGCCCGTCGCTGGTGGTGCGCACCTGGAATGCGGTCGAGCCGTCACCGGCCTGCGGCTGATTCAAACCGCCCAGCCGGAATTCGACTTTCGTATTGTCGGCATCCTTACCGGAGTACCGGGTACAGCCCGGCAGAATGGACTGGACGGTGGAAAAAGCCTGCGCCGCTCCGCCATTCGCATACGACGCCGCATCGATATCCACACTGGCGAAATTCGGCCCGCCGAACTGGGCCGCGGCCTGCGCCGCCGACCCCGGAGCCTGAACGGCCATGGCCGCCAGCACATTCGCGCACGGCGCTGGATCGGTCTTGGCGCCCGCCCCGCCGGAACTCCCGGGCGGTGGATCGTCGAGCGCGGTGAACCCCGCGGGCATCACCGACACGTCCAGCAGCTCCGAACGCAGCGTGAACTGGTCGAGAACCGGTGCGCCCCCGGGTGTTCCGGACGGTTGCACGGCCGGCTCCAGACTCGGCAGCGCGGGCGCGGAATCCTTGTGGCTGCCGCAGGCGGTGGCGGCCAGCGCCAGGGCCCCCGCCAGCAGCGCGAGCCGCGTCAGGCGCCCCACTGCACCTCCGTGCGCAGGGTCTGCCGCAGCGTCACCGAGCTGCGCGGGTCGCGGTAGGTCTGGTTGCCGCCCACCTCGACCGAACCGGAAACCGGTAGCGGCAGACCGAGATCCACCGCGATGGTGCCGGTGCCGTGCATGAGGTAGTCGACGATCTCCAGCTGGCCCGCCTCGTTGGGCAGATGCCACACAGTGGATTTCGGCGTCTGCACCACATTCAGTTCGATGGTGAGCTGGTTGCCGTCCCGGGAGGTGAGGGTGCAGGTGGTCACCTGCTCCAGCGGCACGCTGCCGGAAACCTGTTGCCGCACCGTCCACACCGCGCCCACGCCGACGGCGTCGGGCGGGAATGCGATGGACTGGTACACGGCCTGATAGAACGCCTGCTCCAGCGCGGCCCGCGCGGAGTCGGAGGTGGCGGGCTTGGGTGCCAGCTTGAGCGCGGTGATCGCCCCCAGGTCACTGACGTCGAAGCCGACGCGGGAACCGTCCGCGGGCAGCAGCGCCTTGGCCAGGGTCGGGTCGGGGGAGGTGACATTGCCGACGGTCAGCTCCACCCCGTCGGTGCCGGACTGCGCGGTGAGCGGAATGGTCATCGCGGGCGGGGAGATGTCGCGCAGCGCCTGCTGATTGATCTGCTGCTCGATGTGATGTTCGGTACTCAGCGTGACCTGCTGGGTGGCGCCCGCCTCGAGGGTGCGGCGCAGCGGCGAGCGGGGCTCGGCGCCCGGCTCGACGACGGTGGCGGTCACGGCCTCGATGGGCATGGTGACCTCTTTGTTGATGCCCACCGGTTCGGTGCCGTCGGCCTCGGCCGTGGTCTCCGTACGATCGCTGCAGCCGACGCCGAAGGCGGTCAGAGTCACCGCGAGAACCAGGAGCAGGACCCCCGAGCGCGTGGTGCGCGTGCCCGCGCCTCGCCGCGGCGGGCGCGGGGTGCCGGAGCAGCGTGCGGTGGCTTTCGCCGAGCTGGGGGAGGAAGACAACACCGTCACGTCGAACAGGTTACGGCGCGTTCCTGAAAAACAGCTGGGATCCTGTGGGGCCGTGGTTTCGGGGTGTTCAGAGGCGCCCGGCATGAATAGGGAATGATGTCAGGGTGAGTACCGATCGGCCGCGCGAATCCGGCGCAGAGGAACCAGACACATCGCCAGGGGAGATCAGCCCCGCGGCCGATGCCGGGACTTCCCCCGCGCAGCCGTTGCGACTGCCGGTGCTCTTGCTCATCGCGGTGGTGCTGCTGGGCCTGGATCTGCTGACCAAGACCATCGTGGTCGCGACCATGACGCCCGGTAAGCCGATCTATCTCATCGGCGACAGCGTGCGTCTGACCCTGGTCCGCAATCCGGGCGCCGCGTTCTCCATGGCCACCGGCATGACCTGGCTGCTGACCCTGGTCGCCGCGGCCGTGGTGATCGGTGTCATACGCATCGGCCGGACCCTGCGCTCGCTGCCGTGGGCCATCGGCCTGGGCATGGTGCTGGGCGGCGCGCTCGGCAATCTCATCGACCGTCTGTTCCGCGCGCCCGGCCCGCTGCAGGGTCATGTGGTGGATTTCGTGGCGGTCGGCTGGTGGCCGGTGTTCAATGTGGCCGATTCGTCGATCGTGTGCGGGGCCATTCTGCTGGTGGCGCTGACGGTGTTCGGGTTCGAACCCGACGGCACTCGCATGCATCGGCAGCAGGCGGCGTCGAGCGCGGAGGGGAAGGCAGCATGAGGGAGACCCGCAGCATGCCGGTGCCCGACGGGCTGGACGGTATGAGAGTCGATGCCGGGCTGTCGCGCCTGCTCGGGCTGTCGCGCACCGCGGTGGCCTCGATGGCCGAGGACGGCGGCGTCCAGCTGGACGGCATCTCGGCCGGCAAGTCGGACCGGCTGACCGCCGGGGCCTGGCTGGAGGTCGAATTCCCGGAGCCCAAGCGGGAACTCACGGTGGAGGCGACCCCGGTGGAGGGGATGAAGATCCTCTACGCCGATGACGACATCGTGGCCGTCGACAAGCCCGTTGGGGTGGCGGCGCACACGGGTGTCGGCTGGACCGGCCCCACCGTGGTGGGCGGCCTGGCGGCCATGGGCTACCGCATCTCGACCTCGGGAGCCCATGAGCGGCAGGGCATCGTGCACCGGCTGGATGTCGGCACCTCGGGTGTGATGGTGGTCGCACAGTCCGAGCACGCCTACACCCAGCTCAAGCGGGCGTTCAAGTACCGGACCGTGGAGAAGCGGTATCACGCGCTGGTACAGGGTCATCCGGATCCGAGCAGCGGCACCATCGACGCGCCCATCGGTCGCGCGCGTGGCAACGACTGGAAGTTCGCGGTCACCGCGGACGGCCGCCCGTCGATCACCCATTACGACACCGTCGAGGCCTTCCAGTCGGCGAGCCTGCTCGACATCCACCTGGAAACCGGTCGCACCCACCAGATTCGCGTGCACTTCTCGGCGGTGCGGCATCCCTGCTGCGGCGACCTCACCTACGGCGCGGACCCGCGTCTGGCCGAGCGGCTGGGGCTGGAACGGCAGTGGCTGCACGCCCGCCAGCTGGGCTTCAACCATCCCGCCGACGGCCGCTGGATCGAGATCACCAGCGAGTACCCCGCCGATCTGGAACACGCCCTCGACGTCCTGCGCGCGCACTGATCCGGGGTCTCGAGTGGATGCGCTGACGCCGCGCCGCGCCGGGATCGCTGCGGCCGCGGTGCTTTTCGCCATCCTGATCGTGGTGCTGGGGTGGGCGATCCCGCCCCGGTCGGCGATCATCTCCACCGACCGGCTGGGGCCGGAGAGCGGTGAGCCGGTGACGCACTACCTGGAGCGGGCCCAGAAGTCGTTGCAGGGCACCGACTCCGACGGGCACTGGGCGTTGCTGTCGTTCGCCGAGGGCGTCACCGCCGACCGCATCCCGGAATTCAGTGGCGGCCTGCGGATCTCGGAGATCGACTATCACGTGGCCGTCGACCGGGTGGCGACGCCGATCATCTCGATCGGTGTCCCCGCGGGCGATGCCGTGGCCGTGGCGTCGGTGAAATCCGCTGCCGCCCAGATGGAGTCGACGCCCACCTACGACGACCGCTCCACCCGGGTGAAGAACCTGGTGGCGAGCCGCTTGGGTGCCGACTGCCCGTGCGTCGTCGCCATCGTTCTGCACGGCACGCCGGCGCAACTCCGCACGCTGGCCGCGCACCCGGGAGTTCGCGCCGTCGAGGCACTCCCCGCCGACGCATCCGCCGCCGTCTTCGCGGTATCCCCGCTCCTGCCCGAACAACTCGAATCCGCCAGTCCGCCCCTCGACGACGGGCCGGTCCCCGGCAACTGACCTACGCCAGCGCCCGGTCCTCGATGACCAGCCCAGGCCGAGGAGCTCCGCTCGGATCTTCTCGAGGCGGGCCGAGGGGGCATCCGACGCCATGATCGGCGCGCGGTGAGTTGTCGCAAAGGGCGCTGACATCCGGCTGCTCGTGACGGGGTGCCAGGGAATGCCCCGTATGTTCGGTGGGGTCATGGTGATCTTTCTGCTGGCGCTCGCGGGCTTCGCCTTCCTGGACTCGCTCGATGTCCTGCTGGTCGGCGTCACGACCGCGGTGGTCTATGACAGTCGGTTGAGCCGTCGCTCGCCCTTGCCCGGTGCGCTGAGCTTCCTCGCCGGAGTGTTCGCCGTCACAACCGCTTTCGGCATCACCTTCGTGCTCGGTCTTCGATTACTCACCGACCTGGTCAGTTTCGACATCACCCCGACGGTTCGCTACTGGGCCGAGTTGGGTGTCGGCCTGGTGTTGCTGGCGCTCGGCAGCCTGCGCATGTCCAAGCAGGGTGGGGCGGCGGTGCCCGTGTGGGCGTTGGAGGCGCGGCGCAGGCCCTTGCTGCTGGGTTTCGTGGGCGTCGCCATCGGACTGGGGCAGGCGCCCACCGCGGTTCCGTACCTGGCGGCACTGGCCATGATCTCGGCGCGGGATCCGCATCCGCCGATGTGGCCGTTGATCATCATCGGATACTGCCTGATCGCGCTCCTGCCGCCGCTACTGGTTCTGGTCACCTCGACCCTCGAATCGACCCGGGCCCGGCGCTTCTATCGCGGATTGGTCCGCGGGCTGAAACGCTTCGGCCCCCGGTCGGTTCGCATCCTGCTGCTACTGGCCGGTGCGGCGCTGGTCGCCGACGCTCTCGTGCACCATGCCTCGCTCTAGCGGGTCCCGGCGATGATGTCGAGCAACCGGCCGTGGGTGGCAGGGTCGGCGGCGGCCAGCAGGCCGTGGGGTGGAGTGTGGAGGGCTTGCCCCGTAAGGCCGGTGACCGTGCAACCGGCTGCCCGGCACACGGCGATGCCGGCGGTGAAATGGACGTCGTCGCGGAGATCGCGGTCCACGAGGTAGGCGGCGCGACGGCCCGCTGCCACCCAGACCAGGGCCAGTGAGGTGGACAGAACGCGGGGATAGAAGGCGGCAGTGAAGGACTCGTCGGCCATGAGCCGGCCAGAGGAGAACCAGTCCATGTAGGGCGACGGGTTGTCGGCGTCGATCTCGACCAGGCGGCTCGCGGATTGAGGGAGCAGCGGGTGGTCGTTGCCGTCGCGGCGAACGGCGGCAGCGGTCCCGTCGGTCCAGAAGATCTCCCCGGAGAAGGGATCCGCCACCGCGGCCGCTGTAACGGCTTCCCCGGCGCGCAGCGCGATATTCACCGCGACAAGCGGTGTTCCCGCAGCGAAATTCCGCGTGCCGCACAGCGGATCGATCAACCAGGTGCGGTCCGAACGGTCCCCGGTGGTACCGGACTCCTCGGCGAGGAAACGATCGCCGGGACGAGCGGCCCGGAGGATATCGAGAATGGTCCGCTCGGCGGCAAGATCAGCCTGGGTAGCGAAGTCATCATCCTCCTTTTCATAGCGGGTGACCGGGCCACGGAACTGATCACGGATTACTCCGGATGCAGCTTCCGCAGCTCGAATGGCAAGGGCGACATCGGATTCCTCCATACCTGGCACCTTACTGAGGTTGAAAATCGAAATGGTTCAATGTCTGAAAACTGTTGTATCACAACTGAATTCGACTTCTATTGCGGTCGCGATAGCGGTAGAATTAGCACATGGATTCGAAAGGGGAAACACTCGACACGTGCGGCATCGCCGACCTGGCGACCGCCGTCGAAACCCTGTCGAATTCCGTCCTCAACGGAGACCTCACCCCGTTCTCCGACGATGATGTCGTGGAGTTGATGCAGCGCCTGGAAACCTGCAAACATCAACTGTCGGCGCTGGATTCACGCCTGATCATCGAAGCCTGCAACCGTTCGCTGCCCACATCGAGTGGGGTGAATGATGTGATGCCGTTCCTGCGGCAGACATTGGGATTGTCGAGGTATGACGCGTCGGTGCGAGTGAAGGTCGCCCGCCAGTGCGGGGAATTCTTCGAACCCACCGGACACCTGCGTCCGGCCGCGTTGGCTTCGACCGCCGAAGCCTTTGAGGCAGGCGATATCTCGCGTGATCATGTCCGCAACATCATCGACGTGATGAACCACCTGCCCGCCGACATTCCCGCCGAGACCCGCGCCGAGGCCGAAGACATCCTGGTCGATCACTCCCGGGTCGGGTGGCCCGATGACCTGCCCAAGATCGGTCGCGACATCCTTGCCCGTGTCGACCCCGACGGCAAGGTCGTCTCCGACACCGACCGCCGTCGCCGCCGCGGCCTGATCCTGGGCCGCCCCGGGGTGGACGGGATGAGCTGGATCGAGGGCTGGATCACCCCCGAACTGCGGGCCCTGCTCGATGCCGTCTTCGCCAAGCTCGCGCGTCCGGGTATGTGCAACATCGACGACGCCGACAGCGTCGCCGCCACGGTCAAGGTCGTCGATTCGATGGTGTTGGAGGCCGCTGCGCGTCGTGACCGTCGTGATGCCGGTCAGCGCTCCCACGATGCGCTGTTCGCGTTGTTGCAGCCCGGTGTCGACGCGGCCAAGCTGGGTTCGCACCGTGGTTTGCCGGTGCAGGCCATCCTGACCATGTCCGTCGCTGATCTCGAGCGTGGTTCCGGGGTCGCGACCACTGCTTCCGGCGGCCACGTGAGCATCGACGAGGCGTTGAAGATGGCCGAGGGCACCCGCCCGGTGCTGGCGGTCCTCGATGCCGACGGGCTGCCGCTGTATCTGGGTCGTTGCGAGCGCTTGGCCACCCCGGCGCAGCGTCTGGCCCTTATCGCTCGCGACAAGGGCTGTACCCGCCCGGGATGCGATGCGCCCGCGTCGATGTGCGCGGTGCACCACATCACCGACTGGGCCAAGGGGGGACCCACGGATCTGACCAATCTGACCTTGGTGTGCGATCATTGCCACGCGCTGGTCAATGACAGTGCCGACGGTTGGAAAACCGTTGTCGTGGGCAAAGATTCCCCGTATCGGGGGCGTACCGGGTGGATTGCACCGAAGAGGCTTGACCCGACCGGCATTCCTCGGGTGAACGACAGGCATCACGTGGGGCAGTGGGTCGCCGCTGCCATCGATTCCAGTTGCCAGAGGTGGGGTTCATGGGCCGCATGAATCCCGGATGACCGCCTCGGCCACTACTGTGATCGCCGACCCGGACCGCGATCGCATTCGGTACCTGCGACGGCCACCACTCCGACAGCCGCCGCCACCTTCACCGCTTTACAGGCGACCGCCGTCGGGGGATCGCGACCGAAGACCAGGTGATCGCCGGCGGCGACGCCCTGGTGCTCATGCCACCTGTGGCGGCAAATCGCTGTGCTATCAGATTCCGGCGTCGGTGCGCCCGCACGTGGGCATCTCACCACTCATCGCGCTCATGCAGGACCAGGTGCACGCGCTCGATGCCGTCGGCGTGTGTCGACCAACCACATCTTCACGGCCCAAGGGCTCGGAGTCCTGACAACTGGTCGCCGCTCGTGGCCGACGCACGAGCCCACGAGGCGGGTGACCCCATCCCGGGCAGCAGAGACCAATCCAGCCCGCTGGCCGGCTCCCTGTCCTCACCACACTGCCGCCCGCCCGCCGGGAGGTCGATCCCCGGCTCTACTGCTGATCCGCAGTGTCCCCAACGGGCGCAAGCCATCATGTGGCGACCCCAACCCCGTGATCCAAGGGAATACCTCCTGCAGTAACCCCACATGCGGCTTCAAAGGTGAGGGGGCTGGTAGGTGTAGGCGCGGACGTGAGCCCGCCCCCCTCCCTTCTCCAGGCATCTTTGTCTTTTGGCTCTTTATCTTTCGGGTTTGGGGGTGCGGGGCGGTCAGGTCCGGAGGAGCCGGACGCAACTGTCGATGGCGGTCAGTGGGCGAAGTGCCAGCGGGTGGCGCCGTGGGGGTCGGTCAGGGCCACGCCTACTGCGGTGTGGATGGTGAGGCGGTAGAGGTGCCAGGGGGCGGGTCCGGCGCTCTGGGCGCTGTAGGGTGCGGTGATCGCGTCGCCGGATCGTTCTGCGGGCCAACCGCCGGCGCGGTACACGGCGGTGACACGATCGAGTTCGGCAGGGTCGATGATCCGGTGCGCTGCTCCGGACAGTACGAGGTCGACATCCGGGAATCGGATGGACAGTGTGCAGAACGGGTTGGTGGTCAGGTTGCGTGACTTCTTGCTGTCGGGCCCGCTGGTGAAGTAGATGTGGCCGTCGGCTTCGATGCCGCCGATCCCTGCCGAGCTCGGTTTGCCGGATGGGCTGACGGTGCCGAGGAATTGGGGGGTCTCGGGCAGCCCGATCCATGCGTCGATCGCCTTCTGGACGCGGTCCCAGGGCAGCTCGGCCTTGCCGTAGATGTTCAGGTCCTCTGCCGATACCGGATCTGCGAGCATCGTTCCTCCTCGATGGGCTGATACGAGTCGAGACGGGCCGAGACCGTCGCAATCATCGGCCCGGGGCGATCAGGATGCGACGGGGCGGAGTCGGGCGATGGCCCGGGTGCCGTGGTCGACGGAGAACCAGAGGGTGAGGGCGTCGGGCGTGCGAGCGGTATGGATGTCCAAGGTTTCGCCGTACCGGATGGGCTTGTTGTATTCGAGGATGAAACGGTGCGGTCCCTGGACGAGATCCGTTGCGTCGGCGGTGAATTCGTGGACCGCGTGCCAGTAGGCCGTGTTGGTTATGTGCTGGAAGTGGTCGGTGTCGGTGCGGCGCAGGGGGAAACGGGTGGCGGGCGTGGGCGGCTGGGGTTCATCGAGCCATTGCCGCCAGCGCAGCCGGTGCTCGTCGGTGGTGGTGCTCATGAGCTCGAAGAATTCGTCGGCCACCCGGGACGGGCTCATCGTCTCCTTGTTCATGTGGATCCAGAAGCCCTCGGTTTCGATCAGGCCGCCGGTGTCGGAGTCGATGCGGACCCGCATGGTGCACCAGCGCGGGGAGATGCCCGAGCACCAGCGGCGGATGCGCAGCTGGGTGGGCCAGGTGATGGGGCGCAGTACGTCGATGACGGTGCGGCGCACGATCCAGTGCGGATGTGAAGCGAGGGCGCCGATGTGCGCGAGGTGGTCGACGCCGGCGTCCTGCAGGTGGCGGGCGGTGCCGTCGATGCGCAGGTACTGGTTCTCGTCCATGTCGACGGTGCCCAGGCGGCGGGTGACGTCGAAGATGTGGCCGGAGTCGGGAACGGGGGCGAGTGGCGTGGCCGACGGGTGTACCCCGGTCAGGGTGGGATCGGCGACCTGGTTCATCGGCAGAACCTCCGGATCTTCCATCCGAGTAACGGAGCGGGAGTGCACGGAACAACTGCGGCGGCGACGCTGCACGGGAGTGTCCCCGAGCCTAGTGCAGAACCCGTAAAGACGGCGGCTGCGCGGTTCGGCGTGCCCACGCGGTGGGTAACGTCGTGATAGATCGATGTGGACGCATCGGAGCGGAAGAGGCGAGCGCACATGGAATTGACGCCGGAGCAGGCCGACCGGGCCGCCGGGGTACTGCTGGGGACCGCGGCCGGAGACGCGCTGGGGGCAGGCTACGAGTTCACCGTGCCCGGTCCGGACGCCGAGATCCGGATGCGGGGCGGTGGAGCGTTCGCGTGGGCGCCGGGTGAGTGGACCGACGACACGGCGATGGCGGTCGCGGTGGCGCAGGCGGCCGCGCGGGTCGGGGACCTCTGCAGCCCGGAGGGGCTGGACGCGGTCGCGGCCGAATTCGTGGCGTGGTGGGATTCCGGACCCAAGGACATCGGCAACCAGACCCGTGAGGTGCTGCAGTGGCGTGATCGGACCGGGCGCGCCATGCAGATGCGCGCCCACGATCTGACCGGCCTGACGGCGGGCAATGGTTCGCTCATGCGTACCGCCCCGGTCGCGCTCGCCTATCTCGATGATGCCGAGAAGTGCGGCAAGGCAGCCAAACTCGTCAGTTCACTGACCCACTACGACATGCAGGCCATGCAGGCGTGCAAGCTCTGGACCCTGGCCATCCGCCACGCCATCCTGTTCGGCACCTATGACGGCCTGCGTGAGGCGCTGTCCCAGGTGGACACCGGCTTCTGGGAACCGTTGCTGGACAAGGCCGAAACCGGCAGCCCCGTCGACTTCCCCAAGAACGGCTGGGTGGTGCACGCCCTGCAGACGGCCTGGTGGGCCATCACCCACGCCGAAACCCTGCCCGCCGCACTGGAACTCGCGGTGCGCGCGGGCGGCGACACCGACACCACGGCGGCCATCGCGGGCGGCCTGCTCGGCGCTCGCTGGGGCGCCTCGGCCGTCCCCGCCGAATGGCTGGAGCTGCTGCACGGCTACCCGGGCTACCGCACCACGGACCTGAACGCTCTCACCCGCCAGGTCACCGAGCGCTGAATTGCTCAGTCCGGCAGGCGGACTACGCCGTCGAGGTAGCGGCGGCAGCGGCCGGTGAGCCGCACCCGGTCTCCGGTGAGGGCGCAGCGCAGGGCCCCGCCGCGCCGGGAGAGCTGGCGGGCGGTGAGGCTGGTGCGTCCGAGTTCGCGACTCCACAGCGGGGTGAGCTGGGCGTGCGCCGACCCGGTGACCGGGTCCTCGGGAATGCCCTGACCGGGTGCGAAGACCCGGGACACGAAGTCGACCTCGTCGCCGGTCGCGGTGAGAATGGCGGCGCGGTTCAATTCGGGAAAGGCCGAGAAGTTCGGACGGGATTCGCGCACTTCGTGTTCGGCGGTGACGACCAGCACCACATCGGTCCCCTCGAACGCGCGCAGCGGCCGCACCCCCAGCGCCTGCGCCAGCTGATGCGGAAGTCCGTCGTGCACATCGATTTCCACCGATGACACCGACGGCAGGTCGAGCACCAGATCGTCCCGGTCCCGATCCACCCGCAACCACCCGCTGCGCGTATAGAAGTGGACCCGATCCGCCCCGGGATGCATGTCGTCCAGGATCTGCGCCGCCGCGGCCATGGTGGCGTGGCCGCACAGGTCCACTTCCACCGTCGGCGTGAACCACCGCAGATGGAAGGCGGGCGAGTTGTCCGGCGGCGCACCCGCTTCCGCTGGCAGCGCCGAGGTGTAGAAGGCCGTCTCGGCGAGATTGTTCTCCTCGGCCAGCCGCTGCAGCAGTTCGTCCGGCAGCCAGGACAGCAGCGGCATGACCGCGGCGGGATTGCCCGAGAACGGCGCGTCGGCGAATGCGTCGAGCTGATGCAGCAAGACCTCCATGGCGCTCAAGGTACCTGCGAATTCAATTACTGCCCAGGACGGCACCACCCACGGCGAGCCAAATCATGCGACCAATTCGACCGTCACCGCAGGTCCAAGCCATTCGGCTCGCCGCAATCCGGAACCGCCCCAACGTTTCCCGGGCTGCGTGGCGGGCCTCGGCTCGCACGTTCTTCGACAGCGGGCTGCTGCCGACGAACGACATCGCGCTGAACATGATTCGAGCCGGGGTCGCGGCACGGCCCCGGCTCGAAACGGCTTCTGGATCAGGCGTCTTCGTCCACCGGTACCGGCGTGTGGGGCGATTCGCCGAGGTACCTGGCGCTGAGCCACCAGGCAACCTCGACCAGGACGATGCCGATTCCGCCGCACACGATGGCCAATGTCGTCAGTGCGATGTTGGACGGGTCCAGTTTGAAGAAGTGGCGGGTGAACGGGACCGCGAACAGGATCAGGTATCCCGCGATGGAACCCGCCACCAGCAGGATCTTCCACCAGTTCCACGGGCGGGCGACGATGGCCAGCACCCACACCGCGATGATCAGCAGCGTGATCAGGGCGGTGGTGCCGGCCTGGATCTTCGCGGTCTCGCTGACGTCGGGTCCCTTGTAGGCGATCAGGTACGAGATGAAGGTCATCACGCCGATCACGACACCCGACGGGATCGCCAATCGCATGACGCGGCCGACGAATCCGGTGCGGGCGCGCTCGTTGTTGGGGGCCAGCGAGAGGATGAAGGCGGGGATGCCGATGGTGAACCAGGCGGCGATCGTCACGTGTCGGGGCAGGAACGGATAGCCGATGGCCTTATAGCTGAAGATCTGCGACCCGATGCCCGCGATGCCGACCAGGAACGCCAGCACCACCGAGTAGACGGTCTTGGTGAGGAACAGGTTGGAGACCCGCTCGATATTGCCGATCACCCGGCGGCCCTCGCCCACGACATAGGGCAGGGTCGCGAACTTGTTGTCCAGCAGCACGATCTGCGCCACCGCGCGGGTGGCCGGGCTGCCCGAGCCCATGGCGACGCCGATATCGGCGTCCTTGAGGGCGAGGACGTCGTTGACGCCGTCACCGGTCATGGCGACGGTGTGGCCGCGAGACTGCAGCGCACCGACCATGGCGCGCTTCTGATCCGGTCGGACGCGGCCGAACACGGTCTTGCGCTCCAGCACGTCCGCCAGCTCGTTCTGATCGGTCGGAAGTTTGCGAGCGTCGACGGGGTCGTTGCCCCCGGGCAACCCCAGCGAGGATGCCACCGCGCCGACCGACACCGCATTGTCGCCGGAGATGACCTTGGTCGAAACATGCTGGGAGGCGAAGTATTCCAGCGTCCCCCTGGCGTCGGGCCGCACCCTCTGCTCGAGCACGACCAGCGCCGCCGGGGTGACCTGCCCGGGCGCGTCGGGCGCGTCCACCGGCCGGTCGCTGTGGGCCAGCAGCAGGACGCGCAGCCCCTTGGCCCCGATGTCCTGTGCGGTGTCGGCGATCTCGGAGGCCGGGTCCAGCAGCACGTCCGGCGCGCCCATCAGCCAGTTGCCGTGCTCGCCGTAGGACATGCCGCTCCACTTCTTGGCGGAGGAGAACGGCGCGACCCCGGTGGAGTCCCAGCCGGGCGCGCCCGGCAGTGCCTCCTTGATGGCCAGCACGCTGGCATTGGGCCGCGGGTCGTCGGCGGCCAGCGCGGCGAGTACCTCGCGCAGTGTCGCCTCCGGAATGTCGTTCACCGGACGGACTTCCGCGAGCCGCATGCCGTTCTCGGTGAGGGTGCCGGTCTTGTCCGCGCACACCACGTCCACCCGGGCCAGCCCCTCGATGGCGGGCAGCTCCTGCACCAGGCATTTGCGCGCACCGAGCCGGACCACGCCGACCGCGAAGGCGATGGAGGTCATCAGCACCAGACCCTCGGGCACCATGGGCACCAGCGCGGCCACCATGCCGTTGACGGCGGGCCGCCAGGATTCCTTGGAGGAGAACAGCTGGTTGTAGATGGACAGCAGGCCCGCCGGAATCAGCAGGTAGGTAATGACTTTCAGGATGGTGTCGATGCCGCTGCGCAGCTCCGACTTGACCAGCGTGAACTTGCTGGCCTCGTCGGCGAGCTTGGCGGCGTACGCGTCCCTGCCGACCTTGGTGGCCCGGTAGGCGCCGCTGCCGGACACCACGAAGCTGCCCGACATGATTTGCGCGCCAAGGGTTTTGTCGATGGGGTCGGCCTCACCGGTGAGCAGCGACTCGTCGACCTCGAGCAGTTCGGTCTCGATCACCTCGCCGTCGACGACGATCTGGTCGCCGGGACCGAGCTCGATGATGTCGTCGAGCACGATCTCCTGTGGCGCGACGGCGCCGGCGATGCCCTCGCGGCGCACCACGGGCTTGGCCTGCCCGACGATGGCCAGCTTGTCGAGGGTGTTCTTGGCTCGGACCTCCTGGATGATGCCGACCGCGCTGTTGGCGATGATCAGCAGCCCGAACATGCCGTCGATGAGCGAGCCGGTGGCCAGCACCAGGATGAACAGCACACCGAGGATCGCATTGATCCGGGTGAACACATTCGCCTTGACGATGTCCTTGACGGACCGGCTGGCCCGCTCGGGCACGTCGTTGGTCAGTCCGTCCTGCCGCCGCTGCTCCACCTCGGCGGAGGTGAGCCCCAGCGCGGGTGGGCTGGGTGGACTAGCTGCCTGCGCAGTAATCGACATGCCCTCCACAGTAAAGGGCGACCAAAGAATCTGACCCGTAGCTGCCCGTCACGCGCGGGATAGGCGTGTGAGGATCATCCTATGTATTCGCTGTCGTGACGTTTGTTGCGCGGGCTAACGTAATCGGGTGGCGGAAGGACCTGGGAACTCGGACGCAGCGGTCGATACGACGCGGCGGGATCGGCCGACGGGACACGAGGGCGCCCGGGACGCGGGCATCGCCTTCGGCATCGGGGCGTATTTCATCTGGGGACTGTTTCCGGCCTTCTTCGGACTGCTGTCCTTCGCGAGCGCGGGCGAGGTCCTGGTCGAGCGGATTCTCTGGACGCTGGTGGTCTCGCTGCTGGTGATGACGCTCGCCGGGCGGCTGGGGGAGCTGCGGCGGATCGATGCGCGGACCTGGCGGTTGGCGGCCGTGGCATCGGCGGCGATCTCGATGAACTGGGGCGCGTACGTCTACGGCGTGATCTCGCATCACGTGGTGGAGTGTGCGCTGGGATATTTCATCAATCCGCTGGTGACGGTGGCGTTCGGGGTCATCGTCTTCCGGGAGCGGCTGCGGGCTCCGCAGTGGGTCGCGCTGGGGCTGGGGGCCACCGCGGTGATCGTGCTGACCATCGATTACGGCCGGCCGCCGTGGATCGCATTGATCCTGGCCTGTTCCTTCGCCACCTATGGGCTGGTCAAGAAGGTGATTCGGCTCGACGCGCTACCCGGCTTGGCGGCAGAGGGATTGGCGGCCGCACCGTTCGCGCTGATCGCGGTGATTGTGATCGCGGTGACCGGCAACGCGACCTTCGGTTCCTCACTTCCGCATACGGGATTGCTCATGCTGACCGGCCCGGTCACCCTCGTGCCACTGGTGTTGTTCGCGCTGGCGGCCCCGCGAGTGCCGTTGTCCACCATGGGAATTCTGCAGTACCTCACGCCCGGGCTGCAGCTGGCCTGGGGTGTGGCGGTGGGGCACGAGCCCATGCCCGCGTCTCGCTGGGCGGGGTTCGCGCTGATCTGGCTGGCGCTGGCCATCTTCACCGTCGATGCCCTGCGCCGCTCCCGCCGCCGCGTGGTCGCCGTCCCGGAATAGCGCGAAACCGCACACCCCTCATTCGATGTGCGGTTCCACGTGGGCCGGTCAGGGTTTGCGAGCGCCCTGGGCCTTCTCCGCGAACTCGTTGGTGTAGGTCGCGTCGAGGTCGATGCGCTCCTGCACCGGTGCGACATTGCGCGAGTACTGGCCGAGAATGCGCAGGACGTTCTGCGCGCCTTCGGGTTTCATCAGGCCGTCGCCGTTGAACATGCTGATCGAATCGGCGATGGACTTGACGTAGAGCTTCGGATCGCCGCCCGCGTACTGGCCGGGCATCTTGGCGGCGATCTCCTCGGGGGAGTGGGTCTTGATCCACTGCAGGGTCTGGACGAACGAGTTCGCCAGCTTCTGCACGATGTCCGGGTGGCCGGCCACGGTCTCGCAGCGCATGTAGAGCGAGGCGGCGGGGTAGAGGCCGCCGAGCGCCGCGCGGGTGCCCTGCTCGTTGCGCATGTCGACCAGCACCTTGGCGTCACCGGAGGTGACCATCTTGGCGACGGTCGGGTCGGTGGTCATGCCCGCGTCGATGCCGTTGTGGTTCATGCCCGCGATGAAGGTCTGTCCCGCACCGACTTTCACCCGGGTGTAGTCGGAGGTCCGCAGACCGGCCTGCCCGGCCAGCGCCTGGGTGAGGAAGTCGGTGGACGAGCCCAGCGATGTCACGCCGAGATTGCGGCCCTTGAAGTCCGCCGGGGACTTTATCGCCTCGGCGTCCTGCTTCGACACCAGCTCGACCTCGCCGGGCACGTCGGCGAACTGCACGACCGTCTTCAGGCACTGGTCCTTGGCCTGCAGATCGATGGTGTGGTCGTAGAAACCGACCACGGCCTGGACGTCGCCGGTGAGCAGCGCGGTCTCGGCGGTCGCGCCGGACTGCTCGCCCAGCAGGTGCACGTCGATGTCATTGGCCTCGAAGAAGCCCAGCTTCTCGGTGAGCATGGCCGGCAGGTAGATGACCTTCTCCAGCCCGCCCACCATGATGGTGATCTGCGGCCGCCCGTTCTCGGTCGGAATGCGGCGCGAATCGCGGCAGCCGGTCACCAGTAGCAGCGCACTGATCGCCAGCAGGACCACGGCAATGTGCTTGCGGTACTTCATGGCTCAGATCCCGTGGCCCGAGGCGGCCTGCGAGGGACGCCATTTCAGCAGCCGGTTCTCCGCCAGCCCGATCAGCCACTCCGCCACCAGCGCGACGACGGTGATGATGATCATGCCCGCGTAGATGCCCGCCGCGTCGAAGGTGCCCTGCGCATTGCTGATCAGCAGGCCCAGGCCCTTGCCGGCGCCGGCGTACTCACCGACCACCGCGCCGATCAGCGCGAAACCGAAGGCGGTGTGCAGCGAGGACAGGATCCAGGTGGTCGCGCTGGGCAGCACGATGGAGCTCAGCACCTGACGGCGGCTCGCGCCCAGGATGCGGGCATTGTCGATGACATTGCCGTCCACCTCACGCGCACCGGTGAAGGCGTTGAAGAACACCGCGAAGAACACCAGCACCACGACCGTCGCCACCTTGGACTGCAGGCCCAGGCCGAACCAGATGATGAACAGCGATGCCAGCACGATGCGCGGCACCGCGTTGAGCGCCTTGATGAACGGGGCCAGCACATCGGCCCAGTAGCGGGAGCGGCCCAGCAGCACACCCAGCACGATGCCCGCGATGGTGCCGATGGCGAAGCCCAGCACCGCCTCCTGCACCGTCGTGTACAGCTGCAGCCAGATGGAGCCGAATTGCGTGCCCTCGGTGAACCATTCGACCAGCCGGTCCCAGATCAGCGAGGGCTTGGAGTAGAAGAACGGGTCGATCCAGTAGGTGGCGGTGAGCTCCCACGCGCCCAGCCACAGGGCCACGATGAGCGCGCGCAGCCCCCACGTCCGGATCTTGTTCCTGCGCGCCCGCGACCGCACCCGCGCCAGGATCTGCTCCTCGGTCTCCACCTCGAATTCCGTTGCGGCGACCGCGGTCTGCGGCATGACATCAAGCGACACGGGCCGCTCCCTTCGTGCGGGCCGCCTCGACCTGATCGCGAAGCGTTTCCCAGATTTCCCTGTAGAGGTCGCGGAATTCCTCGGTGAGGCGGACCTCCTCGACATTGCGCGGCCGGTCCAGAGTGACCTTGAAGTCGCCGCACACGGTGGCGGGGCTCGCGGTCATGACGACGACCCGATCCGCCAGGGCGATGGCCTCTTCCAGATCGTGGGTCACGAAGATGACCGCCGCCCGGCCCTTTTCCCGGCCATCCGAGTCGGTGCCGGACCACACGCGCAGCAGTTCGTCCTGCATGAGCTGGCGGGTCTGCACGTCGAGCGCGCTGAACGGCTCGTCCATGAGGATGATCTCGGGATCGTTGACCAGCGTCTGCGCCAGCGCCACCCGCTTGCGCATGCCGCCGGAAAGCTGATGCGGGTAGTAGTTCTCGAACCCGGCCAGCCCGACCGTGCGCACCCAGCGCGCAGCGCGTTCACGGGCTTCGGCCTTGGACACGCCCCGGAGCTTCGGGCCCAGCGCCACATTGTCGATGACCGTCTTCCACGGCAGCACGGCGTCCTGCTGGAACATGTAGCCGACGCCGTCCGGGATGCCGCGAACATCCTTGCCGCGCACCAGGGTCCGGCCCGCCGAGGCCGGTTCCAGGCCGGACACCAGCGACAGCGTGGTGGACTTGCCGCAGCCGGTGGGGCCGACGACGGCGACGAATTCGCCGGCCGCGACGGTGAAGTTCAGGTCGCGCACCGCGGTGTGGATGCCGCCGTTGTTGCCGGGGAACCGCTTGGTCGCGCCCCGCAATTCGATCAAAGGCGCGGGACCCGGCCCGGGCTCAGTGGTCGTTGTGCTCATCAGTGCTCCTGTTTCCGATGCCGCCGCTGCGGCGTTGGACAGAAGCTACGTGGGCCGGGTCACACTCCACCCGGTTGTGCGCGCAAGTCACACAAGCGGCGATTCGGTCGTTCTGCGCATTCTGCTCAGGTGGTTGCGAGGGGTTGTCTACACTGTCGCCCGTGTTCTCGCTCGGCCCCCGTTCCGTCCGGCTCCGGACCCAGATCCTGCTGTTGCAGATCGCCGTGGTGGGCCTGACCGTCGGGCTGGCCTTCGGCGTCTTCGCCTATGTCAGCGGCGACCGCCTCTCCGGCGAGTACGGCCAGCGGGCCCTGGCCATCGCCCGCACCGTCGCCTCCGACCCGCAGGTCCGTGCCGCCGTCGCGCGGTACGCCGACAGCTCGCTGCAGGCCGGTCCCGCCCTGAAATCGGAGCTCGCGGGCGGCGACCTCGAGCAGATCGCCGACAACGCCCGCCTGCGCACCGGCGCGCTCTTCGTGGTGATCACCGATGACGCGGGCATCCGCCTGGCCCACCCCGACCATGACCGGCTCGGCGAAATGGTCAGCACCGACCCCTCCCGGGCGCTGGCCGGCGGGGAGGTCGTGATCCGGGAACACGGAACGCTCGGTGAATCCGTGCGTGCGAAAGTTCCCGTCCTGCAACCGGATACCGCACCACCATCGAGCCCGGCGGGCGGCCGGGTGGTGGGGGAGGTGAGTGTCGGGATCTCCACGGCCGCAGTCCACGATCAGCTGCTCCGGGACTTGCGCCGAGCCGGGCTGCTGATCGGCGGCGCGCTCCTGGCGGGCATTGCGGGATCGGTGTTGCTGGCCCGTCGCTGGCACGGTCTGACCCTGGGGCTGGAACCTTCTGATCTGGCGGACCTGGTGCGTGAGCAGGACGCCGTTCTGCACGGCATCGGCGAGGGCGTGGTCGCCGCCGACGGCGGTTGGCGGATCACCGTCGTCAACGACGAGGCCCGCCGCCTGCTCGGCATCGACCCCGAACCGGGCAGCGATATCGGCGCCATCGGCCTGACACCCCGTGTCCTGCAAGCCTTCCGCGCCGCCGACGGTCAACCGGTCCAGGCTGCGGTGGGCGACCGCATCGTGGTCGTCACCCCCCGCGCTGTCACCCGCGACTCCCGCCCTCTGGGCGCGGTCCTCTCCGTCCGTGACCGCACCGACGTGGAATCCCTGACCCGTCAACTGGATGCAGTCTCCACCATGAGCACCGTCCTGCGTGCCCAGCGCCACGAATTCGCCAACCGCCTCCACCTGCTCAGCGGCCTCCTCCACACCGGCCGCCCCGACGAGGCCACCCACTATGTCGAAGAACTCCTCGGCTCCGGCCCCCTCGGCGCGGCCCTCCCCGGCATCGACACCATCCGCGACCCCTACCTGCAGGCCTTCCTCTCCGCCAAGGCCGCCCACGCCCGCGAACAGGGCGTCCACCTCCGCCTCGGCCCCAACACCTGGGTCGACGCGAACCTCGCCGCCCCCGTCGATGTCACCACCGTCCTCGGAAATCTTCTCGACAACGCCATCGACGCCGCTGCGGCCGGCGGTGGTGCGGGTTCGGCTGTGTCCGAGCGGAATCCGGACGGTTGGCGTACCGATCGCCCTGGCTGCGGCGTGTCGGCAGATTCTGCTGAGGCCGTGGCCTCAGCTGCTGACTTGGATTCCGGTGGTGGCAGCGTGGGCGGCAGCCTTCGTCGTGCGGCGAATTCCGGCTCGATCAACGCCTCCGGCGCTCGGGTCGACGGTGACGTGAATCCGGATGGTGCTGTGGATTTTCGAGACAGCACGGTTGTCGAGGGGGAGGGGCCGGTGGTCGAGGTGGAGTTGGTGCAGGAGGGCGGGACACTGCATATCGCGGTCGCCGACAATGGGGCGGGCATCGCGCCCGGGCTGGTGGATTCGGTCTTCGCCGAGGGGGTTTCGACGAAATCGGGCGGTGGCCCGGGTGGGCGAGGGCTGGGCTTGGCGCTGTCGCGACAGGTGGCACGGGCTCGGGGCGGGGATGTGCGTTTGGCCGACCCGGGAGGCGTGGGTGTAACCGGGGGTCGTTGTGACGCCGGTGAGACGCCGTTGGGCGGAGCGGAGTTCATTGCCCGGATGCCGGGCGTGCTGACGGACGAGGAGGCGGCGTGGGCCGAGGAGAGCTGACCGTGCTGGTGGTCGACGACGACTTCCGGGTGGCCAATCTGCATGCCGGAATCGTCTCGGCGCTACCGGGATTCGCGGTGTCGGCGACCGTGAACACGCTCGCCGCCGCGCGCGCCGCCATGGCCGAGACCCCCGTCGATCTGGCCCTGGTGGACGTCTACCTACCCGACGGTTCCGGCATCGACCTGGTCCGCGAGATGCCGTCCGACGCCATGATGCTCACCGCCGCAACGGAATCGGAGACCGTGCGCGCCGCCCTGTCGGCCGGGGCGCTCGGCTACCTGGTGAAGCCGTTCGACCATGCCGTGCTCGCGGCCCGGCTGGCGGGGTACGCGCGATATCGGCGGCTGCTCGCCGCCCCGGAGGTCACCGCGGCCGATGTGGACGCCGCCCTGGCGGCGCTGCGCCCGGCCGCGGCCCCTGCCGGTGCCGCCGCACCCGGGGCACCGACCGCCGCCTCACCCACGAAAGACCTTGTCCTGCAAGCGGTCCGCAATGCCGACGCTCCGATGTCGGCAGCCCAGGTCTCGGCCGCCATCGGCATCTCCCGCGCCACCGCTCAGCGCTACCTCGCGAGCCTGGTCGGCGTCGGCGACCTGCGCATGCAACTGCGCTACGGCAGCACCGGCCGCCCGGAACAGGAGTACTCCGCCCCCCGCCGCGCCTGAGCCGCCCCCAATTTCTGGGGCCGGTGCGGGCTGTGACGGTTCGCACAGGGCGCTTGGCGGAATCGGCGGCGGGTGGTTACCGTCGAGGGCGTGGCGATGCTCCTGTCGGCCGACTTGTACCGGTCCAGGGTCGGGATCGTCACGAACGCAGGAGAATTCCTATCACTATCCAGTTCAACCACACCATTGTCGCGTGCACGGACAATCGGGTTTCCGCCGAATTCTGGGCGGACATCCTCGGGTTGGAGGTGGGCAAGCCGTATGGGCCGTTCATTCCGATTACCGTCGGTAATGGCGTCACCTTCGACTTCGCCAATCTGCCACCGGGTTTCGAGGGCGAGCCGCAACCGCAGCATTACGCCTTCCTGGTCTCCGAGGAAGAATTCGACGCCGCCTACGACAAGATCGAGCGGTATGGCATGACCTATTGGGCCGACCCGCGTCAGCAGGGCGTCAACGAGATCAACCACAATGACGGCGGCCGAGGGATCTATTTCCTCGACCCCGTCGGCCACTACATGGAGTTGATCACCGTCCCGTACGGCGGCTGGCCGCAATAGTTCTCACGCGGGTCACCGCGGCAACTCCTCACCCGGCTACCGCGGTGCCCAACGAGAAGGCAACCCAGGGCTTCGGCCCCTGCTGGTAATACCGATCGATATCGCGGATCTCGAATCCCGCGGCCTCGATCAACCCGCGAATATCGCGGTCGAGGTGGCAGCCACCGGCCAATGCCTTCTGCACCGGGTTGAACCGGTGCTGCCACTTCTGGACACCGGGATCCGGTGCGAGACCGTGCTCGACGAAATGAAAAGTGCCGCCGGGCGCCAGCACCCGGCGCACCTCGGCGAGCGCGGCCTCGACATCCGGGATGGTGCACAGCGTCCACGTCGACAGCGCGGAATCGAAGCTGTCGTCCTCGAACGGCAGGGCCTGCCCGTCCAGGCCGGTCCGTTCCACCGGAACCGTCGCCGCGGCCAGCCGCCCGGCGGCCATTCGCCACCCGAGGTCGGCGGGTTCGACCGCGCTCACCGACTTCACCGAATCGGGATAGAACGGCACATTGCGCCCGGATCCGAACCCGATCTCGACGACGCGCCCGTGCAGCCCGGCGCAGACCCGCTGCCGCTCGGAGTTCATCTGCTCCGAGCCACAGCACAGGTCGACCAGCCTGGGCAGTACCCGGTCTTCGTAGATTCCCACGACACCACTCTGGCAACCGGATCGCATGCACGCCACTACTTCTGGCAATGTGCACGAGTCGATCAGTGCGCGGCGGGGAATCGCTGCGTCAGCCAATCCGTCACGAAGGTCAGCACCTGCGGATCGATGGTCGTCTCGATCTTGGCGTACTCGTCGGGCGTGCCCTTGTCGGCGGGCTGCATCAGGTGATTGAGCCCGTCGAAGACGTGCACGGTCGCATCCGGATCGGCGGCCGGCAGCGTGCGCGCCGGGCCCTCGTTCTGGGCCGCGGACACCTGGAGATCCTTGCTGCCGTAGAAGGCCAGCACCGGCACCCGCAGCGCCGACAGCGCCGGGGCCGGGTCGTAGCCGACCAGCGCCGCCATGTACGGCGTCACCAGCTCGTCGATCTGCGCGTCGGACAGCTTCTTGTCGGCGGGCAAGGTGTCATTGTGCTGTCGCACATAGGTTTTGGCGGCCTCCAGATCCCCGGAGCGCAGCAGGGTCGACAGGGTGGAGTTGAACGCCACCTGCTGATCGATCTGCTCCGCGGTGGCCCCCTGCGCGGTGAGGATCAGCCGATTCTGTTCCACCAGCACATCCGAGCCCGGCACCGCCGGCCCCGCCATCATGATCACGAACGCCACTCCGCTGTCCGGCCGCATGGTGTACAGCGGCGCGAGATACCCGCCCTCGCTGTGCCCGAGCAGGCCGATCCGCTTGGCGTCGATCTCCGGCCGCCCGTGCAGGAAGGCCATTCCGGCGCCGATGTCGTCGGTCAGATCCTGGTAGCTCGAGGTGTCCAGGTGCCCGCCGGTCTTGCCGACGCCGCGCTTGTCGGTGCGCAGCACCGCGTAACCAGCGCGGGTCAGGGTGTCGGCCAGCAGCAGGAACGGCTTGTGACCCAGCAGTTCCTCATTGCGGTCGTTGGCCCCGCTGCCATTGATCAGCACGACCGTCGGGAACGGCCCGCCGGTGTTGGGCTCGGTCAGCGTCCCGGCGATGGTGATGTCCCCGCTGGGGAAGCTGACATCCTCGGACTTGTACGCGAACGGCGGCTTCGGCTCCTGCGGACGCGGCGGGCCCTCGACCTTGCCGCGCATCAGGTTCAGCGGAAAGGTCCGGCCGGATTGGCTGAACTGCCCCTGGATGCTGTCGGAGCCCTTGTCGTACTTGCCCTGGAACGACGGATTGCCCGGAATCTTGGTGATGGTCCAGGCCACGCCGTCGGCATCGTTCTTCACTCCGCTCAGCGGCGCGGCCTCGATACCCTGGGCGGGAATGTCGATGGTGGCCTGGTCCCCGCCGGTGAAGCTGACCCCCACGGCCAGCGGATGGTCGGGAATCTCGATGCTCCCGTGCCAGTCCCCGGTCAGGCCGGCGGGCGCGGCCTCCTGCTTCGACGACGAACACCCGGTCAGCGCCAGGGCGATCACGAGCAGTACTGCCGGAACCAACGACCACGCCCTTCGCATGGCGACAGCCTACGCAGCCCCCGCCCGCACTCCCGGGAACTCGCTCTGATCTCGGAAAGGCTCGCGCCGATAACGCCGGTGTCACTACTCGGACACCCGGAATAACCACTGGGCCAACGGGAGTAACTCTCTCCGTTTCTCATTGCCGGTGTCACCAGGCGCTCGTACCGTGGAATTCGTGAGCAATGACGCTTCCCCGCCGGGTCTCATGGACCTGCCGGCCACGGTGGGCGGCTACGCGGCCGCTGAATTCGGTCCGTTGGTGCGCACTTTCGCGCGGATGGTCGGCGGTCGCCCGGGCGCCGGGGGCGCGCTCACGGTGCACCTGCGCGGGGAACCGCTGGTCGAGATCTGGATCGGGGAGGCCGGGCCGCGCCGGCCCTGGGACGCCGACACCGGCGCCATCGTCTTCTCCGCCACCAAAGGCATTGCGGCCACGGTCATCCACCGCCTCGCCGATCGCGGCCTCATCGACTACGACGCCCCGGTCGCCCACTACTGGCCGGAATTCGCCACCAACGGCAAGGGGCGGATCACGGTACGGCAGGTGCTGTCCCACCGGGCCGGGCTGTACGGGCTGCCCGAGATCGCCCGCGGCCTGGACGACGTGCTCGACCACCGCATGATGGAAGACCACCTGGCCGCCGCCAAACCCGATCATCTGCTGGGCATCCCGACCTATCACGCCCTCACCTTCGGCTGGCTGCTGGCGGGCCTCGCCCGCGCGGTCACCGGCCGCGGCATGGCCGAGCTGTTCCGCACCGAGGTCGCCGAACCGCTGGGCACCGAGGGCATCCACCTGGGCAACCCGCCGGCCGGGTCGCGCACCAGCGCCGCCCTGCTGCACGGCAACAAGCTGTCGGCGGTCGGCACCAACTATGCCTCGTTGGTGCTGGGCCGCGCCTACTCGCTGCCCGGCCCACTCGGCGCGGTCGCCCGCGCGCTGTTCCTGCCCGGCCTGGACCAGCTGCTGGAAGGCGACGATCCGCCCATCCTGCGCACCGAACTGGGTGCGGGCAACGGCGTCTGCACGGCGACCGGCCTGGCCACCGTGTACGACCCGCTCGCCAACGAGGGCATGCACCAGGGTCGGCGCTTCCTCTCGCCCGAAACCATCAGGGCCATGCGGCAGGTGGAGAGCTACCGGCTCGACCGTGCGCTGTTCTACATCCCGATGATGTGGCACATGGGCTATCACTCGCTGCCCGTTCCGGGAGCCCACGCGGGCTTCGGGCACATCGGTCTGGGCGGATCGTTCGGCTGGGCCGAACCCCGCCTGGGACTGTCGGTCGGCTTCGTCCACAATCGGCTCGGCATCGGGTCGATGAGCCTGGACCAACTCGCGTCGGCATGGGTGCTGCCGCTGGTGGTGCGGGGCGCCAATGCGGCGCGCCGCACCACAACCCCCGCCCTGCCCGCTGCCGCTTCGGTCGCATAGTCGCGGGCCGCTCCGCGTGACGTCGCACACGACACGCAGAGTCCGCCACGCCGATTCGCGTGATCGCCACCGCGTGCCTTCGGAACTCGTCGGTGGGGCCGCATAGTATGTCCGGGTGTCAGCCTCGTCGGGATCATTCGTCCATCTCCACAACCACACCGAGTACTCGATGCTCGACGGCGCGGCGAAGATCACGCCCTTGTTCAAAGAGGCGACACGGCTCGGGATGACCGCCGTCGGCATGTCCGACCACGGCAATATGTACGGCGCGTCGGAGTTCTACAACTCCGCCAAGAAGCAGGGCATCAAGCCGATCATCGGCATCGAGGCGTACATCGCGCCGGAGTCCCGATTCAACACCAAGCGCGTGCTGTGGGGCGACCCGTCGCAGAAGAGCGATGACGTCTCGGGTTCGGGTTCCTACACCCACATGACCATGGTCGCCGAGAACGCGACGGGTCTGCGCAACCTGTTCAAGCTGTCGAGTCTGGCCTCCATCGAAGGTCAGCTCGGCAAGTGGGCGCGCATGGACGCCGACATCATCGCCGAGCACGCCGAGGGCATCATCGCCACCACCGGCTGTCCCTCTGGCGAGGTGCAGACCCGGTTGCGCCTGGGCCACGAACGCGAGGCACTCGAAGCCGCCGCCAAGTGGCAGGAGATCTTCGGGCCGGAGAACTTCTTCCTGGAGATCATGGACCACGGGTTGTCCATCGAACGCCGGGTGCGCGAGGGCCTGCTCGAGGTCGGCAAGAAGCTGGGCATTCCGCCGCTGGCCACCAACGACTGCCACTACGTGCACGAGCACGACGCGTCCAATCACGAAGCGCTGCTGTGTATTCAGACCGGCAAGACGCTCTCGGACCCGACCCGCTTCAAGTTCGACGGCTCCGGCTACTACCTGAAGTCCGCCGAGGAGATGCGCGCCATCTGGGACGCGGAAGTCCCCGGCGCGTGCGACAACACGGTGCTGATCGGCGAGCGCGTCCAGTCCTACGACGACGTCTGGGCCCACCGCGACCGGATGCCGATCTTCCCGGTGCCCGAGGGCCACACCCAGGCCACCTGGCTCGAGCACGAGGTCATGGTCGGCCTGGACCGGCGCTTCCCGAGCGGGCCGCCGGAGGAGTACATCTCGCGCGCCAAGTACGAGCTCGGCGTCATCAATGAAATGGGCTTCCCCGCTTACTTCCTCGTCGTCGGTGACCTCATCACCTACGCCCGCTCGGTCGGCATCAATGTCGGCCCGGGCCGTGGTTCGGCGGCCGGCTCGCTGGTCGCCTACGCCATGGGCATCACGAACATCGACCCGATTCCGCACGGTCTGCTGTTCGAGCGCTTCCTGAACCCCGAGCGCGTCTCGATGCCCGATATCGATATCGACTTCGACGATCGCCGCCGCGGTGAAATGGTCCGCTACGCCACCGACAAGTGGGGCAGCGACCGGGTCGCCCAGGTGATCACCTTCGGTACGATTAAAACCAAAGCGGCGCTGAAGGACTCGGCCCGCGTGCAGTTCGGCCAGCCGGGCTTCGCCATCGCCGACCAGATCTCCAAGGCGCTGCCGCCGCCGATCATGGCCAAGGACATTCCGCTCTCCGGCATCATGGATCCCGAGCACGAGCGGTACAAAGAGGCCGCCGAGGTCCGCGAGCTCATCAACACCAACCCGGACGTCAACAAGATCTACGAGACCGCACGCGGTCTCGAGGGCCTGATCCGCAACGCCGGCGTGCACGCCTGTGCCGTGATTATGTCGAGCGAACCGCTCACCGACGCGATCCCGGTCTGGAAGCGCGCGCAGGACGGCGCCATCATCACCGGCTGGGACTACCCGTCGTGTGAGGCCATCGGCCTGCTGAAGATGGACTTCCTGGGCCTGCGCAACCTCACCGTCATCGGTGACGCGCTGGTCAATATCAAGGCCAACCGGGGCATCGAACTCGACCTCGACACCCTGCCCCTGGAAGACCCGGCCACCTACGAACTGCTCGCGCGCGGTGACACCCTCGGCGTGTTCCAGCTCGACGGTGGCGCCATGCGAGATCTGCTGCGCCGCATGATCCCCACCGGCTTCGAGGACATCGTCGCCGTGCTCGCGCTGTACCGCCCCGGCCCCATGGGCATGAACGCGCACAACGACTACGCCGACCGCAAGAACGGGCGGCAAGAGGTCAAGCCCATCCACCCGGAGCTCGAAGAGCCCCTCAAGGACATCCTGCGCGATACCTACGGCCTGATCGTGTATCAGGAGCAGATCATGCAGATCGCGCAGAAGGTGGCCGGGTACTCCCTCGGCCGAGCCGACATTCTGCGCCGCGCCATGGGTAAGAAGAAGGCCGAAGTCCTCGAGGCCGAATTCGAGGGCTTCGAAAAGGGCATGCTGGAGAACGGTTTCACCAAGCCCGCCATCAAGGCGCTGTGGGACACGATTCTCCCGTTCGCCGGTTACGCGTTCAACAAGTCGCACGCCGCCGGCTACGGCCTGGTGTCGTTCTGGACCGCGTACCTGAAGGCCAACTATCCCGCCGAGTACATGGCCGGTCTGCTCACCTCCGTCGGTGACGACAAGGACAAGGCCGCCGTCTATCTGGCCGACTGCCGCCGCCTGGGCATCCAGGTGCTGCCGCCCGACGTCAACGAGTCCGAACTCGAATTCGCCTCCGTGGGCAACGACATTCGCTTCGGCATGGGCGCGGTGCGCAATGTCGGCGCGAACGTGGTGGCCTCGATCATCGCCGCGCGCAAGGAGAAGTCGAAGTTCACCGACTTCTCCGACTACCTGAACAAGATCGACGCCATCGCCTGCACCAAGAAGGTCACCGAATCCCTCATCAAGGCAGGCGCTTTCGACTCGCTCGGGCATCCGCGCAAGGGCCTGCTGCTGGTGCACTCCGATGCCATCGACGCGGTCATGTCGACCAAGAAGGCCGAGGCCATCGGCCAGTTCGACCTCTTCGGCGGCCTCGACGACGCCGACGAGTCCATCGCCAGCGTCTTCAATGTGAAGGTCCCCGACGAGGAATGGGAGACCAAGCACAAGCTCGCCCTGGAGCGGGAGATGCTGGGCCTCTACGTGTCCGGGCACCCGCTCAACGGCGTGGAGCATGTCCTCGCGGCCCAGTCCGACACCCAGATCCCCGCCATTCTCGACGGCGATATCAAGGACGGCGCGCAGGTCACCATCGGCGGCATCTTCGCCAATGTCACCCGCCGCGTGAACAAGAACGGCCTGCCCTGGGCCTCGGCCCAGCTCGAGGACCTCACCGGTGGCATCGAGGTGCTGTTCTTCCCGCAGTCCTACTCCGTCTACGGCATGGACGTCACCGAGGACGCCATCGTCCTGGTCAAGGCTCGCGTCAGCGCCCGCGACGATCGCGTCTCCCTGATCGCCAACGACCTTGTGGTGCCGGACCTTTCGTCCATCGGCGTGGACAAGCCGCTGTCGGTGGTCATCCCCACCCGGCTGTGCACCCCCGACAAGATCGGCGAGCTCAAGCGGGTGCTGTCCCGGCATCCGGGCACCGCGAACGTCCACATCAAGCACGTCGGCTCCCGTGATCGCACCACCATGCTGAAGGTGGCCGACAACCTGCGGGTCTCACCCTCCTCGGCCCTCATGGGCGACCTGAAGGCCCTCCTCGGCCCGGGCTGCCTGGGCGCGGTCTGATCCCGATACCCCCGTCACACCCTGTGCCCCTCGTCTCGGCGAGGGGCACACGTGTTGTCACAGCCGGGTGGAAGTCGCCGACGATGCGATTGACGGACTCGTGGCGATTACCGACGGTGAAGATGCCGAACGTGGACTGATAGGTCTGCGAGCCGGAAGGTCCGGATCAGCGGACGCTGCGCGCCCCGCCGATGATCCAGCGCAGCGCCGCGATCACCGTCGCGCCGAGCACCGCGGCCTGCACCGATCCGGTGATCAGGGCGAGTGTCAGGCAGACCACCACACCGGCGAACAAGGCTTCCAGCTTGTAGACCGGCCATGCTGTCCCGGCGATGTCCACGGAAGCGTGCGAGCGGGGCCGCTCGGTGTCCGTAGGGTGAACCACTGCCATACGGTAAGGGTAGACGGTGACCCAAAGTTCGGGCAACCGAAACCTCTGTCGGGAACAACACATGATCGTGGATGGTTACCCAGTTCATGCCACTTATCGGAGAGTACGAACCCAGCCCGTCCGACTGGTCGCGGGAGCAGGCCGAGCAGTACGAGAACTCCGGGGGCGCGGAGGCCAACCTCCTGCAAGGCGTGCCGATCATCCTGCTGACCACCCGCGGCAACAAGTCCGGCAAGCTCCGCAAGACCCCGCTCATGCGGATCGAGCACGACGGCGAGTACGCGGTGGTCGCCTCCTTGGGCGGCGCGCCCAAGCACCCGGTCTGGTACTGGAACGTCAAGGCCGACCCGCATGTGGAACTGCGTGACCGGGACGTGGTCAAGGACTACGACGCCCGCGAGGCCACCGGCGACGAGAAGACCCTCTGGTGGAAGCGGGCCGTCGAGGTGTGGCCCGACTACGCCGAATACCAGAAGAAGACCGACCGCCAGATCCCGCTTTTCGTCCTCACCCCGCGCCCCTGAGCGCCGCCCGCCGTATCTCCGGGAAGCGCGGCGGCCGGTGAGAGAAGGTCCCGGTCCGAGGTGACCGGGACCTTTTCGTGGCGCTGCCGCAGGCCCGCCGCATGCTGCCAGCTAGCATGTTCGGGTGTCTGAACCGCTTGTTATCGCCGAGAGAGTGTCCGGTTCGCTGCCCGAGTTGACAGCGGACGAGATCGATGCCGCCGCGAAGCGAATTTCGGACATTATCGAGCCGACGCCGCTGCAACGGATTCCGCGGCTGTCGGCGCTGACCGGGGCCGAGGTCTACCTCAAGCGGGAGGACCTCACCGCCGTCCGCTCCTACAAGCTGCGCGGCGCCTATAACCTCATGGTGCAGCTGACCGCCGCCGAGAAGGCCGCGGGCGTGGTCACCGCCAGCGCCGGAAACCACGCGCAGGGCGTGGCTTTCGCCTGTAAGGCCATGGGCGTGACGGGCCGCATCTACGTGCCCACCACCACCCCGAAGCAGAAGCGCGACCGAATCCGCGTCCACGGCGGCGAATTCGTGGAACTCATCGCCGTCGGCGACACCTTCGACGCGGCCGCCGCGGCCGCCGCCGACGATGTGAAGCGCACCGGGGCGACCATGGTCCCGCCCTTCGACGATCCGCGCACCGCGGCCGGTCAGGGCACCATCGCCGCCGAATTCCTCGAACAGCTCGGCCGCGAGCCCGATCTGGTGGTGGTTCCGGTGGGCGGCGGTGGCTGCCTGGCGGGTATCGCCACCTATCTGCGGGAACGGTCGCCCCACTCCGCGATTCTCGCGGTGGAGCCGACGGGCGCGGCGTCCATGACGGCCGCGCTGGTGGCCGGCGGCCCGGTGACGCTGCCCGAGATCGACCCGTTCGTGGACGGCGCCGCCGTGCGCCGGGTCGGCGGGGTCGGCTACCAGGCGGTGGTGCGCTTCGGCGGCCAGGTCCGCTCGCACGCCTCGCTGCCCCTGCTGACGAGCACCGAAACCGGTTCGGGCGCAGGATCTTTCCGCATGATGCACGTGGACGAGGGCGCCATCTGCACCGCCATGCTGGAGCTGTACCAGAACGAGGGCATCGTCGCCGAGCCGGCGGGCGCGCTCGCGACGGCGGCGCTGCGCGAGGTCCAGATCGAGCCGGGTGCGACGGTGGTGGTGCTGCTCTCGGGCGGCAACAACGATGTCTCCCGCTACGGCGAGGTCATCGAGCGTTCGCTGGTGCATCAGGGCCTGAAGCACTATTTCCTGGTGGACTTCCCGCAGGAGCCCGGCGCGCTGCGCCGGTTCCTGGACGAGGTCCTGGGCCCCGATGACGACATCACCGTGTTCGAGTACGTGAAGCGCAACAACCGCGAAACCGGCGCCGCCCTGGTCGGTATCGAACTGGGCACCCCGGAGGGCCTGGAACCGCTGCTCGGGCGGATGGACAAGTCGCCGATCCAGTGTGAGCGGCTGGATCCGAACTCGCCCGCCTACCGGTATCTGACCTGACCGGTGACCCGTGTGATCCGACCCCTCGTTCGGATCACACGGGTCTGGTTGCCCCGGTGGGGCTTTCAGGCGTGCAGGAGGTATCCCGCCGCCGAGCTGTGAATGATCCGCGGCCGGCCGAGCTTGCGGTCCAGCCGCGTGATCACCTCGTCCACGCCCGCGGTCGAGGTGGAATCGCTGCAGAAGGCGGCGATCTCGGCCGGGGTGACGAGGGTTCCGGCGCGCGCGGCCAGCAGTTCCAGCGCGCAGAATTCGCGGGTGGTCATGGTCAGCAGGATTCCGCTGCGGCGCACCCGCCGGCGTAATCGGTCCACCACCAGATCCCCGATGGTGAGCACGGGCGAGTGCGGCGAGCGCCGGGGCGAGCACAGCGCCCGCACCCGCGCGGCGAGCTCGCCCAGCGAGAACGGCTTGGCCAGATAGTCGTCGGCGCCGCCTGCGTAGCCCTCTCTGCGATCGGCGGGACTGTCGCGCGCGGTGATCAGCAATGCGGGGGTGCGATCACCCGATTCCCGTTGCCGCCGTACCAGTTCCAGTCCGTCGCCGTCGGGTAGCCCGCGGTCCACGATGAGGCAGTCGTAGATCCGCACCCCGCACTGCTCGGCGGCGTCGGTGAGATTGCGGGTCAGATCGACGATGAATCCGGCCGCCCGCAGTCCGTCCGCGACCCGCTCGCCCAGCCGCTCGTCGTCCTCGCACACCAGGACACATACGCTGCGGGCGCTCACTCCATCGTCGGACATGCCGCCACCGTGCCACAGGGATCATGAACGAATCGTGAGCGATCGCCGGGCGAGCGCGGGATGTTAACGCCGCGGGGAGGGGTACTTGTGGGGGCACGCGCCGGGGTTAACGACCGCGTGGCCCGGGCGCGATGATCGGGTAGTTCACTACGCGTGAAACCGAACGGTCAGGGCGGGAGGCTGACGTTCATGAAAAGGCTGGTCGTGTGTTGTGACGGCACCTGGAAGGCCGAGTCGAGCTCGACGGTGTCGAACATCGTGAAGATCGCGGAAGCGGTCAAGCTGACCGGGACGGACAGGGAGGGGAAGTCCGTCGGTCAGCGCATCAACTACGTCTCGGGTCCGGGCTCGCGCGGCTTCATGTCCGACAAGTTGCTGGGCGGCGCGTTCGGTCTGGGCCTGGAGGCCAATCTGTCGGCCGCCTACTGGCAGCTGGCCCTGAACTGGGAGCCCGGGGACGAGATCTACATCTTCGGCTTCAGCCGCGGCGCGTACACCGCCCGCAGCCTGGCGGGGATGATCAACCGGCTCGGAATCCTGACCTACGAGGCCATCATCGGGGGTAAGTACCCGAAGGCGCTGGAGATCTACAAGACCCGCAAGCAGAACCCCGACGATCCGGATCCGCCGGAGTGGGCGGCGTTCCGCGCCGCGAACTGCCACCCCGAGAGGCCGGTCATCAATTTTCTCGGCGTCTTCGACACCGTGGGCGCGATGGGCGTCCCGGGTATCACCTCGTGGCTGCACAGCTTCCACGATGTGCGGCTCTCGCGCATCGTGCTGTGCGCGCGGCAGGCGCTGGCCATCGACGAGCGGCGGCGCGCCTTCGCGCCCTGCCTGTGGGAGATTCCCGCCGATCAGCGCGAGCTCTACGACCGTCCCGACCGGGTGAAGCAGGTCTGGTTCGAGGGCGTGCACAGCGATATCGGCGGCGGCTACGCCGACTGCGGGCTGTCCGACATCACCCTGCGCTGGATGATCGCCGAGGCCGAGGCCGAGGGACTGGCCTTCGATCACGACCGCCTCGACACCCTGCTCAGCAGCTGCCCGTTCGACGCCACGCACCTGCACGATTCGCTCAGCCCGGGCTTCCGGGTGCTGAACTACGCCCGCCTGGCGACCGGCTGGCGCAGCCCGCGCTTCTACTGGGATTCCTGGCGCAAGCTGCTGCAGCCCGAGGACCAGGACAGCTTCCTGGCCGCCAGCGTCCCGGACCGGAAGGGCTACCGCCCGGCCAATATTCACCGCTGGTGCGAGCATCGGGGCGGTCCGGTGCCGCCGGATCTCATCGAGCCCGTCGACCAGGTGTCACGTGCCGCCGGTGACGACGCGGGCGGCGGTCCGGAAGAATCCGCCGCCTGATCGGCCGGCCGCTCAGCGCACCAGCAGGGCCACCGGCAGCCGGGCGAACAGCTTCTCCAGTCGTGCGCGCCCGGAGAAGGTGTGGCCGGTGAGCCGGTCGGTCCAGTGTCCCTGCGGCAGATCCAGCACGGTGTCGGCCCAGCCGCCCGCCTCGTCCAGCCGGATGCTGTGCCGGGTGACGGCCACGATCACCTCGGGGGTCTCCCCGGTGCGGCCGCGGGCGTAGGAGAGCAGGTGCTGGGCGCGGTCGCCGGCCGCGAACAGCGGGATGTAGGCGCCGCCGACGAAGCAGTCGGGGCGTTCGCGGCGCAGCCACAGCGCGTACGCCACGATCCACATCTTGACCGCACCGGTCGGGTCGAGATCCGGTGTGCCGGTGAGGGATTGCAGCAGCAGGGAACGGTGGGTGAAGTCCACCGGGCGGCGGTTGTCGGGATCGACGAGCGAGTCCTCCCACAGCTCGCAGCCCTGGTAGACGTCCGGGATACCGGGGCCGCACAGTTGCAGCAGCTTCTGTGCCAGCGCGTCGGTCCAGGCGTGGCCGGCCAGATCGGCCACGAACTCACCCAGTTCGGCGCCGACCGGTCCGTCGATGACGGTGTCGATCCAGCGGTGCACCGCCGTCTCGAACTCGACATCCGGTTCCTCCCAGGAGGATTGGGTGCCGGCCTCGCGAACCGCCTTCTCCGCGAACTGATGTAGCCGCTCGCGCAGCCCGGGCACCGCCGCGGCGGGGCGGCCGTCGGCGGGCCACACCCCGAACATGTTCTGCAGCAGGAACAGTGTGGTCGCGCCGTCGGGTCCGGGTGCGATCTCCTCCCAGGTGCTGACCGAGCGCGCCCAGATGTCGGGCACCTGCGAGAGCATGCCGATGCGGGCGCGCACGTCCTCGCCGCGCTTGGTGTCGTGGGTGGACAGCGCGGTCATACCGGCCGGCCAGCGTTGCGCGCGTTCGGCATTGGCGAGGTGGAACTCGATGGGCGAGCAGCCGAAGCGGGCCGGGTCCGCGCCCATCTCCTGCAGCGACACCAGCCGCGCGGCGCGGTAGAACATGGTGTCCTCCACGGCTTTCGCGCTCATCGCCCCGCCCACCTGGTGGAAGCGGGTGGCGGCCTCGCCGCCGGTGGCCAGCGCGGTCACCAGCACCTGCAGCGGCGCGGTCAGCTCGGCATTGCGCCGCGCCACCTCGGCGACGACGGCCCCGACCATGCCCGCCAGCGGCGCGTAGTCGGTGCGGTAGACCGGCATGAACGACAGCACCTCGATGGCGGCATTGGTGAGCGCCATGGTGTCGAAGGCGTCGGCGCGGGCGTCGCGCTTGACCGCGGCCACCAGCCGCCGCACCTCGGGCACCAGCATGGTCTCGGCGACGGCGCGGCGAATCCGGTGTTCCTGCTCGGTGAACCAGGCCCGGTCGCTGCCGTGCCCGGTGAACTGCCGCGACAGGTCGGTGAGCTGTTTCTCGCCGTCCGGGTCGATGAGCACGCCGCCGATGTCGGCGAGGGAGTCGTAGCCGGTGGTGCCGTCGATGGGGAGGGTGGCGTCGAGGGGCTCACGATTGGAGAGCACCTTCTCGACCAGCAGCAGCCGCTGCGGTCCGATGAGCTGGCGCAGCCGCCGCAGGTACTCGGCGGGCTGGGCCAGTCCGTCGGGATGATCCACGCGCACACCGTCGATGAGGTCGTGCTCGCACCAGGCGGCCAGCTCCCGATGGGTGGCCTCGAAGACCGCCGGCTCCTCCTGCCGGATGGCGGCCAGCCCGCCCACGGTGAAGTAGCGGCGGTATCCGCACAGCCCCGATTTCCAGTTGACCAGGCGGTAGTGCTGCTTGTCGTGAATGCGCAGCGCGTTCTCGCCGTCGGTGCCGGGCGCGATGGGGAAGCGCAGATCGTGCAGTGCCAGCATGGGTTCGGGCCCGGAGCGGTCCACGGTCAGCGCCGCCGGATCGTTCTCCCCGGCCAGCACCGGCAGCGCGATGCGCCCGCCCGCGCCATTGCCCGGCGTCCAGTCGATATCGAACCAGGTGGCGTACTTGGACTTCTTACCCTGCCGCAGCACATCCCACCACCACTGGTTCTGCCGCGGATCGGCCACCGCCACATGGTTGGGCACCAGATCGATGATGAGTCCCATACCGCGGCTGCGCACCTCGTCGGCGAGGGCCTTGAGCCCGGTCGGCCCGCCCAGCGCGGCCGACACCGTGGTCGGATCGGTGACGTCGTAGCCGTGGGTGGAGCCGCGTGTCGCGGTCATGACGGGCGACAGGTACAGATGCGAAATGCCCAGTTGCTGCAGGTATTCGGCGATGGCGCGCGCATCGGTGAAGGTGAGCGCGTCGGGCCGCAGCTGCAGGCGGTAGGTGCTGCGCACGGGCGTCTGCCGGGCGATGGGTCCGGTGAGGTGTTCGGGCGAGCTGGTCATGGCGGTATCGATCATGCCGTACGGCGCAGCACGAGTAGACAGCGTGCGGGCACTTGCACCGTTGCGGCAGCGGGGAGGACGGTGTCGGCGGCGGGTCGGCCGCTGGGCGCGGCGCAGTCCAGGGCGACCGACCAGGCATTACCGTGCCGGGCGTCGGGGAGGGTGAAATCCAGGGCTTGGTCGTGAGCGTTGAAGCACAGCAGGAACGAGTCGTCGGCGATGCGTTCCCCGCGCGGGTCCGGCTCGTTGATGCCGTCGCCATTGAGGAACACCGCCAGCGAGCGGGCGAAGCCGGTCTCCCAGTCGGCGTCGGTCATGGCCGCGCCGCCGGGGGTGAACCAGGAGATATCGCCGAGGTCGTCGGGATCGGGCGCCGGATCGAAGAAGCGGCGGCGCCGGAACACCGGGTGCGCGGCGCGCAGCGCGACCGCGCGCCTGGTGAATTCGAGCAGATCGGCATTGGTGTCCATGAACGTCCAGTCCATCCACGACAGCGGTGAATCCTGACAGTAGACATTGTTGTTGCCGCGCTGGGTGCGGCCGAATTCGTCGCCGTGCAACAGCATCGGGGTGCCCTGGGAGAGCAGAAGGGTGGCGAGCAGATTACGGGATTGCCGCGCGCGCAGGGCCAGGATCTCCGGATCCTCGGTCGGGCCCTCGACGCCGCAGTTCCAGGAGCGGTTGTAGTTCTCGCCGTCGTGATTGCCCTCGCCATTGGCGTCGTTGTGTTTCTCGTTGTAGGACACCAGATCCGCCAGCGTGAATCCGTCGTGCGCGGTCACGAAATTGATGCTGGCGCTGGGCCGGCGGCCGGTGGCCTCGTACAGATCCGAGGACCCGGTGAGCCGGGAGGCGAACTCGCCCAGCGTCGCCGGCTGCCCGCGCCAGTAATCCCGCACGGTGTCACGGTATTTGCCGTTCCACTCGGTCCAGGCCACCGGGAAATTGCCGACCTGATATCCGCCCTCGCCGACATCCCAGGGTTCGGCGATGAGCTTCACCTGGCTCACCACCGGATCCTGGTGCACCAGGTCGAAGAAGGTGGAAAGCCGGTCCACATCGTGCAATTCGCGGGCCAGGGTGGCCGCCAGGTCGAAGCGGAATCCGTCCACGCGCATCTCGAGGATCCAATAGCGCAGCGAATCCATGATCAGCTGCAGGGCGTGCGGGTGGCGCATATTGAAACTGTTGCCGGTACCCGTGTAATCCATATAATGCTGCGGATCATCGTCCACCAGGCGGTAATACGCGGCATTGTCGATGCCGCGGAAGCTGATGGTCGGCCCGAATTCATTGCCCTCGGCGGTGTGGTTGTAGACCACGTCGAGGATCACCTCGATACCGGCGGCGTGGAAGGCACGCACCATGGTCTTGAATTCGGTCACCGCGGCGGCGGGGGAGGAGCCCGCGGCATAGCCCCGATGCGGCGCGAAATAGCCGAAGCTGTTGTAGCCCCAGTAATTCCGCAGTCCCCGGTCCAGCAGAATGCGATCGTCGAGGTACTGGTGTACGGGCATGAGCTCCACGGCCGTCACGCCCAGCCCCCGCAGGTGTTCGAGGATCGCCGGATGCGCCATGCCCGCGAAGGTGCCGCGCAATTCCGGCGGCACCTCCGGATGCGTGACGGTCATGCCCTTCACGTGCGCCTCGTAGATGACGGTCTCGTGGTACGGCCGCTTCGGCGCGCGGTCGTGGGCCCAGTCGAAATACGGGTTGATGACCACCCCGGTCATGGTGTGCCCGAGCGAGTTCTGCCCGAAGTTGTAGGGCGCGGTGGCGGTCCCGAAATCGCCCTCGAACGCCTTGCCGTACGGGTCCAGCAGCAGCTTGCTGGGATCGCAGCGCAGCCCCCGCTCCGGATCGAAGCCCCCGTGCACCCGGAAACCGTAGCGTTGCCCGGGCCCGACGCCGGGCAGATAGGCGTGCCAGACATAGCCGTCCACCTCGTCGAGCGGCACCCGGGTCTCGCGGTGGTCCGCGTCGATCAGGCACAGCTCCACCCGCCGGGCCACCTCGGAGAACACCGAGAAGTTCGTTCCGGCGCCGTCGTAGGTCGCGCCCAGCGGATAGGCGGTCCCCGGCCAGACACCGAGCGCGGTGGTGTCGGGAGTCGCGGGAGGCATGATCCAGACCCTAGCGGGCGGGATGGTCCTCCCCACCGAGTCCCCGCCGCCAGGTCTGCCCGACCAGATCGACGCCGAAGCTGTGGTGCGGATTCGATTCCACCAGTTCGAATCCGGCGCGCTGGTAGATGTGGCGCGCGGAGTCCAGCACGCTGTTGGTCCACAGCACCATCTCGGTGTATCCCGCCGCGGTGGCGAAGCGCAGGCATTCGTCGACCAGTGCGCTGCCCACGCCGAGCCCGCGGGCGGACGGTTCCACCAGCAGCAGTCGCAGCCGGGCGGTGGTGTCGTCCTCGCGCATGCAGTAGACACAGCCGACCGGGCTGCCCTCGTATTCGGCGATCCAGGCCCGTTCCCGTTGCGGGTCATGGGAACTCAGCCAGTTCGCGACGATGGTGGCGGCCAGCGTCTCGTATTCGGCGTTCCAGCCGTACTCCTCGGCGTAGAGCACGGCATTGCGGGTGATCACCCAGCCGTGGTCGCCGGGCCGGGGTTCACGCAGGATCACGCCGGCGGGATCGGGCTCGGAGTCGGTGTCGAGGATCTGCTCGATGGTCCGCATGGCCCCGACCAACCGGGTGCGCACCACGGGAGAGTGCGGGACCAGCAGATCCCCGATCTGGTCCTGGGTGCGCTGGTCCAGCTCCGTGAAGGCCGCCCGGCCCGCCTCGGTCAGCTCCACCACCTGCCGCCGGCCGTCGGCGTCGGATCGGCGGCGGGCGACCAGGCCGCGCTCCTCGAACCGGGCCAGGATGCGGCTCAGGTATCCCGGGTCCAGATCCAGGGCCAGCCGCAGGTCCACCACCTCGGTGGCTCCGAAATGGGCCAGCTCGAACAGGATTCTGCCCTCGGTGAGCGAGTACTCGGTGCCGAGCATCTCGCCCTGCAGGACGCCGATGATGCGGGTGTAGCGCCGGTTGAAGGCGCGGACGGCGGCGATGTGCTGTGCCTCGACCGGGCGATCGGTCGTCTCGACGGCCATGCTGGCTCCAATCCTTTGACCGAGTCAAAGAATACGCCGGGGGTGCCGGTGGGTGCCCCGGGTTCGTGGTAACTTGAACGCCGTTCAAGCCCGCTCCTCGAAGGACTTCTCGTGGCATCGACCGAGCCTGTTGCGGCACCGACCGAAACTGCTGCGGCACCGACCCGGCCCGTCGGGGCGCAGCGCTCCGGCGAGATCACCGCGATCGACGCCGCCCACGTGTGGCATCCCTACGGCGGTTTCCCGGCCACCACCGCGCCGCTGGTGGTCGCCTCCGCGTCCGGCACCCGGCTCACCCTGGCCGACGGCCGGGAACTGGTGGACGGCATGAGCTCCTGGTGGGCCGCCGTGCACGGGTATCAGCACCCGGTGCTGGATGCCGCCCTGCTCGCCCAGTCGCGGAAGATGAGTCACGTCATGTTCGGCGGGCTCACCCACGAGCCGGCGGTGCGGTTGTCGCAGCTGCTGGTCGAGCTCACGCCCGAGGGCCTGGACAAGGTCTTCCTCTGCGACTCCGGCTCGGTGTCGGTGGAGGTCGCGGTGAAGATGTGCCTGCAGTACCAGCGGGCGCTGGGGCGGCCGGAGAAGCACCGGCTGATGACCTGGCGCGGCGGCTACCACGGCGACACCTTCACCCCCATGAGCGTCTGCGATCCCGAGGGCGGCATGCACTCGCTGTGGACCGATGTCCTGGTCCCGCAGGTCTTCGCGGGCCCGCCGCCGGAAGCCTATGAGCCGCAATATGTCTCGGAGCTGGAACGGACCCTCGCCGCACACGCGCACGAATTGGCCGCGGTCATCGTGGAACCCGTGGTGCAGGGCGCGGGCGGCATGCGCTTCCACGATCCGCGCTACCTGGCCGATCTGCGCCGACTGTGCGACGAGCACGACGTCCTGCTGGTGTTCGACGAGATCGCCACCGGATTCGGCCGCACCGGAACCCTTTTCGCCGCTGAGCAAGCGGGTGTCCGGCCCGACGTCATGTGCGTGGGCAAGGCCATCACCGGCGGCTACATGAGCCTGGCCGCCGCGCTGTGCACCACCGAGATCGCCGAGACCATCAGCCGCTCGCACGGCGGCCTCATGCACGGCCCGACCTTCATGGGCAACCCCCTCGCCTGCGCGGTCGCGGTGGCCTCGATCGAACTGCTGCTCTCGCGCGACTGGCAGAGCGAGGTCCGCGACATCCACACCGGCCTCGCCGAGGGCCTGGCCCCCGCCCGTGACCTCCCCGCCGTCGCCGACGTCCGCACCCTCGGCGCGATCGGCGTCATCGAACTGAACCACCCGGTTGACATGCGCAGAACCACCGACGCCGCAGTCGAATCCGGCGTCTGGCTACGTCCGTTCCGCAATCTCATCTACTGCATGCCGCCCTTCATCAGCACCCGCGACGACGTCCACCGCATAGCCGCCGCCATGTGCGCCGCCGCAGCCGTCTGACCACCGGATTCGCGCTCCGGTCGAAATACCTCTGAAACAGAGCTATTGTGGGAGCGTGTCCGAGACTCCCCGGGAGAACACCGCAAGCGACGGCTATGCCGAGCTGATGACGCTGCTGTTCGGCTCCATGGGCCGCTTGCGGCGGCAGGTTGGCCGGCTGGCCGGGCGGTCGTTCGATGAGCCGGGGCTCTCCGGGGCGCAGTCGGAGTTCTTGCGGCTGGTGGGGCGGCGGCCGGGGATCTCGGTGAAAGAGGCTGCCGGAGAACTGGGTTCGGCGGCGAACAGTGTGTCGACGCTGGTGACCGAGTTGGTCAAGGCGGGGCTCGTGGTGCGTGAGCCGGATCCACGGGACCGGCGGACCATGCGACTGTCCCTGACCCCGGACGCGCAGCGGATCGCCGACGAGACGCGGCGGCAGCGGCACGCCGTGGTTGCCGAGGCGCTCGACCAGCTCACCGAAACCGAACGCGCGCAACTGCGCAGCGGTCTGGCGGCCATGACGCGCCTCACCGATCTGCTGCACGAACGCGAGCACTCCCGCGGAGGCGACCGATGACCAGCGTGCCCGCCGTCGAATGCGTCGGCCTGACCCACCGCTACGGAACCAGCACCGTGGTCGACGATCTCGCCCTCACCATCGAACGCGGTGAGGTGTTCGGCCTGCTCGGCCCCAACGGCGCGGGCAAGTCCACCACCATTCAGCTGCTCACCACGCTCATGCCCATCCAGTCCGGCACCGTCCGGGTGTTCGGGCTCGATGTCACGACCCGCGCCGCGGACGTCCGCTACAACCTAGGCTATGTGCCGCAACAACTCTCGATCGAGGCGGGGCTGACCGGGCGGCAGAATGTGGCCTGGTTCGCCCGGCTGTTCGACGTGCCGCGCACCGAGCGGGCCGAGCGGGTGGACGAGGTGCTCGACGCCATGAACCTGCTGGACGTGGCCGACCGGCTGGCCGGCGGCTACTCGGCGGCATGATCCGCCGCCTCGAACTGGCCCAGGCCCTGGTCAACCGCCCCGCCCTGCTGGTGCTGGACGAGCCGACGGTGGGGCTGGATCCCATTGCGCGCGACAGCGTCTGGGAGCGGGTCGCCGAGATGCGCGCCGGCTACGGCACCACCGTGCTGCTCACTACCCACTACATGGCCGAGGCCGACGCGCTCTGCGATCGAATCGCGCTGCTGCACAAGGGCGTGCTGCGCGCGACCGGTTCGCCCGCCGACCTGAAGGCCGGGATCGGCCCCGGGGCGACCCTCGAGGATGTCTTCCGGCATCACGCGGGGGAGAGCCTCGACGATGTGACCGAAGGGAACATGCGCAATGTCCGAAGCACTCGCCGGACCGCCCGGCGCGCGGGCTGATACGGCGTTCACGCCGGTCCTGGCGCCGCGCGGCTGGGCGCGCCTGCCCCGGCTGGCCTCCCGCATGGGCACCTTCGCGCTGGTGGAGATCCAGAAGCTGCGCCACGACCAGACCGAAGTCCTCACCCGCGCAATCCAGCCCGTGTTGTGGATGGTGATATTCGGGACTACCTTCTCCCGCCTGCACGCCCTGCCCACCGGTTCGGTGCCGTACCTGGACTTCCTCGCTCCCGGCGTGATCGCCCAGTCGGCGCTGTTCATCGCGATTTTCTATGGCATCCAGATCATCTGGGACCGGGATGCGGGCATTCTCACCAAACTGCTCGTCACCCCGACCCCGCGGGCCGCGCTGATCGCCGGAAAGTGTTTCGCCGCAGGCGTTCGCGCCATCGCCCAGATCCTGGTGATCGTGATCGTGGCGCTGCTCATGGGTGTGGCCCTCACCGGCAACCCGCTGCGCGTGCTCGCCACCGTTCCCGTGGTCTTCCTCGGCACGGCCTTCTTCGCCTGCCTGTCCATGACCATCGCCGGGCTGGTGCGCGCCCGGGATCGGCTGATGGGCATCGGCCAGGCCATCACCATGCCGCTGTTCTTCGCCTCCAACGCGCTCTACCCCGTGGACCTCATGCCGACGTGGCTGCGGGTCGTCAGCCACGTCAACCCGCTCAGTTACGAGGTGGACGCGCTGCGTGGCCTGCTGATCGGCACACAGGCCGACCTCTGGCTGGACTTCGGTGTACTGGCCGGGGCCGCCACCCTCGGCGTCGCCACCGCGTCGGCCCTGCTGGGCCGATTGGTCCGGTAGGCCGACGCGGTCTCGGCTACCGGTGTGGTGCCGTGCCGGCTCGCGCGGTGCGAGCCGTCAACGGTTGGCCCGTCTTTCGCGTACCTTGTCTGAATTGTCACTGTCTGACAGGACTTCCCAGACCTTGAATACGCAGTGATAGTCGTCGGACCAGCCACGGGCGATCAGCATGTAGGTGTCGCCGTCGCGCAGGATGGTGCGGCGGCTGATCAGCTTCGGATGATCGGGTTGGAATTTCGAGACGAGGCCCGGGACTTTCGCGAGAGCTTGTTCGCGGGTTCCCACCACCTCTGTGAGGATCTTCGGACTCCAGGTTTTGCTGTCGCCGAAGCCGGTCGTCTGCTCGACCACTATTGCCCATCGTGGCATCGCGCAGCCTCCTTACGACTTCCCAGCATAGCGCCGTGTACCGACACCCATGGCCCCCTGAACGGTGTTCAAGTATGCTTCCGAGCTGTGACTGCCGATCCCCTGAGCTGGCTCGACACCCGCGCCGCCGAGCGCGTGGACGCCGGGCTGCGCCGTGAACTGCGCCCCCGCACCTCCGACACGGTGAGCATCGACCTGGCCTCCAACGACTACCTCGGGCTGGTCCGCCACCCCGAGGTGATCGAGGGCGCCGTCGCCTCGGTGCGGTACTGGGGCGCCGGCGCGACCGGCTCGCGCCTGGTCACCGGGACCACCGCCGAGCACGAACAGCTCGAGACCGAACTCGCCGAATTCGTCGGCGCGGAGGCCGGATTGGTGTTCGCCTCCGGCTACGCCGCGAACCTGGGCGCGGTCACCGCGCTGGCCGGCCGTGGCGCACTGGTGGTTTCGGACGCGGGCAGCCACGCCTCGCTGGTCGACGCCTGCCGGCTGTCGCGGGCGCGGGTGGAGATCGCACCGCACTGCGACCCGGCGGCCGTGGACCGCCTGCTGTCCGAGCGCACCGAGGACCGTGCACTGGTCTTGACGGACTCGGTGTTCAGCGCCGACGGGGATCTCGCGCCGCTGACCGAACTGCACCGGGTGACCCGGGCCAATGGCGCGGTGCTCATCGTGGACGAGGCGCACGGCCTGGGGGTGCGCGGCAACGGCGGCCGCGGCCTGGTGCAGGAGTGCGGGCTGGCCGGGGAGCCCGACCTGGTGATCACCGCGACCCTCTCCAAAGCCTTTGCCGCCCAGGGCGGCGCGGTGCTGGCCAGCGAGCGGGTGCGCGCCCACCTCATCGACGCCGCTCGCACCTTCATTTTCGACACCGGCCTGGCGCCCGCCGCCGTCGGCGCGGCCCGCGCGGCCCTGCGGCTGCTGCGCCGCGACCCCGCGATGGCCCAGCGGGTGCTCGACCGCGCCGCCGATCTGGCCCGCATCGCCGGTGTCGGCCAACCGGATTCGGCCGTCGTACCGGTCGTCCTCGGCGATGCCCAGGTCGCCTACGACGCCGCCCAGGCCTGCCGCGCCCGCGGTCTCAGCGTCGGCTGCTTCCGCCCGCCGTCGGTCCCCGAGGGCACCTCCCGCCTGCGCCTGACCGCCCGCGCCGACCTCACCGAGGCCGAGCTGGCCACCATCGCAACCGTTCTCGGCGAGGTCCTCGCCGAAGCCCGTGGGCGGCAGGTGGTCCCGGCATGAGCCGCCTCCTGTTCATCACCGGAACCTCCACCGACGTCGGCAAGACCATCGTCACCGCGGCCCTGGCGGCGACCGCCCGCGCCGCCGGTCTGGACGTCGCCGTCTGCAAACCGGCCCAAACCGGCGTAGCCCCCGGTGAACCCGGCGACCTTGCCGAAATCACCCGATTGAGCGGGGTCACCCGCACCCTGGAACTGGCCCGCTACCCGGAGCCCCTGGCACCCGACACCGCCGCCCGGCGCTGCGGCCGACCGCTGCTGACCCTGTCCGAGACCATCGCCGGCATCGAGTCCTGCGCAGACGCGGACCTCGTCCTGGTCGAGGGCGCCGGCGGTCTGCTCGTCCGCATCGGCGACTTCACACTCCTCGACCTGGCCCAAAAACTCGGCGCCCCGGTGCTACTGGTAGCGGCCCCCGGTCTTGGCACCCTCAACCACAGCGAACTGACCACCCGAGCCCTGACCGCCGCCGGCGTCCCCTGCGTAGGTCTCGTCATCGGATCCTGGCCCGCCACCCCGGATCTCGCCTCCGAGTGCAACCGCACCGACCTCCCCGCCGTAACCGGCGTCGACCTCATCGGCTCCATCCCCGCCGGCGCCGGCTCCTGGCCCGCCCCCGATTTCACCGCCGCTGCCCCCACCTGGTTCGACCAGACCTGGACCGCCGGCCACCTCCTGACCCGTTCCTAGCGATCGGTGGGGTGGGCCAGTGCCTCGTAGGGCCGCAATCCTCGCCGTCTGTTAGCCGCACCGGCGACGCGAAGTGCCGCCGGCGCGATGCTGAGGACAGGTGGCGGGTGGGTTGCCTCATGAATTTCTAACGGGCGGTTCCGCATGCTGGGGGCATGGATGAGTTGGCTGCCGTTGCGCATGTGTTGCGGCGCACCACCTTCGGGCCCTTTCCGGGGCGGGTGGAGGACCTGGTGGGCCGGGGCGGTGGCGGGGATGTCGTCGAGAGTGTGCTGGCCGCCGCTCCGCTGACGCCGGCGCCGCCGGTGTTCGACGAGGAGGCCGATGCCGCGTCGAGCGGGCCGGTTGGTTCGTGGCTGCGGGCGGTGGCGGATCCGGCGGCCGGGGTACACGAGAAGATGGTGTGGTTCTGGCATGGGCATTTCACGTCGAGTCACGACAAGGTCGATACCTGGGACCTGATGTGGCGGCAGCATTTGTTGTTCCGGAAATTCGCGCTGGGGAACTTCCGGGAGCTGGCGCAGGCGGTGACCGTGGACGGGGCCATGCTGCAATGGCTCGACGGTGCCGGTTCGGTAGCGCAGGCGCCCAATGAGAATCATGGGCGGGAGCTCATGGAGTTGTTCACCCTTGGGCGGGGGAACTACACGCAGCGGGATGTGGAGGCCGCGGCGGTCGCGTTGTCGGGGTGGAGTGTCGACGACCACGGGTCGGTGGCATTCGATCCGGAATCCGGGAATCAGCGGGCCGTGGAGCTGCTGGGACGTCGGGTGACCACCGTCCGCGATGCCGTCGACGTGCTGTGCGATCGGCCCGAGAGCGCGCGGTTCATCGCCGCGAAACTGCACCACTTCCTGGTCGGCCGGGTCGCCTCGGACCAGCGGCTGACCGAGCTGGCTGCGGTATTCACGCAGGCGCGCTTGGAGATTCGGCCCCTGGTGGCGGCGATCCTGCACGATCCGTCGTTCGCGGAGGCGAGGTACACGCGCCCGCGCTATCCGGTCGAATGGGTCACCGCCGCCCTCGCCGTCTGCGGGATCGACAATGCGGCAACCGCTTTCGAGACGATGACCGCGCTCGGTCAATCGCCGTTCTATCCGCCGAATGTGGCGGGCTGGCCGCCGGGGAGTCGGTGGGTCGCGCCGGGTACGGCCGTCGTGCGAGCGGCGCTGGCGGTGAACGCGCCTGCGCTGACCGAGATCGCGGGGACCGGCGACCCGGTCGCGGCCGCGTTCACCCGCGCCTCGATCTTCGACCCGAGCCCCGGAACCCGCACCGCCGCCCGCGATCTGGCGTTCGAACTGCGCCGGTACCCGGAACAGGCCGCGACGGCCCTGCTGGCCCTGGTCATCACCTCGCCGGAATTCACGCTGGCATGAACCGGAAGGACTTTCCATGGTCTCGTTGAATCGGCGCACTGTGCTGCGGGCGGGTATCGGCGCCGGGGCGGTGGCCGCGGTCGGCGGGGTGGCGGGCCATCGGCTGCTCGGCTCGTCGGGTGCGCCGGAGGTCTGGCATCCGCCGGCGCCGGTACGGGCGGCGGCGCTCGACAAGCGGCGGCTGGTGGTGATCGAAATGGCCGGCGGCAGTGACGGATTGTCGATGGCCGTGCCCTACGCCGACTCCCGCTACCGCGACCTGCGGCGCGGCACCGCCATCGCCGCCGAGCACGTGCACGCCATCGACGGCGCGCTCGGCCTGCATCCGCAGCTGAGAGAACTGGCCGCCGCAGGCGTCTCGGTGATTCCGGGCGTGGGCACCGCCAAACCCGATCTGTCGCATTTCGAGATGCTGCACCGCTGGCAGACCGGCGATCCCGAGGGCACTGCCCGCCCGGACACCGGATTCCTCGGGCGGCTCTGCGACCATCTCGGCGACCCGGCCGCACCCGCGGTGGGCGTGTCGCTGGGTGTCGGCGCCACACCGGCGCTCGCCTGCGAACGGGTCACCACACTGTCCGTGGATGCCGGAAACGACGGCCTGTTCCCGGTTTTCGAGGACGAGAACGTCCGCGCCGCCTGGCTGGCCGCCCAGCGGGCCATGGCGCACCCCGACCGCGCCGACGCACCGCTCTTCGCCACCGCCCGGGCGGGCAGCGCGTCCGCCCTGCGGTTCTCGGATGTGGCGGCCACCCTCCCGGCGGCCGCGGACGGCTACCCGGGCAGTGACCTGGGGGTCCAATTGCGTTTGGCCGCACGGCTGCTCGCCGACGACAACCACGGCCTGCGCATCGTGCACGTCCCGATGGGCGCGGACTTCGACACCCATTCGAAGCACCCGCGCCGCTACGAGACCCTGATGCGGGAGCTCGACACGGCGCTGGCCGCCTTCCGCCGGGACCTGGCCGCCCGGGGTATCGCCGATCGCGTGCTCGTCGCCGCGTACAGCGAATTCGGCCGCCGCGTCCCGGTGAACGACTCGGACGGCCTCGACCACGGCGCGGCCGGGACGGCCCTGCTGCTCGGGCCGACGAATCCCGGCGTCTTCGGGGAAACACCATCACTGCACGCCCTCGACGCGGACGGCAATCTGCGCGCCACGGTCGATATGACCGAGTTCTACGCCACCCTCGCCGAGAGCTGGTTCGGCGTCCCGGCCGCGGACGTCCTGCCCGGTTCCCCGCGTCCGCTGCCCGGGGTCGTGGCCGCGTGACCGGTACGGATGCTGTAATTGCGCAGGTGCGGGTACTCGTGTGCGAGGACGACAGGAATCTGGGCGACGAGGTCGCGGCCGGGCTGCGCGCGGCCGGTTTCGCCGTGGACCTGGCCCGCGACTGCGCCGACGCCGACCTGAAGATCACCGTCAACACCTACGACTGCCTGGTCGTCGACCGCGGCCTGCCCGACGGCGACGGCCTCGACCTGGTGCGCGCCCATCGGGACTCCGGGCAGCGCACCCCGGTCGTCATGCTCACCGCCCGCGATGCCCTCGCCGACCGGCTCGACGGCTTCGCCCACGGCGCCGACGACTACGTCGTGAAGCCGTTCGCCATGGACGAACTGGCCGCCCGCGTGGGCGCGCTGTGCCGCCGCCGGGAGCTGCCCGCACCCACCCGCACGGTCGTCGGCACCCTCGTGGTGGACCGGCCGCGCCGCCGCGTCCACCGCGCGGGCACACTGCTCACCTTGACTCCCAAGGAGTTCGGTGTCCTGGAGCTCCTCGCGGTCCGCGCCGGAACCGTCGTGACCCGCGCCGAACTCATCGAATGCTGCTGGGACGAAATGGCCGAACCCGCGTCGAACGTGGTCGACGTCGTGGTAGCCCAGCTGCGCCGCAAGCTCGGCGCCCCGCCCCTCATCGAAACCGTCCGCGGCGCCGGTTTCACCATCACGCCGTGAAGTTCCGGAGGCGCACGACATCCCACGGCCGTCCCGGTGAGGCGGGCGCGCGACCGGCGGACGCCGATCCCGGTGCGGCGGACCATGATTCGCGCGGCCGGCTCGCCCGCCGGCGGCGAAGCGGGCCCACGTCGCAACCGACCACGCCGGGCCGGCTGCGGCGCACGCGGTGGCTGCTGACCGGGCTGTTCACCGCGCTGACCGCCGTCTGCCTGATCGTGCTCGCGTCCCTCGCGGCCTCCATCGATGGGCATTCGCGGGAGAAGGCCCTGGATGCGGGCGTCGACCGGGTGGTGACCGGGCTGGCGCGCGAGGTGTATTGGAACGAGGACGGCGGCATCGATCTGGAGACCGTGCGCGGCGACGACGATCTGGCGAGCGGACCCAGCGCCGTCGCGATTCTGGTCCGCGACCAGAACGGCCGCTGGCAGGAACTGTTCGTGCACAGGCGATCCGGACTGCCCGCGGACCTGACCGGACTCGCGCAGCAGGCCGCCGATGCCGAGGACACCCAGTGGCACAGCCGCACCGACCGCGACGGCAATCCGGTACGGCTGGCGGCGGCCCCGGCCTGGGACAACGACTCCACCGTCGGCGCCGTCGTTTTCGCGGGCGGCGACCCGGCGCCGGGGGCGAGCGACCACCGCAGCCTGGTCGTGGCCCTGTGGGCCGGCGGGCTGACCCTGGTGGCGCTGGCCGCCCTGGCCGGGCACCTGCTGTCCGGGGTGAGCATGCGCCCGGCGGTGCGCATGCTCGACCAGCAGGAGCGCTTCCTGTCCGAGGCCTCGCACGAATTACGCACGCCCCTGGCCACTTTGCGGCTCTATCTGGATGCCGCGCTGCGTGATCCGGCCGACACCCGGCGCGCGGTCACCGACGCCCGCGCGCTCACCGACCGCATGGGCCGCATGGTGGCCGGGCTGCTGGCCCGTACCCGCGCCGAAACCGGTGTGGGCGAACTGGATCGGCAGCGCCTGTACCTGGACCAGCTGGTGGAGGGCGTGGTCGCGGAATGCGGCGGCGACGTCACCCTCACCGCGGAACCCACTGCGGTGCGGGCGGATCCGGATCTGCTGGCCCTGGCGGTCCGCAATCTCATCGACAATGCCCTGGTGCACGGCGGCACGCCCGTGGAGGTGCGGGTGGCGGCGGGGCAGGTGCTGGTGCGCGATCACGGGCCCGGCCTGGATCCCGCGCTCGCCGATCCCTTCCGGCGCGGCGCGGTCGGGGCGCGCGGGCATCACGGCATCGGCCTGTCACTGGTGCGATGGGTGGCGACCGTCCATTCCGGTTCGGTGACCCTGGCTCCGGCGCCGGGCGGCGGCACCCTGGCCACGCTCGCGCTGCCGGTCGCGCCCGAGGACGTATCGGACAGCTCGGCGGAGTTGTCGTGATCTTCATCACATCGGGCGTAGGGTGGCGCGGTGCCTTCCACTCGAGTCGAGAAGTTCGTCGGTGCCCCGCGTCCGAATGTCTTCCGGGCGCTCCTGGATGCGCATTCGGTGCGCACGTGGATGGTTCCCGACGGCATGACCAGTCGCATCCATGAGTTCGATCCCCGCGTCGGCGGGCGGATCCGGATCTCGCTGACCTACGACCTGCACACCCGGGCTGGGAAGACGGCCCCGCACACCGACACCTTCCACGGTGTGTTCGCCCGGGTCGTGCCCGATCGCGAGGTGGTGCAGACCCTCGAATTCGAAACGGACGACCCGGAACTGCGTGGCGAGATGACGGTGACATACACCCTCGACGACGTCCCGGGCGGGACCCGCGTGACGGCGTACCACGAGAACCTGCCGCCCGGACTCTCGCCCGACGAGAACGAGATCGGCTTCCGCGCGGCCCTGGCCAAACTCGCCGAGCACGCCGAGCAGGCCGCCGAGGACTGACACCGCCCGCGAAATCCACTGACACTGCCCGGGAAATCGCCCTCGATCCCGCTGGATTGCGCGGAGATGACCGCTGCCCACCGAAATGACCTGTGCGCTACCAGGAGATGACCGGCAGAACAAGCCTGGATGACCAGCCGGAAATTCGTACAGTTGATTGGTATGGCGCTGCCGGGTTTTCCGAATCCGTCCGGCGTCGCCGACTACGACGACCGGCGGCGTCGCGCGCGCCTGCGCGCGACCCGTTCGGGCGTCGGCTGGGTCCGCTGGCGGCGGACCCGGCTGCTGGTCCTGCGGCTGAGCCTGGTGCCGCTGGTGGCGCTGGGCGCCTTCGCCGAATACATGGGTCTGGACGTGCTGCCGGAGCAGGCGCGGCTGGCGCGCACCGAACCCGCCGTGCTGCCCATCGCGGGCCCGTCGGATCCGCAGGCCGGCGACACCGCCGTCTTCGATCTGGTCGGGCTGGGTGTCCTCGACGCCAGTGACACCGCCCGGGCGCTGCCCTCGCTGCGGCGGCTGGGATCGGTGTGGGCGGTGCGCTACGACAATGCCGGTATCGACACCAAGGTCATCTCGGATCTGATCGTGAAGGTCACCGACGCGGCCAAGGTGCCGAACGTGGTGCTGACCGGGCACAGCATGGGCGGGGTCATCGCGCTGGAGATCGCCAAGCACCTGCACCAGGACAGCAGGAAGCGGGTGCGGGCGGTGATCCTGGACTGCACGCCGGTGGATCTGAACGCGGTCCGCCCCGAGAGCCGCGACCAGGGTGAGGAAATGCTGCGCTGGATGGGCTGGGTGCCCGGCGCGCGGGAGAGCCGGCTGCTGCGGCTGATCGTGGAAACGTATGCGCGCCATGAGAGTTTCGTCGGCGGACGCTATGTGATCCGTGGCGACGAGTTCCGCGCGGCCCTGCAGAACGTTCTGCGCGACAAGATCCTGAACACCAATGCCGCCAGCAACGGCCTGATCGAGGCCCAGTTCAAGGCCATCGTGGCCGGCGGCGCGGTCGACGATCTGCGGGCGCTGTCCAAACCCGCTGCGGGCAAACCACGTCCGGCCATCGTGTTCATCCGGCCGCACAACCCGTACGACGATCCGATCGTGGATGTGGAGTACTCGCACCAGGCGCTGATCGACCAGGTCGGTGGCGTGAACGGGACACTGCTGGTGGTGACCACGCGAACCACCGGGCACGCCAACCCGATCGAGCGGCCGAAGGAGTACAACACGGTCATCGAGCAGCAGGTGGTGCCGTTCGTGCGGCAGGTGCAGGCCGACGAGGCGGCGGTCTTCTCGGTCGGGCGCTGACCCGATCGGCGAATCAGCGTACGGCGTCGTCGGCGGCGGGGCGGATCAGCGGATGCGGCTGCCCAGCAGGTGGCGGACGCCGCTGACGAACAGCTGGAGCCCGAAGTCGAAACGGGCGGTGGCGTCGGGCATGTCGTAGAGCGGCGAGTTCTCCTCGGTCAGGGCGCCCGCGGAATCCATCTGGATGCGCGACTGCTCGTCCACCGTCTGGCCGAGCACGTAGTACAGCAGCGTGTAGGCGGCGAGTTCGGCTTCCTCGCGCGTCATGCCCGCGCGAATCGCGGCGCTGGCCAGGCGTTCCCGGCCCTTGCTGGTGGTGAGGCGGGAAGCGTAGGTGGCCGAGACCAATTCGGCGCCGTCGCGATAGGCCAGCAGGCATTCGCGCAGCCGGTGCGCCAATTCGGTCATCTGCTTGGACCATTCGTCGGCCCGGACCGGTTCGTCCATGGGCGCGAGAATCCGGTCGGCGATCGCACCGAGCAGCGCCTGCTTGTTGGGGAAGTGCCAGTACAGCGCACCGGGCTGGACGTGCAGCGAGCTTGCCAGCCGGCGCATGGTCAGATCCGCCAGACCGTACTGGTCGAGAATGGCGATGGCCCCGTCGACCACGTCCGTGCGATGGAGTTGCACTGAAAAACCCGACCCTCTCGTGTTCCGGCTCACGTACCGGACTGCTAGCCTACCCTGAACACCGTTCAAGTTGCTCGGCCACATCGGTCGGATGAAGGGATTCGCGCGGACATGACTCAGGCAGCCGTCACCACCGATGCTGTGACCACAGCAGGCGATGACATTCTCGCCATCGCCCGCGAGCAGGTGCTCGAGCGCGGCGTCGGCCTGACCCAGGACCAGACCCTCGAGGTGCTGCGCCTCGGCGACGACCGGCTCGAGGAGCTGCTCGGCCTGGCGCACGACGTGCGCATGAAGTGGTGCGGGCCCGAGGTCGAGGTCGAGGGCATCATCTCGCTCAAGACCGGCGGCTGCCCGGAGGACTGCCACTTCTGTTCGCAGTCCGGCCTTTTCCAGTCCCCGGTGCGCGCGGCGTGGCTGGACATCCCGTCGCTGGTGGAGGCCGCCAAGCAGACCGCCAAGACCGGCGCCACCGAGTTCTGCATCGTGGCCGCGGTGCGCGGTCCGGACGAGCGGCTGATGGCGCAGGTCGCCGCGGGCGTCGAGGCCATTCGCAACGAGGTCGACATCCAGGTCGCCTGCTCGCTCGGCATGCTCAACCAGGCGCAGGTGGATCAGCTGGCCGCCATGGGCGTGCACCGCTACAACCACAACCTCGAGACCGCGCGCTCGCACTTCCCGAACGTGGTCACCACCCACACCTACGACGAGCGCTGGGACACCCTGCGCATGGTGCGCGAGGCGGGCATGGAGGTCTGCTCCGGCGGCATCCTCGGCATGGGTGAATCCCTGGAGCAGCGCGCCGAATTCGCCTCGCAGCTGGCCGAACTGGAGCCCGACGAGGTTCCGCTGAACTTCCTCAACCCGCGCCCGGGCACCCCCTTCGGCGACCTCGAGGTGCTGCCCGCCGCCGACGCCCTGCGCGCCGTCGCGGCCTTCCGACTGGCCCTCCCGCGCACCATCCTGCGTTTCGCGGGCGGCCGTGAGATCACCCTCGGCGACCTGGGCGCCAAGCAGGGCATCCTCGGTGGTATCAACGCCGTCATCGTCGGCAACTACCTGACCACCCTGGGCCGTCCCGCCGAGGCCGACATCGATCTGCTCGGTGAGCTCAAGATGCCGATCAAGGCGCTCAACGAAACCCTCTGAGACGAGCGGGCTATGGAAAACCGGTACCGTGGCGGTACGGTCTCTCCGGCCCGCTTTACCGTGCACTGCTATTGAGACACGAAGGATCCATCGAGGTGATCGTGGACATCGAGGAGCGCTACAACCCTTTCACGGGTAAGCGGATCGTGCCGGGTCTGGATGATCCGGTTCCCGCGGCCGCCGCTCTGGGCCTCGAGCCCCCGCGCTTCTGCGAACAGTGCGGCCGCCGCATGATCGTGCAGGTCAGCCCCGACGGCTGGTGGGCGAAATGCTCCCGCCACGGTGTTCTCGACTCCACGAGCCTGGAACACCGCTAGTGGCAACCACACTCACCGCCGAGCCGGGCGGACTACGCGTCGACGTACTGATGCGGGAAGTGCGCGCGGCGGCGGTGGTGTGCACCGTCCTCGTCGCGGTGAGCGCCCTGGCCGGGGTGGTGTGGGCGTTCCTCGCTCCCGCCGAGCAGCTGCTGGTGGTCGAAACCGACCGCGGCACCGCCCTCACCGGCGAGAGCATGCATCGTTTCGATGCCTTCGCCATTTTCGTGCTGATCGGCATCGTGCTCGGTGTCCTCGGCACGGCCGCGTCCTGGCGCTGGCGCCGGGCACGGGGGCCCGTGCTGCTGTCGGGCATTCTGCTCGGCTCGCTGGGCGGCGCCCTCCTGATGAAGGTGGTGGGGGAGGCCGTCGCCGACCAGTTGCACACCCGCCCCCAGCATCCCGCCCTCCACACCATCGTGAATTTCGCTCCCGCCGTGGAGGGTTGGGCCGCGCTGATCGCCCAGCCGCTGGCCGCGGCCGTGGTGGCGCTCCTGCTGACCGCCCTCAGCACCTCCGACGATCTCGGTAGCGGCCAATTCCTCCCGTTCGGCGGCAGCCGCCCCGATCCGGCCGTGCTCGCCGGGCCCCAGTACGGTTCCGCCATCACCTACGGTCCGTACCCAGGCGGCGCGCAGCAGGCCATGGGCGTGCGAGAACCCGTGGTGCCCTTCGACGCTCCCGGTTCGCTGCCGGATTCCGGCGCCACCCGCTGACCCTGGCTCCGGCAATATTCGCTGGAGCCCGGGCGTTGTACCCCCTACCGTGTTCGCGTCCACGGATTCGAATCACCCAGGGGGGACCCATGAAGCCCGCACCTGCCGATAGTGCCGGCTCGGCACCGGCGGAACGCCCCGACCTCACCGCGTGGCGTCAGCGTCACGAACTCCGCAGATCCAATGCGTCCCAACCGATCCCGAGCGGCCGCCGTTACAAGCGCACCACCAAACACCGTGATCGTTGCCAGGACCGATGATCTAGCGGTATCCGCGTTTGAGCAGGTACTCGGCACCCGCCCGGAAGGCCGCCGGGCTGAGGAGTGCGAAGTCGAAGGCGTCCGCGAGACGGTTGGTCGTGTTGAACGCTGCGCAGATCGCCAGGGCGTCCTCGATCTGCTGCGGTGTGACGCCGGCCGATAGCACGTTGCGCATGTCCGCGCTGGTCACCGCGCCCTCGCGCGTGAGTATGCCGAGCATCCGGAGGGTTGCCCGCAGACCGTCCTCGATCGGCGCCGAATCCACATCGGTCAGCACCGATCGGACACGGTCGTCATCCGCGTAGGCCTGGGCGGAGGTGGCGGTGTGCGCACCGATGCAGAAGTCGCATTCGTTGACCTTGGAGATATAGGCGGCCATCAGTTCCCGGTCGGCGACCGACCAGGCCGAGGGGCCGCGCATGGCCTCGTGCGTGAAGGTTTTCGCCGGGGCGCCATAGAAGTCGGGGCGGTAGAAGACCAGCTTGGCGGCATCGGGCACGGGCTGGCGGGAGAACAGTCTGATGAGGCCGAACAGGAGCTTGGTCGCCGGGCGGTAGCCGTCGTTGAGAACATCCGGGCGCATCAGGCGTCCTCCTCTGCGGCTGCCAGGGCGGCGAGCCCGGCCTCGTACAGCCGGGCCGACTGGCCGACCGCCGCGCAGACGACCAGCTCGAAGAGCTGATCCTGGCTGTAGCCCGCGGCCTCCGCGGCGGCGAAGTCCGCGTCGGCGGTCTGCGTCGGCCTGGTGGCGACCTTGTCGATGAGCTCGCGCAACGGGGGCGGAAGATCGGCATTGTGAAAGGCGCGGGCGCGCAGGTCTTCCGGCGCCGCGCCCGTCCCGTTCAGCACCCGGTCCACCAGGGCGCGGTGTGCTGCTCGCTTCCTGTCCTCGGTTGCCACGACCGCCTCCGTCGGCTCAGCTACCTGCCTTTCCCTGTGACCACCATAGGCCCGCGCTCGATCCCGACGCCGCGTGGTCCTCTCCTGACGGTTTCGGGGCCGCTCACGAGGCGTGAATCCTGGTGAAGGGCAACAGGATTGCGGCGGTGCGCGAGGGGTTCTCGATGAAGGGGGAGTGTCCTGCGTCGGGGATGGTGGTTACTGTCGCACCGGGGACGCTGCGGTATTCGTCCGTGGCGGTGTCGGGGCGCCAGCGGCGATCCTGGTCGCCGAAGATCACCAGGAGGGGTTTGCCGAGGTCGGTGAGGCGGTCCGGGAGGGTGCGCCGGGTGATGTAGTCGGTGCTGGCGGCGTCGGTCGCGATGAGAGCGTGGTAGGTCATGCCGCGCAGGTCGTCGACGAACTGCTGGGGTATCGGGTAGGTGTCGGTGGCGAAGGCGCTGTGCAGGGCCTGACGCAGGAGGTCGTCGGTGCGAACCTGCCAGAGCAGGTCGCCGACGCCGGGGGTGGTGAGCAGTTGGGAGGCCGGGCTTTCGGAGGTGTCGTCGCTCATGGCGGGGCCGGCGTCGATCAGGGCCAGGCCGGTCACCAGATCGGGGCGTTGTTCGGCGACCGAGGTGGCGACCGCGCCACCGGTGGAGTGGCCGACGACGAGCGCGTGCCGGATGCCGAGCTGGTCCAGCACACCGGCGACCCGATGTCCTTGTTGCGGAATCGAATACTCGTCACCCACGGGTTTGGCGGATCCGCCGTGGCCGAGCAGGTCGACGCGAATGACGTGATAGCCGGGCAGCAGTGGAGTCAGCCGGTCCCACCAGTGGGCGGAGGCGCCGAGGCCGTGGATCAATACCAGGGCCGGATCGCCGGTGGGACCGTCCTGGCTGACATGGATGTCCTGGCCGTCGATGGTCAGCGTCGAATCGCCGGTGGCCGCGGCGCTCTGCGGTGCCGTCACCGCTGCGCTGCCGAGCACGAGCATCGCGCCGACGACAGCAGCGGCTATCGGGCGGCGCGGGCCGCGTTTCCGGGCGCGGCGCCCGGCCTGCGCTGGCTGCGAATGGTCGGGGAGTAGAGCTGAAGAATTCACGCACTAACTGTCGCCGTCGCCGCTACCTCCCGGCTTGAACAAATGTTCCGCGGCCTTCACCATGAAGGCGTGCGCGTCACCGCACCCGAACCTGTCTGGGATGTCGTCTGCCCCTCGCGGCCCGGCCGGCTCCCCGGCATCCGCATGGCCGGGTTCCGCGATCACGGGGTGAATCCTGTTGACCAGCTGGCGCTGCCGCATCCCGACATCACCCTGCTGCTGGAGTTCGGCCCCGGCGCGGTCACCGTCGACGACGCTGCAGGCCGCTGCGGGGGCAGCCTGGTCGGCGGGCTCGGGACCGGCACCCGGCGCGTGCGCGGCGCGCAGATCGAATGCGTGCAGGTGCGCCTGTCTCCCCTGATCGCGGGTCCGCTCCTGGGCGTCTCCCTCGCCGAATTATCCGATGCCCTGGTGCCTTTGGACGCCCTGTGGGGTCGCGAGTCCGCGCTCATCCGCGAACAACTGGCCGAAACCCCGTCGTGGGACCAACGTTTCGCACTGATCGAGGCCCTGCTCGCCCGCCGCTACGCGGACGCGCCATCGGCCGACCCGGAGGTGGTCTGGGCCTGGCGCCGCATCCGCTCCGGTCGCGGCCTGGTCCGGGTCGACGCCCTCGCCGACGAACTCGGCTGGACCCGCAAACGCCTGTGGTCCCGATTCCAGACCCAACTCGGCCTGCCCCCCAAACGAGCCGCCACCCTGATCCGCTTCGACCACGCCGTCCACCGCCTCGCCGCCGGCACCGACCCGGCCCGCGTCGCCGCCGAATCCGGCTACGCCGACCAATCCCACCTCCACCGCGACATAGTCGCCTTCTCCGGCATCACCCCCACCGCCGTCGCCGTAACCTCCTGGCTCGCCGTCGACGACATCGCCTGGCCGACCGCTGGGATGACGAGCATACCCACCGCATCATGGGTCGATGCGACATGATGATCGGATGCAGATCCTGGGTTCTCATCCGATTGTGGATGCCGTGCTCGATCAGCATCGGCGGGAGATCGGTGATTCCTTGCCGGTGTACCGGAATCATGTGCTGCGCTGTTTGAACTATCAGCAGTTGTTGCTGGGGGAGGCGGTGCCGGATGTCGCGGCGCTGGCGTGGGCGGTGCACGATCTGGGGATCTGGACGGGGGGAAGCTGGGACTATTTGGATGCGTCGGCGGATCTGGTGGGCGGTCACGCTGCTGAATTCGGTATCGGCGATATCGAGACTGCACGTCGGATGGTGCTCGAGCATCATCGCCTTCGCGGCGTCGACGATCGGTTGGCCGAGACCTTCCGCATCGCCGACCGTATCGATGTGACACGCGGGCTGCTTCATCGACCGGTGACCCCGGCCGAGGTGAAAGCTGTTGTCGCACAGTTGCCCTATGTCGGATTCCACGCATTCCTGGCCCGGCAAGCCGCCCGGTATGCGCTGACCCATCCGACGCGCCCGATGCCCATGGTCCGCTGGTAGTTCCGGCTATCGGTGCGAGTCGGGGATGGCTAAGCCGAATTTGGCGGCGAGGGCCTGGACGTCGGCGCGGTCTTTGGGGGCGGGCGGGTACGCGGTTTTGAAGGTGAACATCCAAGGGGCCGCGATGCAGTCGACCTTTTCGCCGTCGATGGTGCCGGTGCCGGTCAGGGAATCGGCGGGATATTCGATGCCGTAGGTGACACGACCGTCGGCGTCGTGGTCGAACACGTGAATGTCGACCGAGGTGTCCGGGCCCTTGGACATGACGTAGTTCCACGCCGTGCGGTCCGGCCGGGGGTCGGCGAGATAGCCCATCCCCGTGAGGATTTCGCGCACCCGATCGGCCTGGCCGCGGCGCACCGCGATATCCAGGTCGCTGTGCGGGCGGGTCTGCTCGCCCAGCAGCGCGTCCACGCACCAGCCGCCGTCGATCCAGATCGTGATGCCGGCCCGGGCGCAGGCCCGGTGCAGGTCGAGGACGTCGGCTGCTTCCATGGCGGTCAGCGTAGGGCAGTGCGGTCGGTGCAGGACGGGTATCAGCTCGGCGGGCGCGAGTCCACCAACTACACCTCGGCCCTCACCCGACCCGTCCGTTCCCGAGGGCGCGCCGGTGGTCCGCGACAAGCAGCTGGCCGAGGGCTATGCCTCCGTCGTTCGGGGGGACGTGGCGGTGGCTGTAGACGTCGAATCCGTCGCGCTCGAGGATCGTGAGGGAGTTGACCAGGAGGAATTCGTTGAGGAATACGCCGCCGGAGAGGACGACCTGCCGGATGCCGGTGGCACGGGAGATCTCGCGGCATTGCCGCCGGACCATGGTGACCACACCGGAATGGAACCGACGGCTGATCTGCGGGAGCGGCAGGCCGGCGGCGAGGTCCGCGGCGATCGCGCGGATCACCGGTCCGAAGTCGACTTCGGTTGTGGTGTAGTCGAACTCGTATCCGTCGGCCATGGCGAGGTCACGCTCGAGCAGGCCCTCCAACTCGATCGGGCCCTGGGCCTCGTACTCGGCGTAGCAGCAGATATCCAGGAGGGCGGCCACGCCGTCGAAGAGCCGGCCCATGCTCGATACCTCGGGCGAATTGATTCCTTGCGCTCGCATCGTCGAATACACGTGCCGGCGATCCGGCTCGAGCCGGCCGATCGCCGGGAACGCCTTGACGGCCGTGTCGATATCGCCGAATGCGTCCAGGGCGACCGATACCCCGGTTCGAATCGGTTCGTGCACCGCTCGGTCACCGCCGATCAGTGCCAGACGTCGCAAATGCGTTGCCCGATCGAACTTTTCGAAGCCGCCCACCAGGAATTCCCCGCCCCAGATGGTGCCGTCGGTGCCGTAGCCGGCTCCGTCGAACACCACACCGATGGCCTGTCCGGTGAGCCGATTCTCCGCCATGCACGCGGCCATATGAGCGTGATGATGCTGGACGAACACGGGATCGCCCGGTTCGCCGATGCCCTCGTGCGCACTGCTGGAGCGGAACTGCGGGTGCATGTCGTAGACACCCGCCGCGGGCTCCAGATCATAGAGCGACGCCAGGTGTGCCGCCGTCTTGCGATGAGCGGCAAAGGTTTCGTCGTTCTTCAGGTCGCCGATGTGCTGGCTCAGGAAGACCCGGGAACCGGCGGAGAGGGCCACCGTCGTCTTGAGTTCGGCGCCATAGGCGACGAGCGGAGCCAGCGGACGACCGACGTCCACCGGATAGGGCGCATACCCGCGCGCTCTGCGCAGGAACGTCACCAGGGGCCCGTCCAACTCGGCGTGGGCGGACAACCGGACCACGGAATCGTCGACCCGGATCTCGATTTCACGGTCGTGGTAGAGGATCACGTCGGCGATCTCGAAAAGCTGTCGGAGCGCATCCTCGTTGCGATGGACTATCGGATAGCCGGAGATGTTTCCACTCGTCATGATCACCGTGTCCAGACCGGATTCGTCCAGCAGCAGGTGATGATGCGGTGCCGAGGGCAGCATCAGGCCCAGATTCGGATTCCTCGGGGCGACGCTTTCCGGGAGCGCGCCGGAACGCTTGCGCGCCAACAGGATCGGCCGCGCGGGCGACCGCAGCAGTGCTTCCTCCGCTGCGGACAGTTCCACGATCCGATGGGCGGTGGCCAGATCCCGAACCATGACGGCGAAGGGTTTCGAATCCCGGCGTTTGCGCTCGCGGAGCACGGCCACCGACTCGGCGCGGCACGCATCCACGGCGAGGTGGAAGCCCCCGACACTCTTGATGGCCGCGACCCGCCCCGCCGTCAATTCCCGTGCGCACCGGCGCAATGCGTCCTCGCCCTCGAGGACCGCTCCCTGCCGGTCGGCGAGGAACAGACGAGGTCCGCAGTCCGCACAGGCATTGGGCTGTGCGTGAAAGCGCCGGCTCATCGGATCCCGATACTCGCGGTCGCACCTCTGGCACATGGTGAACGAGCGCATCGTGGTCTGCGACCGGTCGTACGGAAGTCCGCGAATGATCGAATACCGTGGACCGCAGTTCGTGCAGTTGATGAACGGGTACCGGTAACGGCGATCGGCCGGATCGCGCAACTCGGCCAGACAGTCGGCACACACATGCGTATCCGCGGGCACCAGAGCGACTTTCGCTCCGCTGTGCGCACTGTGCACGATCTCGAAATCGGTGGCCGCCGACCGCCCCGCCGATCTGCTGAGAGCTACCACCCCGTCGACGCGGGCCAACTCCGGAGCCTTGCTCGCCAATTCCTCGCTGAAGCGTCGCAGCACGGACTCGTGGCCGCTCGCCTCGATGAGCACGCCCTCGGGATCGTTGCGAACCCATCCGGCCAAGTGCCTTTCACGGGCGAGCTTGTAGACGAACGGGCGATAGCCCACGCCCTGAACGACGCCGGTAACCCTGATTTTCCAGGTCGCATGTTCGGTCATGACATCGGTTCAACACAGCCGGGGCAGCTCGGCGCCGCGGAGAGGTTGCAGTGTGGATTCGCGGCCGGCGGAATCCCGGAGAACGACCACCGCGCCATCGAGTGCGGTCACTTCGCCGATCGCCACGGCGTGCCGGCCGTACTCGTGCGCGTGGAGCGCGGCGAGCACCTGATCGGTCGCCTCGGGATCGATGAAGATCGCCACACAGCCCTCGTTGGCACAGTGCAGTGGATTGATCCCCAGCATGTCCGCAGCCATCGCGGTCTCGTGCTGGATGGGCAATGCCGGAGCCTCGATCCGGATTGTCTTGTCCAACTTGCCCGCGTACTCGTGCAGCACCGCCGCGAGTCCGCCGCGGGTGACATCGCGCATCGAGCGAATCGATCCGGTCGGCACCGCGGCGAAAACGCCGTCGATCATGGTGTTGAGGGGTGCGCAATCGCTGAGGACCCGGCTTTCGAAGCCGAGACCCTCCCTGATCGACAGCAGATGCACAGTGTGATTACCGAGGGGACCGGACAGGATGACCGCATCCCCGGGGCGCACGGCGTCCATCCGAAGCGGCTCCCGGCCGAAGAAACCGACCCCACTTGTGTTGAGGTACAACTGATCCGCTTCCCCGGCACGCACGACCTTCGTATCGCCGCACACGATCTGCACGCCGGCTTCGCGAGCAGTGTCCCTGATGGAGGTCAGCACTCGGGACAGGCGGTCGAACGGCAGTCCCGTCTCGAGGATCATTCCGAGCGTGAGATACCGCGGAGCCGCTCCCGAGACCGCGAGATCGTTGACGGTTCCGCACACCGCGATCTTTCCGATGTCGCCATTGCCGAAGAACGGAGGGTCGACCACGAAGCTGTCCGTGGTCATCGCGATACGGCTGCCCTCCACCGCGAGGACGGCACTGTCCTCCATCTCGCCCACATAGACGTCGCCCAAGGTCTCCGCGATGAATGCCACGAGTTCGCTCGACAGTGTCGCGCCGGTGCCGTGGTCGAGTTGGATCTGCTGGGTTGCGAGGGTCACGGTGTCTTGGTCTCCTTCCGGGGGAGACCGCCGTTCTCATCGATCGTCCGCAGAATCTCCTCGGAATCGGCGACCGTGGCGCAGTAGCCCTCGAGCCATTCGAGTGCGCGCTGCCGATCGGCTTCGACAGCGGAGAATACGCAGTCGCTGGGCACGCCGACAATGTATCCGCGGAAGAATGCGTCGGCCGCCGTCGTCTGAATGCAGATCTGGGTTTGCAGACCGATGAGAATCAGGGTCTCGACCCCGATTGCCTGGAGCCGTTCGTGCAGATCGGTCTCGTAGAATCCGCTGTCCTTGCTCCGCTCCTGAACGATATCGTCCGGCTCGAGGAAGTCCCGGATCACCTCGGCGCCCGCCGTGCCGCGCAGCGCGGGGACACGGCCGTCGTACCGCTCGGCGAGGGGATCGTCGGGTTCGTTGATGAGCTGCAGGTGAAAGACGGGATAGCCGCGTTTCCGCAGATCGGACAAGAATCCCGCCACATGTGCGGTCGCCGCGGCGATCGCCGCCCGACGTTCCGGATTCTTTCCGACGATATCGTACTGCAAGCCGCTCGTGAGGACTGCAATCTTTGACATGTCGACTACTCCAGTAATTAGTTGTTCTGCGTCGCGCCCGGGCGATTTTGCAGATCCTGGGCGATATTCGACCAATTGACCGCGCATTGATACGCGAATTCGATGATGTGGTCCCGGGTATGCGGGAGCATGGCGTCGGCTATTTTCTCGATATCGGTGCTCTTCACCGCGTGCTGATGCATCCAGCGCAGGAGGTCGCGGCCGCTGGCGCTCATACGCAGCGCCGGGTCCCGGGCCAGCAGGGCCAGCAGGGCGCCGAGATCCGCCGGCTTCTCGGGAGGCGAAGGGGGTGTCAGCCGATCGGGGGTGTCCGAGAGTTTGCTCTCCGACTCCGGTGGGGTACGGGGAGTTCTGTTTTCGTTCGAATGAACGAGCGGATCCTCCCCGCGTTCGAGCCGGGCGCGAACATCGCGAACGGTGGACGGGGACAAGCCGACTTCTTGAGCGATGCTGCGCAGGGATGCGTCCGGGCGCGCCAGGATCAGCTCGGCTGCGGTGCGCCGGGCCGATTTGGTGTCGACGGGTCGTAGGCGGCCATCACTTCCCAGGCGATGGCTCGATCGCGAATCGTCGTCGATCCGGCCGCGGATCGATGCCACGGTCTTCGCGGACAGGCCGGCGGTGGTCGCGATCGAACGATCCGACCAGTGCGGATGCGTCCGCATGATGCGTTCCGCGGCAGCGCGCCGATCGCTCAGGGACAGCGGCAGGCCGTGGGTTGTGTTTTCGCGTACCCCGACGATGAATGCGAGTTCCTCGGAACCGTCCACCAGATATGCATCAATATGTGTGAATCCCTTCAGTCGCGCGGCGAATGTGCGGTGAAATCCATCGATGACCCGCATTGTGGGCCGATGAACGAGAATGGGCGGCAAAGGCCACTCGGCCTCGACCAACCTTTCGATGTGCGAATGATCCTCACCCTCGGATCTCGGGGAGCCGATAGTAACCAGCGATGCAATCTCTAAGGTTGTTCTGACGCGGTTCAATTTCGAGGAGTGCTCCAAATATGTAGTGCCCCTTGGTCTTACAGGGTCAGAATTCGAAAATTACCGCAGCCTCACCCTTCCGGCAAGAGGACTCGACCGGTCGGCATGGTTGTTGTGATCGCCCACCGTTCTGTGTGCCGTGAGAGTGTGTCGATCCACAGGCCGTGCGCCACTCCCTGGACTGTGCAACTGGGCGAAAGCCGCAGTTGCACAGCGTGATTCGAGCCATCGCTGCAGGACAGACGACCTGACGGGGTGTGGTTGGGTGCACTGTGCAGGCTCACAGTCGGATACGTCACTCGGTGGGATCGGCGACGTGCGCTCGGCCCTTGTCCCGAAGATCGACATGTGCGGTAATACCGTGGCCGACTTCGGTTTCCGTATATGTAAATCGCAATCACACAAATATGCTCGGGGAGATTCGATGTCCATGACCGGTACCGAGCGTGAAAAGGACGCGGCGGTCGTCCCGTTGCGCTGGGTGGGCCCGATCAAGATCACTGGCAATGTGGTGGACGAACCGATCGAGGTCCCGCTGGCCACCTACGAGTCACCGCTGTGGCCGTCGGTGGCGCGCGGCGCCAAGATCACCAGGCGTTGCGACCGCGGCGTCGTGTGCACGCTCGTCGACGAACGGATGACCCGGTCGGTCCTGCTCGAGGCCGACGACGCCGGTGCGGCACTGGCGGCGGTCCGCCGGCTCGGGGATTCCATGGGGGAGATGCGCCGGATCGTCGCCGACTGCAGCCGCTATGCCGAACTCCTGGATGTCCGGCACCAGATCGCCGGAAATCTGCTGTTCGTGCGATTCGAATTCGCTACCGGCGACGCTTCCGGCCACAATATGGCGACCCTGGCCGCCGATGCCCTTCTCGCGTACCTGGTGCGCGTATTCCCCGGTCTGCGTTACGAATCAGTGTCGGGGAACTTCTGCACGGACAAGAAGGCGTCCGCGGTGAACGGCATTCTCGGCCGCGGCAAGAACGTGGTGACCGAACTGCTGATCCCGCGTGCCGTGGTGGCGAACGATCTGCACACGACCGCGCGGCGGGTAGCGGCTCTCAATGTCCGCAAGAACCTGATCGGAACGAGTCTGGCGGGCGGAATCCGTTCCGCGAACGCGCATTACGCGAACATGTTGCTGGCGGTCTACCTGGCCACCGGCCAGGATGCGGCCAATATCGTCGAGGGCTCGCAGGGCATCACGCACGCCGAGGACCGCGATGGTGATCTCTATTTCTCGTGCACGCTGCCGAACATCATTGTCGGAACCGTCGGAAACGGAAAGGGACTGGATTTCGCCGCGGCGAATCTCGCCAGGTTGGGCTGCGGTGCGGACCGGGCGACGGGGGCGAACGCCCGCCGGCTCGCCGTGGTGACAGCGGCGGCGGTGCTGTGCGGCGAACTGTCGCTGCTGGCGGCCCAGACGAACGCCGGCGAACTGATGCGGACGCATCTGAATTTCGAACGCCCACCATCGGATAGAGAGAATTGACGTGGTGTCTCCTATTGGAATTCACGATATCGCGTTGGCGACCGGGCATTACGCGCTGGACCTCGAGGAGCTGGCGGAGCGGCACGGCGTCGACCCCGGCAAGTACACCATCGGTCTGGGGCAGAGCACGCAGACCGTCCCGGCGACGGACGAGGACATCGTCACCATGGCCGCCGCTGCGGCGAAGCAGATCATGGCCGAGCACGATGCCGGGGATATCCGCGCCGTCCTGCTCGCCACCGAAACCGGGATCGACCAGTCCAAAGCGGCCGCGATCCATGTGCAGGACCTGCTGGGCTTACCGTCCTCGACGCGGGCGGTGGAATTGAAGCAAGCGTGTTACGGGGGCACGTCGGCGCTGCACTTCGCGGCCGGACTCGTGCACCGCGACCCCGACCACAAGGTATTGGTGCTCGCCAGCGATATCGCGAAATACGATGTCGGTTCCGCCGGCGAGGCCACGCAGGGCGCGGCCGCCGTCGCCATGCTGGTGTCGGCGGACCCAGCTGTCGCGGTCCTCGAGCCCGTGTCGGGTCTGTACACCGCCAATGTGCAGGACTTCTGGCGACCCAACTACCGCTCGACACCGATGGTGGACGGCAAGCTGTCGGTCTCGTTGTATCTCGAAGCGGTGGAACAGGTTTGGAAGGACTACGAAGTCCGCGGCGGCCGGGCGATCCAGGATTTCGCGGCGTTCTGCTATCACCAGCCGTTCACCAGAATGGCCTACAAGGCCCACGCGCGGTTGCTGGAAATCCACGGTATCGACACCGATAGCGCGCGGCTGGACGCGGACCTCGCACATACCACTATCTACAATCGCCTTGTCGGCAACAGCTATACGGCCTCGCTGTACGTGGGCCTCATGTCGTTGCTCGACCACGCCGAGGACCTCGGCGGGCGCTCCGTCGGAATGCTGAGCTACGGATCGGGTTGTGTCGCGGAGTTTTTCGGATTGTCGATGGTGCCGGGATATCGGCGGCGACTGCGAACCTCGGCCAACCAGTCCGCCATCGCGCGACGGGAGCCGATCTCCTACGAAAGATATCGTGAGATAAGGGATTTCGAGTTGCCCGAGGACGGTTCATCGACGGTATTGGCGGTCGACGGGGCCGGACCGTTCCGTTTGCGGGCCGTTGCCGAGCATTCGCGAATGTACGAGGCATGTCACCTGATCCAGGCATGAGGATGGGTGCTGAACGGTCGGCGGACCCCACCCTCGGTCATGGCCGGGCTGTCGCCAAACTGATCCTGCTCGGTGAGCATGTGGTGCTCTACGGTCGTCCGGCGATCTCGCTGCCGGTGCCGCTCGTGGGGGTCACCGCCACCGCGCGCCGATCCAGGGGCCCGGTCACCGTGGAGTCGACGAACGCGGCAGGTCGGGGACCGGCTGCGGGGCCGGGCGATACCGCGGTGTCGCGGCTGGCGGTAGCGGCGGTCTGCCACCATCTCCGGGTTCCCGATGACGGCCTGGCCATCACCGTCGACAGCAATATCCCGAGCGGGCGGGGTCTGGGTTCGAGCGCGGCGATCGCGGCGGCCATCATCAGGGCGGTCGCCGATCTGTGGGATCGAAAGCTTTCCGACGAAACACTTTTCGCGCTGATTCAGGAATCGGAGGCGCTGGCGCACGGGAACGCCAGCGGTGTGGACGCGCGCACGGTGATCGGCTCGGCCGGGCCGCTCTGGTTCCAGGACGGGGTGGCGCGGCCACTTCCGGTGGCGCACAGCGCGGATCGAGCGGTCCTGGTGGTGGGCGACACCGGTGTGGCGGGCAGCACCCGAGAGGCGGTAGCGACCGCGCGCCGGCGACTGCACGCCCTCGGCGCGGCAGGTGAGGATCTGCTCGAGCGGGCCGGGCAGCTCACCCACGGTGCTGCCGAGGATCTGCGGCTCGGGCGGTTCGCCGAGCTGGGCGATGCCATGACCGGCGCACAGCGGATTCTGGTGCGATTGGGCGTCAGCTGCCCGGCCGTCGACGAGCTGGTGGCCGCCGCGCTGGCCGGGGGAGCTCTGGGCGCCAAACTCTCCGGCGGCGGACTCGGCGGCTGCGTCATCGCACTGACCACCGACGCCCCCGCCATCCGCGCGGCACTGCTCGCGGCGGGTGCCCAGCGCTGTCTCGAGGTTCCGTTGAATCCGGTGGACGTATGAATTCCGTTGCGGCGATCGCGCATCCGAATATCGCCCTGATCAAGTACTGGGGCAAGCGGGACGAGGTCCTGCACCTGCCCATGACCACCAGCCTGTCGCTGACCCTGCGGGAATTCCCGACCACGACCAGGGTCACGGTGGGGCCGGGCCCGACCGCCGACCGGGTGACCTTCGCCGGCGCCCCGGCACCCGAGGCATTCGCCGCGCCGGTCTCGCGGTTTCTCGAGCTGGTGCGCGAGCGGTCCGGCGACCGGCGGTACGCGGTGGTGGACACCGTGAACACGGTGCCGACCGGAGCCGGACTGGCCTCCTCGGCAGCGGGTTTCGCCGCACTGGCGCTGGCCGCCGCGACCGCCTACGGACTGGACCTGGATCGAGCGGCGCTGTCCCGGCTGGCGCGTCGCGGGTCCGGCAGTGCGGCACGCTCGGTCTTCGGTGGCTTCGCGGTGTGGTGGCGTGGGGTGGGTGCCGGCGCGGCCGGTGACCTGAGCAGCTTCGCCGAGCCGATCGAGGCGCCGCTGCTGGACCCGGCGCTGGTGGTGGCCCTGGTCGATACCCGCGAAAAGGCGGTTCCCAGTAGGGAAGCCATGCGGCGGACCATGGCCACGTCGCCGTTCTATCCGCCGTGGGTGGCGGAGTCCGGCCGAGACCTGGACCGCATGCGGGCGGCGCTGCGCGAGGGCGATCTGGCGACCGTCGGGGAGATCGCCGAGGCCAACGCCCTCGGGATGCATGCCACCATGCTCGGCGCCCGACCGGCCGTACGGTATTTCGCACCCGGCACATTGCGTGTGCTGGACCTCGTGCTGGAGTTGCGTGCCGCGGGCATCGGCGCCTGGGCCACGATGGACGCCGGTCCGAATGTGAAGGTGCTGTGCGATTCCCGCGACAGCGCCGTCGTCGCGGCGGCCGTCGCCGAGGTGGCCGGGGGAGTGGAGCGGATCGTGGTCACCACCGCCGGGCCCGGTGCCGCCGTCTCCGACAGCGGAGAACGATGATCACCGTTGCTGTTCCGGGCAAGCTGTACATCGTCGGCGAATACGCGGTCCTGGAGCCGGGCAGCGCGGCGGTGCTGGTCGGCATCGATCGCTACGTGCGCGTGCGCCTTACCCCGGTGAGCTCGAACGGTCCCGCTGTCCGGACGATCATGACCAGCCGCGCCCCCGGTCGTCCAACCGAATTCGTCTGCCGGGAAACGGGTTTCGAGCCCGTCTCGGTGAGGTCAGCCGAAGCGGCCGGGTTGTCCCATGTGCTGGCGGCCCTGGCCATCGTCGATCGTTACGCCGCCGAGTCAGGGCACGAGCCGGTGGGCTTCACCCTCGAAATCGACTCCCAACTGGATGATTCCGCCACCGGACGCAAATACGGGCTGGGGTCCTCCGGAGCGGTGACCGTCGCGGTGGTACGGGCTGTCGCCCGGGCCTACGGGTTGCCGCTGGATCCGGACATCGAGACGAAACTGGCTCTGCTGTCGGTGTTCTCGGTGGATCGCAACTGCTCCGGAGGTGATGTCGCGGCCTCGGCGCACGGCGGCTGGGTGTACTACCGGACCCCGGATCGCGCGGCCCTGACCGCGGCGCTGGCGCGGCCGGACACCGAACTCGGGGCGCTGATCCGGCGGCCGTGGAAACATCTGACGGTACAGTCGCTACCGCCCCCTCGCGAGCTGTCCCTGGAAGTGGGATGGGTTGGGCGACCAGCGGATTCGAGCGCGCTGGTCACGGCCATGAAACGGGCCGTCCGACACCATGGTTCGGCCTATCGGCAGTTCGTCACCGCCAGCGATCAGTGCGTCGAGCAGTTCGCGACGGCGTGCCGCTCCGGCGACGATCGAGCGGCCGAGCTCGCGCTGAGCACCGCCGGTCGCTTGCTGCGTGACCTGGCCGCGGTATCCGGTACCGCCATCGAGAGCCCCGAACTGTCTCGATTGCGCTCTCTGGCCGAGGAACTCGGTGCCGCGGCCAAGAGCTCCGGCGCGGGCGGCGGCGACTGCGGGATCGCCCTGATCGATCCCGCCCGCGCGCCGACCCTGCGGCAGCGCTGGCGAGCCGCCGGCATCGAACCGCTGAATCTCCGGGTACCCGAGAGGAAAGAGAGCATCAGATGAGCTATGCCAGCCGCAAGGACGATCATGTCCGCCTGGCCGTCGCGCAGCATCGCGAATCGATGGCCGGGCATCGCCCGTCTCCGTTCGATGAGGTCGCCTTCGTCCACCACGCCCTGCGGGGCACCGCGGAGCACGCCGTCTCGCTCGCCACCGAGGTGGGCGGCACGACGTGGCCGGTGCCGCTGTACATCAACGCGATGACCGGCGGCAGCGCCCGCACCGGCGAGGTGAATCGTGGGCTGGCCATCGCCGCGCGGGAGACCGGCTTGGCGATCGCGTCGGGTTCGATGAGCGCATACCTGGCAGACGGTTCGGTGGCCGAGACCTACCGGGTGCTGCGCGGCGAGAATCCGGACGGTTACGTCATCGCCAATGTCAACGCCAATGCCACACCGGAGATGGCGATGCGCGCGGTGGAGCTGTTGGGTGCAGACGCACTGCAGGTGCACGTCAATGCGATCCAGGAGATCGTGATGCCGGAGGGCGATCGGGACTTCTCGGCCTGGCCGCGCCATATCGCTCGCCTCACCGAGACGCTGGGCATACCGGTGATCGTGAAGGAGGTCGGGTTCGGAATCAGCGCCGACACGGTCACGCGGCTGGCCGAGCTCGGCGTGCGGATCGTCGACGTATCCGGCAATGGCGGAACGAATTTCGCGCTGATCGAGAATGCCCGGCGACGAGGAGCCGACTTCGGCCTGCCGGCCGACTGGGGCCTGTCCACCCCGGCCTGCCTGGTCGACGGAGCCGAAGCGGCCCTGACGAACGGTGTCACGCTGCTCGCCTCCGGCGGGGTGCGCACTCCACTCGATGTCGTTCGCGCCCTGGCGCTCGGCGCCCGCGCGGTGGGGGTATCCGGGCACTTCCTGACGATCCTCGAGTCCGAGGGTGTCGATGCGCTGATCGCGGCGATCACCGCGTGGCTCACGCAGATCCGGCAGCTCATGGTGGTGCTCGGCGCGGAAACCGTGCGCGCGCTGGCGGATGCCGACCTGCTGCTGACCGGCGGGCTCGCCGAGATCTGCCGACTGCGCGGCATCGACCCGGCCGCCTATGCCCGGCGCTCCCGGAATCCGCTGCGCCCCATCGTGCCGACGAGCCGGTTCCGCTGAGATGAGCGCGGTCGTATCGAATGAATTTGCGGCACACCATATCCGGCGCGCGTGGGGCGCCTCGATCCGCCGAGAATGCTGATACCCTACCCGCTGGTAACATAGATTGAGATTAGTTACCCGTGGGTAACTTAGCTCAGGTTATGATGCGACGAGCGCCGAGCGACACAGCGTCGCTTCGTGAATGAAAGGCCACTGCATGAGCCCCCTGCAAATAACGCTGGGCATCATCTCCATACTGGTCGGTGTGCCCGCGTGGGCCGGGTTCGTCTTGGCGGTGCGCAATATCGTGCGCACCATCCGGCTGGGGCAGCCGGCACCGGACCGGTTCGGGCCGTTTCTGCCCCGAATCGCCACCCTGGTCAAGGAATTCGCGGCGCACACCCGCATGGTGAAGTTCCGGACCGTCGGCTGGGCGCACTGGCTGGTCATGGTCGGCTTCCTGCTCGGGTTCGTCACCGTCTTCCAGGCGCAGGGGCAGATCTTCAGCCCCACCTTCACGTGGCCGTGGATCGGTGACACCCTCGTCTATCACCTGCTCGACGAGCTGCTGGGCCTGGGCACCATCGTCGGTGCGTTGGCGCTCATCATCATTCGGCAGGCCAACCACCCGCGGCGGCCCGCGCGGCTCTCGCGGTTCTCCGGCTCCAACTTCCTGGCGGCCTACTTCGTCGAGCTCATTGTGCTCGCCGAGGGCATCAGCATGGTCGGTGTGAAGGCACTGGTGCAGGCCTACACCGGTGAGCACCATGCCGCCAGCGACTTCGTCAGCATGAATATCGCCAAGCTGCTGCCCGCGAGCGCCGCGGCGGTCTCGGTCTTCGCGTTCTGCAAGCTGATGACGGCGCTGGTGTGGGTCGTGGTGGTCAGCCGCAATATCGACTGGGGTGTGGCGTGGCACCGGTTCGCCGCGTTCTTCAATATCTATTTCAAGCGTGAGGCCGATGGCGGCGTGGCGCTGGGTGCGGCCAAGCCGATGATGTCGAACGGCAAGCCGATCGAGATGGAGACCGCCGACCCGGACAACGACACCTTCGGTGTGGGTAGGTTCGAGGA
>NZ_JBHZAF010000024.1:0-133165 GCF_042754085.1 Nocardia sp. NPDC059236
CGCCACCGCACCCCCTACAGCGAACACACCGCCTGGGCACACCGCCAAAACACCCAAGCCGCTTGACAACTTACGGACCTGGGATGTCTAGCCCGAGACAATGTGATCTCTCCGACGCTGGCCACGAAAATGATCGACGACGCCGACCGCCTCACACCGGACAATCCCTTCGACGTCCACAGTCTGGAGTCCGGACGTAGGTGTCGTCCTACAGGCCCGTGAGCTGGCCGCCATCCTCGACCGCCTCGCCTGAACCAACAACGACTTCTCGAAGATGCTGACGTGTCCCGAACTCAACTGAACCCTCGAGTTTTCGGGGGAGCGCCCATACTGCGCCAACACACTGTCATGCCGCGTTGCGCGCTGACCGAACCGGCCACCCAGAGAGAGCTGGGGGCTGGAGCTGCGACACTCGGCGTTCGGCATCGGAAGCGATCCTTCACGAGAAACTCTGCGGCACTGACGATTCCACTACGTAGGATGACACCGAGTTGTAACGATTACCGTTACTCACGGCCAACTCGGAGAGCCTGCTTGCAAAGTGCAGAGAATGACCCAGTCCCGCGAGCGCCCCGGCCGGTAGACGCTGTTGACCCGCTTGGATACCAAACCTTGTGCACAGCCGGTCATGGACCGTGCTCATCACCGATGACAACTGGTGGGTGGCCGCCGCGCCTCCGCGTCGACCACCCATGACCGAGAGCTGTGGCAGCGAATCCGGTGCTGATAAGCCGGATTCGTCGGCAGAAGCGAGCCCGGGGGACTGGGGCAAGCGGGGATGTTGTGCACGCGGGCGGCGGTAATTCAGCCCAGCAGTGCATGACTGCGCGAAACAAGTCGTCGTCGCCCATGAGTGACGAAAATGCTTGGCACCCAGTGTTACTCGAAGACGCCCTTCTCGATACCGGCCTCGTCGAGGTCGGGACCTGTCCACGAGAGCTCGTCGAACGCTGGGTACAGGCTGATCACCGCGGTTCGACTCAGATGCCAGGACGAACCCGCCTTGCGACAGGCGCCCTTCTTGAGCCAGTCCTCGACTGCGCCTCGGGGGCCGTCCTTGTATACGGCAATCGCCCGACTCATGAGGTCCACCCGTCGGCTGCTGAATCCTTCCCAACCGGGGATCTTCTCGGCTATTCGCCTGTTCCGCGGCGACATCGAGCCCCGGAACAGGCGACCGCACAGCAGATTTCTTTGCGCGGCTTTCTTTTCTCGGCGACGAACGGCTACTGGCCGCTGACGAACGGGTCGATGGGCGTGTGGACGCCGACTGCCGCCTCCAGCGCCTCGGCCGCGGCGAGCGCCCGGTCCTCGCGGAAGGCCGCGGCCATGAGTTGGACCCCGACGGGCATGCCGTCGGCGAATCCGCCGGTGGTCGCGACGGCGGGCAGCCCGAGGGCATTGGCGGGCATGACCGGCCGCAGCAGTTCCAGGGTGGCCGAGGAATGGTCCGGATCGACGACATCCCAGCCGTGTTCGAAGGCGGGCCGGGCCCAGATCGGCGACAGGATCAGCGGGTAGTCGAGAAAGAACTCCGACCACAGGCGTTGCAGGCGCTGCCGCTGGATCAATACCCCGATATAGCCGTCCCGGTCCAGGGCCGGGATCTCGTCGAAGGCGGCCAGCACGAAATCCTTTCCCTGCTGGCCCAGGATCTGCGCGAGCCCGGGCCACATGATCCGTACATCGGTCATGAGGAAGCGGCGCCACAGGTCGAGCACCGCCTCGTACTCCGGCGGGGTGACCTCCTCGACCTCGTAGCCCGCGGTGGCCAGGTGCGCGCCCGCCTGCCGGACCGCGTCGGCGACTCCGGAATCGGTACTGCCGCCGGGCGGTTCGGCGATCAGGGCCACCCGCACGCGCTGCGCGGCATCGGGGTGGTGCAGCGGCGCGGGGACGCTGATCGGGTCGCGGGGATGCGCGCCCGACAGAATCCCGTAGCCGAGGCGAACGTCGGCGACGGTACGGGCCATCGGCCCCGCCACCCCCATGAGCTGGATCGACGGCGGCAGGTCTCTCGGCTCGAGATCGGTGGCCTGCGGGATACGGCCGGTGGTCGGCTTCAGCGACGAAATTCCGCAGCAGTGCGCGGGATTGCGCAGTGAGCCGCCCAGATCATTGCCGACCCCCAGCGGAGACATGCCCGACGCCAGCGCCGCCCCCTCGCCGCCGGAGGATCCACCCGCCGTGCGCCCGCGCCGCCACGGATTGCTGGTGATGCCGCGCAGCGAGCTCTCGGTCGCGATCCGCAATCCCGAGTCGGGCATGTTCGTGCGCCCGAGGACGATTGCCCCGGCCGCGCGCAGCCGCTCGACCACGGGGGCGTCCTGGGCCGCGATCGCGCCCGCCAGCGCGGCCATGCCCTGGGTGGTGGCGGTGCCGGCGACGTCGATGTTCTCCTTGATGGTGACCGGAACCCCGTGCAGCGGACCGAGTTCCGCGCCCTCGGCGACCGCCCGATCGGCCCGGCGGGCGCCGTCGCGGGCCTCCTCGGTGAGGACGACGGTCACGGCGTTGAGTTCCGGGTTGACCTCCTCGATGCGTGCCAGGTGCGCCTCGACCACCTCGCTCGCGGATACCGCGCGCTCCCGGATCAGCGCCGCGAGCTCGCCTGCCCCTTTGCGCCACAATTGCTCACCCATGCCGGAATCTCCTCTGCACTCTGGTCCGAACACCGATCGTTTTTCGTTGCGAGTCATCCTGACCGTCGTGGCGCGGCACGACCATCGGTCGATTCACCGATTTCTCGGGTCACCCGAGTTTGCCCTCGGATCGCTCGCGGGACTGCTAGCCTCGGGTCAGCTCAGCGGATTCACGGAAAGCGCACGCCCACGAAAGTTCACGACCACCTCGCGCCCGGATGTACGGAAGCAGGTGCGGCACAGGAAGATTCGCCGCCGCCGGACCTCGATCCCGAGATCGGCGAACAGGCCGCGCAGTTGATGGACACCCTGCGTGGCTTCACCGCCGCCCAGGCGGCGGCGGTCATCGTGTTCGATCCGCTGGACGCGGCCGGCCGCCATCACGTGCTGGCCAGCCACGGCTACTCCGCCGCGATCCTGCGGCACGCCACCACGGGTTTCGGCGCCGATACCGTGACCTATCAGCTGGTCAGCACGGTGCCGCACGCCGTGCGGTGGCGCGATTTCCGCGATGACTGGCACATCGACGTGACCGATACCGTCACCGGCAGGCTGCTGATTCCGGCGGGCTTCCGGGAGGGCGCGTCGGCCGCGCTGCAGGTGCGCGGCGGTCGCTACGTCGGGTCGGTCCATGTCAGCTGGACCCGAGCCGACGCTGCCACCGACCGGCGGCGCGAGGCCATCGACCGGCTGCTGCCGGTTTTCGCCAATGCCTGCGACCTCATGAAGGAACCGAATCTGCTGGCCCGCCGGCTCGATCCATCGACCCATGCGAGGGTGCGCACAGCCGTGGGCGGCGTCGATCTCGATCAGCGCGAGCCAGGCCCACACCTGTGCGACGGTGCCGCGCTGTGGACCCTGCTCGCTCACGCGCCGGAGGCCGGACGATTCCTGTGGCTCGACGCCGAAAGAGCCTGCCACCGTGTCGAACTCATTCCGGGTCCGCGTGGTGAGGTTCTGGTCACCGAGCGTCGCATCGCCCGCCCGCACGGGCTGACCATCCGTGAACTGCACACCCTGCACCTGGTCACCCTCGGCGACACCAATGCGGGGATCGCGGCCCGGCTGGTGGTCAGTCCCAAGACCGTCGCGACCCATATCGAACATCTCCTCACCAAGCTGCACTGCGGTTCCCGCGCCGAGCTCGCGGCCCTCGCTGTCCGTGAGGGACTGCAGTTGCTCGCGCCGCCCGGCCGCTGACCGACTGCCGGGCGCGTTTCAGACCTTCAGCCCGTTGCGGGTGACGTAGACGATGTGGAAGGTGATCAGCCCGGCGAGGACCACGAGCCATTGCAGCGCGGTGGCCAGGGGAACGGCGTCGAGGGGCAGTGCGTAGGCGAAGACCACCCGGATGACGGCGTCGAGGGTGAACACCGTGCCCCACACCGCGGTCAGCACGCGCAGTTGACGGCGGAAGCGGGAGTCGTTGTCCCAGCGGGTATCCCATTCGCGATATCCCGCCTCGCCGATCTTCACCGTGACGATGGTGCGGGCGAGGCTGCGCATCGTGGGCCGCTGGGTGAACAGCGTGCCCCCTGTGGTTGCCAGCCGCTGCGTCCGGGTGCGCCTGAATCGCAGTTGAGCCGTGCCCGCCCCGGGTCCCACCTGGTTTGACCGTACAGTAAACGATCGAGACGCAACCGAACGTACGAGATGTGATAGCTGCAGCTCGTCGACATGCAAAGCAGAGGCGAACATGGGCGAGGGCCAGTTCCATGACACTGACATCTCGACCCGCACTCTTGTGGAGAGTCTGGTCCGAGAGGACGCGACAATCGATGCTGGTGAACTCTACGATGTCGCCAATGCGCTCAGCATGAGCGATCAACAGGTCCGGCACTGCATCAAACGGCTCGTGGCGGAGGGCAGGTTCATCCAGGAGGGTCGCGGCCGCAAGGCCGTACTGCGCGCGACAGATCTGACCCGCAACAGTCTCGAACCCGATCTCGACTTTGTGCGCTACATGTATGCCCAGGATCGTGGACAGGCTTCATGGGACGGGCGCTGGCATTTGGCCGCGTTCGGTGTTCCTGAATCCGCGCGGCATGCGCGCGATTCCATGCGCGATTCCATCCAGCGGCTCGGCGGTGCGCCGATTCAGGGTGGCCTATACGTTTCGGCGAACCCTTGGGAGGAACGAATCCGTTCGGCCGCAACAAAACTGGGCGTCACTGACCACATCACCACCCTGACCAGCACCGATCTGGTCATCGGTCGCCATGTCGCCCCACGTGACATTGCCGAGCAGCTGTGGCCGCTCGACCGCATCGCAGACGGTCATCGGCGGCTGCTCGTGGCCGCCGAGCAATACCTGCAGGAACTGCGAGGCTCCTCGCGTGTTCGACATCTGACGATCGCCGTTGCCTTGGCCGCAGAATTCACGAACGCTATGGAGCCTGATCCGCTGCTGCCACCTCAGCTGCTTCCTCAGCCGTGGGTCGGCACAGCTGCGCGCGCGGCGGTGGCGGCCTGCTGGGCGGAAATGCTCAAATCCGATCCCGCGCAACCTGTTCGATTGTTCCGCTGGTACTCGAATGTCATCAGCGGGGCCGCCGACCCCGCTCACACGTCGTAGTTTCGGTTCCCGCCGTTAGTGCCACACACCTCGGCGCGCCACATTCGCCGCAGCGACGCTGCGGTCAGCACTGTGGTCAGCAAGGTGAAGGTGAACCAGAACCATCGCCACGACGGGGGCAGTGGTACCAGGACGCAGATCGCGGCCGCGTAGATGACGGTTGCCAACCGGAGCCGTCGCTCGTCCAGGATGAACTGGCGCAGCTGCCGTTCATCGGAGAGCGCGGCCCTGTGATAACGCAACCCCACACCGGCGGCGACGACCCGATGCCACAAGCGCAGGTTCGCGCCGAGCGCTGCCAGCAGGAATGACAAGCCGAGCAGTTGTGCCCACATCGCCGACTCCCCGGCTGACGGGTAGGACTGCGGCAGTGTCGCCACCCCCACAAGCAACCCGACCGCGGACTCGACGAGGACGAGACGCCGAGCGGGGCGCAGTTGATGTAGTCCGCGCGGGTATGAGCGCGCAGGGCCGTTGTTCTCCATCGACAACCTCGTGGTTCAGATCGAAGCGAGCTCGGCAGTGCCGGTGATGTGATGGAGTACCCGGCGAGCAGCAGCAGGTGCCAAGGTGATTCCAGAATGCATACAGGCGACAAGCACCTGAGGTGCGGTGCGCAGGGCGCCCAGGTAAGGTCGCCCGGCCGTCGGCATCGGCCTGTAGCCGACGCGAAAGTCCAGCAGTTGCAGGGGATTTCGCAGGATGAAATCGCGGCGGATGGCGTCGAGTGCGCGGTGCACGCGAATTACGGGGCGATGCGCGCCTTCGGATGTCACGTAGTCCGCCGCACCCAGATACGTTCCTCGATGCCAGGGCCTGATCTCGTAGTCCGGGCCTGACAGGACTCGCCGTGACAGTGGCGCGGTGGCCCGGAAGGTGTATCGGATCGCCGGTGAGGACTCGACCTCGAGCACAGTGCCCACCTGTGCTGCCAGACGTGGGGCACCAAGCTCGTTCGCCAACACCACGTATCGCGCGTTGAAGACGCCGGCATCGGAGAAGACCTGTGCCCTACCGTCGATCCCGACCACAATCTCGGAGACGGGCGCCTCCACTACCCGGACCCCATGGTCTCGGGCAGCGGCCAGAAGGGTTCGTCGCATTCGCCCTGGCGCGACGGCACCTTCCTGCGGCGCGTACGCCGCAATTTCCGGTCGGCGACGCAAGGAGGGCTCCAAACGTCTGAAGCCTTTGGCATCGACGGCTTCGGTTGGCAAACCCAGCCCCTGTTGCATTCTCAAATACGATTCGGTGTGTTCCGGTGCCTGAAACCAGGTCAGCGACCCGGCCCATGAGATCGATAGAGCACCTCCGAGATCCGCGTCCAGAGCGCGGAAGTCAGCGATCGCGTCGCGGTGCAGTTCCGAGCCGATCCTGGTGTGAGTAGTACAGATCCACCCGAACGCACTACCGGTCACTCCCGCACCGCGCACATCAAGATCGATACAGGTTACGCGGATGCCGTTGTGCGCCAGGACATAAGCGATGGTGGCCCCCGTTGCACCCGATCCGATGACAATGACGTCGGTCGCCGTTTGTTCGAGATCTCGCCTGCGGGGGAAACCACGTCCCTGCTGCCGAACTTCGCCAGCTCTGCGGCGGCAGCCGCTGCCGTCGATGCCTGGTTGCCGAGTCGACGTCGATCGTATGCCCGGTCTGTTGGCCGTCCCTGGCATCGACGCTGTCACCACGTCGCCTTCGGCGCGTTCCAGCACCATGCCCCGGCGATCGTCGAACAGTTCAGAGGGGTCGACCGCAGCAAGCCCTGGCGACGACTGACGAACTCACCCCGAACGGTGTGCCATGCGGCGGCGACCCCAGCTGCGGACCCGCACATATCTCACGCTCCAATCGATCACTAGTACTAACTATCGTTAGTGATACGATCGTATTCTATTCGAACGAAAGGATGGTGATGAAGTTTCTAACCCGCAGTACAGCCCTCCTGCTCCTGGCAGCGGCGATCGCAACCGGAACGGTCCGGGCACCAGCGGTCGCGGCCACGGAGCACCGCCCTCTCGCGAGTCCCACGCCCAGACGGCGTCGGCAAGCCGCTCTGCCGACCACGAGCGAAGTGGTGCACGGCACCGTGCGCGTGAAGACCGCAACCCACGATCTTGGAAGTTAGGAGCATCCGATGAAGGTTCTTGCATTGGGCGGGTCGGGTGCTATGGGCACCGTGGCCGTGCAAACAGCGGTGAATATCCCCGGCGTGACGGAAATCGTTGTCGCAGACAGAGATCTGGGCGCAGCCGAACGACTGGCACATCGCTTGGCAGAGGCACCCGTGGCCGTACGAGCGATCCAGGTGGACGTCACCGACGAAGCGCAGTTGCGTGCAGCGCTCGCGCCGGCCGACATAGTGCTGAACACAGTTGGGCCCTACTACCGCTTCGGGCTGGCGGTATTACAAGCGGCGATCGACACACAAACGCACTACCTCGATATCTGCGACGACTGGGAACCCACGTTGCAGATGCTCGAACTCGACACGGCGGCTCGTGCCCGGGAGGTTTGCGCGATCATCGGCATGGGTGCCAGCCCTGGCATCAGCAATTTGCTGGCGGCAATAGCTGCCGCGGAACTCGACTCGGTACGCGATGCCTACACCGCGTGGCCGGTCGACGTCGACGGCGCGGGCGATACGACCCGAGACGACGCGCAGCTGCTCGGGCCCGACGGTCGTCCCTCTGCCGCGGCGGTGCATTGGATGCAGCAGAGCAGCGGCATGATCAAAGGTGTGACCGCCGGTCTGCTCAGCGAGCAACGCCCCCTTCGCCCGGTGTCGCTGAAACTTCCCGGCGGACGACGTGGAACCGCGTACTCCGTCGGCCACCCGGAGCCGATCACCCTGCAGCGCACCCTGAAACCCAGCGGCGATGCGATCAACCTGATGGTGATGAGTACGTGGGCTATGGCCTACCTCGATACCCTCCGCCGCGATATCGACAGGGGCAAACTCACCAATGAAGCCGCGGCGGGCGCCTTCGCCGATCCGAACTTGCTGCGAATCATCCGGTCGGCGCCGACCGCGCTTCGAGCCAAGGGACCCGACACTCTCCCGCCGTTCTTTGCAGCGGTGTCGGGCATCAAGCAGGGGCGCCCGCACATGGTATTGGCGCACCTCAACCTGGCCGGCTCAGCAGAGGACCCGGCCCGCGCCTTGCTCGGTGACATGGCGCGTGTAACCGGAATCCCGCTGGCAATCGGCATGTCGCAGGTCATCGATGGCTCGGCCCGCCGACCGGGCGTGCACCCTCCCGAGGCCGTCATCGACCCCAAACGGTTCTTCGAGGTTCTCGATGTCGTGTTAGGGCGCAAGGCAGGCGCCCCCGTCTATCTGGTCGAGCAAGAACCGATCGAATAGTCGAGAGGAGGGGCCGGACCAGTGTGTCGGACCGGCTCCTCCTGATTCGGTGTAGCGAACTCTGTTCAGCGGGCCGCCTGTTTCTCGGCGTACTCACTCAGCGAACCCAGATAGCCGGGTGCGTACAGCATGTGGCGCGGACAGTGCCACCACAGCCGCACACCAGTCCTGGTCATTGTCGAAGCGGGCCTTGACGATGCTCTGCGAAGCGTTCGGATAGCGCTGCATCGTGAGCTGTCGCTGCGGAGGGATCTCCCGGTAGATCCGTTCGGTCTCATCGACGTCGACATTGAGATCGTCATCGGCCAGAACAAGCAGAACCGGCACCTTGACCTGTGGCAGGACTGTGGATCGAACTCGCGTGTCCTGCAGCCGAACTGGACCTTTCGCGAGCTTCGGCTCTTGTGTTCGCCTCAACCTGATCCAAGCGCTCAGCATTGGCCGCGACGCTGTCACTGCGTTGCGCTGCTATCGCCGGCAGTGCACTCCTGCCTCGACGTTACTGGGATCCAGCAGAGAGGGTCAGTTCGATGTGCTGCCGGAATGCGCTGTGGCCCAAGCAGCTATCTGGGCGCGTGAGGTGAATCCCAACTCGGGGCAGTGGTACACGAAAAGACGCAGACTCACGCCGAGCTGGGGACCGGCGAGCCCGACACCATCGGCGGCATCCATCGTTTCGTACATGTCGTCGACAAGTCCTCGAATCTCGGCGACGGACTGGGTCACCGGCTGCGTCGCCTGGTGCAGGACGGGATCGCCGACAATTCGGATGGGATGCACTGTCATGTTGCCCACTCTCTAAGCGAGCCCTGAGGCTCTATCGCGATATCCGTCACCCATGACGATGTGCTTTCGCAGGTGATTTGGTGATTCGATGCCGGCGGCGAGCAACCGGGGTCCTACGGCCAGGCGCGAGATGCCGCCCCAAAACCCTTCCGCGTGAACGACTCTCGAACCGACACCCGGCCTACGACATCGCACCAAACCTCCGATCGCTGAGCGTGACTTTCCCCATGACTGGACGAGTCAATATGGCGAGACCCCCGGTGGCCTGGGCGATTCCGGGCCACCGGGTGGTCGTCAGAGCCTGATGATGTCGAGGGTGCCGTCGTGGAAGTCGGCCCGCAGCCGCTTCTTGTCGAACTTGCCGACGCTGGTCTTGGGCACCTCCTGGATCACCGCCCAGTTCTCCGGCACCTGCCACTTGGCGACCTTGTCGGCCAGGAAGTCCCGCAGGTCACCGAGTGTGGCATCGCTGCCCTCACGCAACACCACCGCCACGAGCGGCCGTTCGTCCCACTTCTCGTCGGGGATGCCGATCACCGCGGCCTCGGCGACGGACGGGTGCCCCATGACCGCGTTCTCGAGGTCGACCGAGGAGATCCACTCGCCACCGGACTTGATGATGTCCTTCGTCCGGTCCGACAGTGTCAGGTAGCCGTCTGCGGTGATGGATCCGACGTCACCGGTGCGCAGCCAGCCATCCCGGAACTTGTCCGGCGCTTCCACCCCGTGATAGGAGGCGGTGATCCACGGCCCCCGCACCTCGAGTTCCCCGACACTGGACCCGTCGTGCGGCACCCGGTTGCCGTCATCGTCGATCAACCGCGCCTGCACCGACGCCGGGAACCGGCCCTGCGTGTACCGGTACCGCCACCGCTCCTCCTCGTCGGCGTCGGCCGGCGGTCGCGCTACTGACCCCAGCGGCGACGTCTCGGTCATGCCCCACGCGTGCAACACCGACACCTGATGGTCGTTCTCGAACGCGTGCATCAGCGACGGCGGCACCGCCGCCCCACCGATGAGGACCTCCCGTATCGAGGAGATGTCTTGCGGATGCTGCTTGAGGTGCAGGTGCAGGCCCTGCCAGATCGTCGGCACCGCCGCCGCGAACGTCGCGCGCTCGGCCGCGATCAGCTCTGCCAGCGGCGCAGGCTGCAGGAACCGGTCCGGCATGATCAGCGACGCGCCGATCATGAACGCCGCGTATGGCATACCCCACGACATCGCGTGGAACTGAGGCACGACCGCGAGCACCCGGTCGCCCTGCGCCAGATTGGGGCCGTCGCTCATGCACACCTGCATGGAATGTAGGTAGATCGAACGATGCGAGTAGACAACACCTTTCGGATCCCCGGTGGTGCCCGACGTGTAACACATCGCCGCGGCCGATCGCTCGTCGAGTTCGGGCCAGTCGTACTCGGTCGGCTCACCGGCGATCAGGTCCTCGTAGGAGTGCACCTGGATTCCCTCGGGCGTCTCGAGCCCGGCCGTGGAATCGCCGGTGACGATCACGTGCTCGACCGTCTTGATCTGCGCCAGTTGCGGGCCCAGCAGCGGAATCAGTGTCGCGTCGACGATGATCACCCGATCCTCCGCGTGGTTGGCCACGTGGATCAGCTGCTCCGGGAACAACCGGATGTTCAGCGTGTGCAGCACCGCACCCATTGACGGCACCGCCAGATACGCCTCGAGGTGCTCGGCGTTGTTCCACATGAACGTGGCCACCCGATCGTCACCGGTGACACCGAGACCTCGTAGCGCGTGCGCCAACTGCGCACACCGCTGACCGACCTCCGCATAGGTACGACGACGCGGGCCCGACTCGGTCCAGGTGACCACCTCGGCGTCAGCGTGGACAGTACTTCCATGCCGCAGCAACTGCGCAATCGACAGTGGCACTTCATTCATCGTGCTCTGCATTGATACTCCTGATCCGGTTGGGGGTCGGGGCGGGCTGTGGCTGGGCGTCGATTCGTGCCCACGGAGCTGCCTCTTCGAGTTCGAAGGCCAGTTCGAGCAGGGTGCGTTCGTCGCCGATGTTCGCTGACAGGTGCGATGCCAGTGGCAGACCCGATCGGGTGTGGTGGAGGGGAAGAGTGATGGCCGGTGTGCCGGAGATGTTGTTGAGCGGCGCGAAGCAGTCGAAGGCGCTCAGTCGCTCGAGCCATGAATCGAACGGCTGATCCGGGGACAGGTGGCCGAGAACCGGCGTCGAGTGCGCGACAACGGGCGAGAGCAGTACGTCGAAGTGGTCGAAGGTCGATCTGAATTGCTTCTGCACCTGCCGAAGTCGATGAAGAACGATCGGTGTGCGGGCGATGGCGCGCCGGTACTGATCGCAGAAGCCGTTGGTTGTCGCCTCGAGCTCGGCCTTGTCGAGGCTGGATCCGACAATCAGTGTGGCGGCGCTCTGGATGCCGGTCATAAGAAGCCCCAGATAGAGCAGGTAGTCCTTCATGAAGTCTGCTCGAACGGGGGACGTTGCCTCGGTGACGTGGTGCCCGAGAGATTCCAGGAGATCGGCGGTGGCCCGGACAGATTCCTGCGTTTCCGAGTCGACCGGACTCGAAGTCGGAGAGGCAGCCAGTACTCCGACTCTCAAGCGTGTGCGATTGGAACCCGCCACGTCGCACACGGGGCGCAGTCGAGGGTTTCGATAGCAGCGCTCAGCCTCGAACATCAGGCGTGCAGTGTCGCGAACCGACCGTGTGAGGACACCCTGAACGGCGATTTTGAGCGGCATGGCCTTCTCCGAGATGTCTTCCACCAACCGTCCGCGAGAGGGTTTGAGTCCCACGAGACCACAGGCAGCAGCGGGGATTCGGATGGACCCGCCTGCATCGGTGGCGTGGGCGATGGGAACCACACCGGAGGCAACCAGTGCTGCGGCGCCGCCGGACGATCCACCCGCGGAATAGTCTGTGTTCCAGGGGTTTCGAACCGGGGCGTCTCGCGAATACTCGCATGTGACGTTGAATGCGAACTCGGGTAGCCGGGTCTTTCCGATGGGGATCATTCCGGCGCGCAACATTTGGTCGACGAATTGTCCGTTCGCCGAGTCTGGGACGGCCCGAAATGCGGTGCTGCCGAACTGTGTCGGGAGGCCTGCCAGGGCGGTGTTGTCCTTGATCGCAGTCGGTACGCCGCTGAAGGCGCCGGTTCGAACATGGTCACTGGCGGAAATTGCTCGATCGAAGTCTTCGACGGCGAGGCCACGCAGAGTCGGGTCTGCGTCGTACGCCCGTGCGATGGAGGCCTCGACAACCTCGCGCGCCGAGACCTCGCCTGAGGCGATGCGGGCTGCGATGCCGCACGCGTCGAGATCGCCGAGTGCATCGTCTCTGAAGGTGTGGACTCGATTGTTCTCCATGTTCCTCAAGCCTCTCGGTGGTCGTCAGGGACAATTGCCATGGGGGAGTACTCCATTGGTTGGAGGACCTGAGCTGCGTGAGTCAGAGGCAAAGGGAGGCGCTCGGACGACTGCACGAGGCGGCCAATCCTTGACGTCGGTCAACCGGATGGGGTTTTGCGCTGGTGACTCGAGGGCTCGGTCCGAAAAGGGGGATGTGAGCGCGCCGTTGTAGGGCGCGGCAAGGTGATGTGCTGGATTTCTCCGCGGTTACCCGAATGGTGGCCGGGGTGCGTGGTGTTCGAGGGCGGTGTTACCGCCGTCGTGTGGTCAGCGGCGATCCGTGGTCAGGAAGTATGCATTGCGCCCGGTGCTCGCGCGGACCGGTATCGATTGGGAGTGCGGCGCGCCGTCCAGTGCTCCGCGCCAGCGATATTCGGCCTGTGCGCCTGTTCGCAGGGCTGGTTCCCGGCGTCCACAAGCGCGCACTACCACCGTCGTCGACGGGGACTGCGCGGCGGTCGCTTCGGGCTTGTGCATGCGCAGAGCGTGCACCGGGACTTAGCGTAGGGCAAGGATTTTTGCTGTTTCTGGGACAAGGTCGAGACCGGGCGAGACCATAGGACGTTCGTCGCCCAGGATCGGACTGATCGGCGAATCAGCTTTTGACTCATCTGATTCGAGCCCTGGGGACCGGCTACGCGGCAACCCCAGGGCTCGGCTCTGTTTTGTTCGTTGCTGCCGGCACAGTGCGCGTGTGTGTCGACGAACCTACCTGTCTGCTGTCTTCATCCGCTCTCGAACGCGCGCCGAGTTCTTCGGCGGGGCACTCGTCGGCGGGGTCGTTTGGCCGGATTCCATCGTCGCGCACGGCGACCGCGAGCTACATAGGCGGAAGGTCGTATGGCATGACTTCGATCCCGTACTGTCCGGCGATGACCGGACACTCGGTGCCGCCCTGCGGGGCCTCCTGCGTCGGATCTGTGAGGATGGTGCCGTCCGCCAGGAACATGCCCTCCAGACCGGAGGGTGCGACGAGGATGAGCATCTTTGCGTTGCAGTCGGTTTCGTTGCGGAAGCCACGAATCACGCCGATCGAGGCGTTGATGAACGTTCCCGGCCCTGCAGGAATTCGTCCGGTCTCGGTATAGAAGGCGACCTCGCCGTCCAGGACGTAGAACGCCTCCTCCTCACGGCTGTGCACGTGGAACGGCGAGCCCTCCCCGGGACGCAGAGTGGCTTCGAAAAGTGAGTATTTGCCGTTGGTTTCGGCACCGGTAGTCAAGAACCGGTACACGATTCCGCCCGATGCGACGCGTAGACCCTCGCCCGGGGCGCACACCGTGGGAAGCTGCACGTCCGTGGCTGCCGTCTCGTGGTTGTTCATAAGAGATGCTCCTTTTGCAGGGGTGGGGTGGGTGTCGTGCTCGGCACTCCGGATCGAGCGCGTGGTTGGACTACTGTGCGAGGGGTTTCAGCAGGTCGTCGAGCAGTGCGCCCTTCGGTCTCGCGCCGGTCACTCGGGTGACTTCCTGGCCGTCGACGATCAGGACCGTCGTCGGAACTCCCATGATTTGGTAAGCGTCGACAGCGGCCAGGTTCTCGTCGATGTTGACCTTCACCACGGTGAAGTCCTCGGAGTGTTCGTCGGCGATCTCCTCGAGAACGGGGGCGAGCATTCGGCACGGGCCGCACCAGGGCGCCCAGAAGTTGACGACCACGGGTGTGGCGCTGTCGAGCACCCGGTTCTGGAAGGTGGTGTCGGTAACTGCGATGGTTGGCATGGTTCCTTCGTTCTTGCTGGGTGTAGTGCTCAGGACAGAGGTGAGCGTGGGTCGGATCGCTTCGCGTCGAGGACGATCGCGCTGACCGCTCGTTCCATCGCGGGGGAGAAGACGTCGTCTGCCAGCGCCTGATCTCGGTTTGCAAGCGCCGTTTCGACGTCCCATTCGAGGAGATACCCGTTGACAGCGATCGCGGCGGCAGACCCCGCGCCGGCGGCGGTGATGACCTGTGCTCGCGGGTCGGCGACGTTTCCAGCGGCCCAGATACCCGGCACACTGGTACGGCCGGTGCTGTCGATGGTGACAAATCCGTTGGGTCCGATATCGCATCCGAACCCGCGTAACAGGGAGTCGTTGGCTACGAATCGGGGGCCGACGAAGAGCGCCGCGCGGGGGACAAGTTGCCCGTCGCCGAGCTCGACCGCGCGCAGTCGATCGTCGTCCACGACAATGCCACGCACGGGATCCTCGACGATGTCGACGCCGCGGGCGCGGATGCGAGCGCGTTCTCCGTCGGTCAGGTCGATGCCGTTGGCGAAGAAGACCACATCGCGCGACCACTGCGGCAGCAGCAGTGCCTGGTGGATGGACAGCTCTCGGACGTTCCCGCCCAGGACTCCGAGCGGTTTGTCGCGGACCTCGTAGCCGTGGCAGAAGGGGCAGTGCAGGACGTCGACTCCCCATCGATCCCACAGTCCCGGGACGCCCGGTAGTTCGTCCCGGAGGCCGGTGCTGATCAGGACGGCACGGGCTTCGAGCTGCAGGCCAGTGGTCAGCTCCAGCGTGAATCCCGGATCGGTTCCGTGGCTCGTGATTTCGGTGACGTGGCCGTCGATGAGGTTGACACCGTAGTCGAGCGCTTCCTTGCGCCCGGTGGCGACCAGATCGGCGGGCGGCATTCCGTCGCGCGACAGGAACCCGTGCATGTGTGCGGCCGGCCTGTTGCGAGGATCGCGGCTATCGATCACCGCGACGTTGCGGCGTGCGCGTCCGAGTACCTGCGCGGCGGTCAGTCCGGCGGCGCCACCTCCGATGACGGCGACATCCAGAAGATTGTCGGTGGTGTTGTCTCGTTTCATGACCCGAAAGTGCCAGCGCTTCTGCGAAAACGGCAAATATATTTGCTGTTTCTGGGAAGCGGATCGATGATGTGCGTGTGTCGGATACACCGCAGATCGCAGCGGCCCTCGATCGAGTCGGGCCGCGCATCAAAGACCTTCGCACTCGACGAGGGGTGACGCTTGCCGAATTGTCGGCGGATACGGGGATCTCTACGAGTACGCTCTCCAGACTGGAGATGGGCCAACGCCGCCCGAGCCTGGAACTGCTGCTCCCCATCGCATTGGCCTTCCGGGTCCCACTCGACGAAATCATCGCTGCGCCACAGATCGCGGACCCGCGGATCGTTCGAGCACCGCGGACGGTGAGTGGCCGGACGATCTTGCCGCTCACCCGTCAACGCGGGGGGTTGCAGGCGTTCAAGATCACCGTTCCGCCGAGTCAGGCCGAACCCCACGTGGTTGTCCACGACGGCTATGAATGGTTGTACGTGCTGTCAGGACGCCTGAGGCTCGTACTCGGAGATCATGATGTCGTGCTCGGTCAGGGTGAGGCCGCAGAATTCGACACCCGGGTGCCGCATTGGTTCGGTAGCACCGGCCAGGGGCCGGTCGAGATCCTCAGCCTCTTCGGTCCCCAGGGACAGCGCATGCACATGCGCGCGAAGCCGACCAGGTGAGAAGGCGGCCGGCTTGAACGCCTGCCGTTGCAGAGCCCTTGAGCGGCCATCGCGGTCCGGATCGCCGGCAAGGGCATCGAATCCTCCCAGCGCCTCGGGGACGTCCGCCCTTCCCGATCTCAACGGACGTCGCCGGTCGCGATATCCAAGCGCATCTCGACCGAATCGAGTCCGGGCGCGAAGCCGTCATCTACGGACGCGATGGCCACGAAACCGAAGCGCTCGAAGAACAGCTGCGAGTGCTGGCTCGTTACGAGGACGACCCGGGACGCCATGCCCTGCTGGCGAATCAGGCGGAGGCGCTCCCCGATGAGTAGGGTGCCAATGCCCCTGCGGTGATCCGCACGCCGCACCATGCCCCAGCACAGCGCGGCCGCGCCGTCTGGGCGGAGGCGCCATCCGCCGCATGCGACGACGGCGCCCTGATCCTCGACGACGACGTACGGATCGCGCAGATTGTCGAGAAACTCCTCGAACTCCGAAACTTCGCGCCGCGCAAAGAATTCAGGCGTGTTGCTCGCCATGATCTTCAGGCACGCTTGCCTGTCCGTAGGCAGGTACTTCCTGATTTCGATCATTCGCTCCCGTCGTCGGCTCGAAATGGGATGGGTGTGGCCCGATCAGGAGTTGGCGGCCGCGTCGAGCAGCAACTGCAGCATCTTCGGGCGTGGATCGTTGTCGATCCTGACCTCGGTGTTGCAGACCACGGCGGCGGCGGCACCACGTTTGGTATCGATCATGACATAGCTGGCGGTGCCGAATTCGCTGCCCGCGTGCTGCCAGACACCGTCGGCGTCGCCGGCGAGCCGCATCCACGCGTATCCTTGCGCGATCATCGACACCGGCGATTCGGAGGCCGCGAGGACCTGGGGCGCAACCTGATTGGTCAGTGCCGCGGTTGCCACCGGCCGGGGCAGAATCTGCTGACCGTCGATGGATCCTTCGTTGAGCCACAGCCGCGCCCAGCGGGCGAGGTCGACCGCGTTGGATCGCAGACCGCCGTCGGCGACGAGGCTGCTCACGTACGGCGCGTACTCGACGGGTCCGGTGAAGTCATCGGGGATGTCGTGCGGGATCAGATTCCGGAAGTCCTCCCACATACCCTTCTTCACGCCGTCTTCGAACCAGGCGTGGGGGTGGGCGCGGTTGTCCTCGGAGAGCTTGTCGCGGTTGAAATCCGAACGGGTCATGCCCGCGGGCGTGAGGATCGCGTCGCGGCAGTAGTCGGCAAAGTACTTGCCGGTGGCCGCCTGGACTACGTGGCCGGCGAGTTCGTATGCGACATCGGAGTATTGGTGCGCCTCGCCGGGAACGCCTTTCGTGAAGTTGGCTTCCGCGCTGTACGTCCAGCCCCGGGGCGGGGGAGTGAGGTAGTCGTGCAGCCACCGGCCCATTTCGGCCGGATCGGGCACCGCTCCCATCCGGTACGTGTACCCGTAGGCGTTGGGTCCGACCGGGCTGGTGAGTGGAGTGAGGTGGGTGAGGAGATGCCTGATACGAATCGGTGTATCGGGATGGTGGGGGCTGCGGACGCTGTGTGGTCCATAGAGCTTGGCGTTGGCCAGGATGTCGTTGACGTCGGTGTCGAGGGTGAAGTGGCCGGCGGCAACCAGTTGCAGGACAGCGGTGGCGGTGATGGTCTTGCTGACCGACCCGATGTTGAGGGTACTGACCGGGGTCATGGGTTTTCCTGTGCGGGCGGTTCCCCACGCGTCGGCAAACAGGGTGCGGTCGCGATTGACCGCGGCGACATTGCAGCCGACCACCCGTGCGGAATCGGCGAGGGCCTGGAGTTTCTGCTTCAGTTCCGGGGGTGCTGTGGGGCCGTCGTAACCGGTGTCGGTCGCCCCCGCGGACTGCGAACCCGTGCACGCGACCAGCGCTGTGCCGAGACCGGCGGTGACCGCGGCCAGCGACGCTCCGGAGAGGAGTTGTCTGCGGTTGGGTCCGGAATGTCGATCCTGCTGGATCATCGGTGCGTCTCCTTGTGGGGAATGAGCGGAATTGTGCCCCGGAAGCCGGAGCGTGTCGTGAAACCGGAGGGGGTTCAGTGCGAATCGGCGTTGACGGCTGATTCCGCCTCGGCGGTGAGGGCGCCGCGGACCATGTCCCGCAGGGCCTTCTTGTCGATCTTTCCGACGTGCGTTTCGGGCAGGGAATCCACGCACTCGATCCGTTCCGGCCACTTGAACTTCGCGACTCCAAGAGAGTCGAAGTGCCGCTGCACTTCCGGCAGCGAGATCAGCCGCCCGGCTGGGACGATGTACGCGCAGGCCTTCTCGCCCAGCCGCGCGTCGGGCATCGCGACCACCGCAGCCCGCAGCACGTCGGCGTGCCGTAGGAGTAGGGACTCGACCTCTTCGGCATTGATCTTCTCACCGCCGCGATTGATCGTGTCCTTGATCCGTCCCTCGATCGAGAGCAACCGCAAACCGTCGACCGTGTCGATCTTGGCCAGGTCGCCGGTCCGATAGAAGCCGTCCGAGGTGAAGGCGATCGTATTGTGTTCGGGCGCATCGAAATAGCCGGGAATGGTGTAGGGGCCACGACAGGCGAGCTCACCCACCGCACCGTCGGCCAGCTCGTTCTCGGACCCGGGATCCAGCACCCGCATCTCGTCCTCGGTGGACAGCACCGTGCCGACATAGTTCATTCGGATGTGGTCGCTCACGCCGAGATCCGTTGCGGTGCAAAGCCCTTCCGACATACCGAAAAGCTGCCCCACCCGGGCGCCGAGTTCCTGCACCCTGTCGAAAACCGGACGCGGAACCTTGGCTCCCGACAGGATCACAGTGTGCAGAGATGCCGCCAGTGGCAGGTACTCCGGCAGGTCTGGCCAGTGGAAGGACGTCGGCCCGAACATGACGTCGTCGACCCGTTCTCGCGCCATGAATTCCAGCGCAGCAGTTGTTTCGAGCGGCGGCAAAACCAGGCAGCCGCCGACGGCATGGGTGCCGTGCAGACCCGACAGCACGCCGGCGTTGTGGATCAACGGAGCCAGGTGAGCCACCCGCGTGTTCTTGGTCCGGTCGAGGCGCTGAGCGTAGAGAGCGGCGTTGTTCCAGTACTCACCGTGCAGGCGGGGGATCACCTTCGGCACGCCAGTGGTTCCGCCGGACAGCTGGAACACTGCGATATCGGTCGGCTGGATCGTCGCTTGGACCGCTTCGACCCGCGCGCGGGCCTCCGAGGGATCGATGTCGTGACCAAGGTCCTCGAGCCGGACAGCGTGCAAGCCGGAACGGGTGTCGGCGATGGTGACGATCCGTCGCATCGTCGGGTGATCGTACGCCTGCTCCCGCGCGAATTCGACGAGGTCGAACTTGGTGGAATCGGCGTCCACGAGGTGCGTGCCGGCACCGACTTTTCTACTGATATAGCCGATTTCGTGGCCGCGGTGGGACGCCAGGGTAGCGACCGGGATGGCCCCGCACTTGAGGAACCCGTACCAGGCAACCACGCATTCGACGCTGTTGGTTACCTGGAAGATCACCGGTTCGCCGCGCCGCACCCCGAGCTCGATCAGTCCGGCCGCGATGAGGTCGGTGCGCCGATCGAGTTCGGCGTAGCTGATGGAACCGTCCGGGTCGACGACGGCGATGCGATCGGGGAAGACCCGGGCGACCGCACGGAATCGCTCGGAGGTCGGCAGATCACTCCACTCGCCGGATCGGAGATAGTGCTCGGTTCGGCCGGACGGGAACGCGACCAAGCGGTCTCCCCAGGGCGTGTTGTCCACTTCTGACTCCTCAGACGGCGGCTTGTAAGGCGTCGCCCCTCACATTGTGTTGACGAACACGTCCAGTATTTGACGTGCTCGTCGGGTGTGTCAAGTCGTTTTGGATGCCCGCAATCAGACGGCTACTCCTTGACACTTTTGACGTATACGTCGGATACTCGTCGCTAACGTCAAATTCTATGTGAGAGGTTCCGGTGATGAAGCACCGACGAATCGGACTCATCGTTCCGAGCTCGAATGTGACCGTGGAGACCGAGATTCCGGCGCTGCTGTCGCGACATGCCAGTTGCACCTTCTCTTTCCATGCCAGTCGCATGCGGATGCACACGGTGTCGGCCGAGCAGCTGGCGGCGATGAACGCGCAGCGGGAACGGTGCGTCATGGAAGTGGCCGACGCGAGCCCCGACGTGATTCTGTATGCGTGCCTCGTCGCGCTCATGGCCGCTGGTCCCGGCGAGCACGACCGGGTAGAGGGCCTAGTCCGCGAACAGCTTTCGACCGGCGAATCCAGCGCCCTGGTCCGGTCGAGTGCCGGCGCACTGGTCGAGGCATTACGCGCATCGGGTGCAAAACGCATCGCTGTCGTCACGCCGTACGTGACGTCCCTGGCTGAATCGGTGATGGACTACCTGTACGCCGAGGGCTTCGACATCGTCGACTGGTGCGCCCTCGAAGTCGCCGACAATGGCGAGGTCGCACGGATTCCAGCGGAGCGGGTGCTCGAGGCGGCACGGGCGCTGGACCGTTCGTCGGCCGACGCCCTTGTCATCTCCGCGTGTGTCCAGATGCCATCGCTGTCGGTGATCGAGGACGCCGAGGCCGAATTCGGAATTCCCGTGCTGTCAGCGGCGACCGCCGGAGCCTTCAGCATCCTGCGTGGTCTGGGACTGCCGACCGAAATCCCTGGCGCCGGAAGCCTTCTCGCTCCGCAGCCTGCCCGCCTCTGAGAAAGGAGCAGCTCGTGACCAAGCGCCATCTTGCCAAGGGCGTCGACCACGTCGCATATCCGACGTTCGATCCCGCCGCCACCGTCCGGTTCTATCGCGACGTGCTCGGATTCCCGATCGTCCATTCGATCTGTGCCGCCGGATGGGGACCCGAGAAGCATCCCGATTTCATCCATTTCTTTTTCGACATCGGCAATGACGACCGGCTCGCGTTCTTCTACTACTTCGGTCTCGAGCCGTTCGAGCGCGGTCCCCTCGGCGATGCGTACACCACACACACCGACGAGGTCCCCCTGTTCTTCGTCCGCTCGAGGCATCTGGCGATCCACGTGGCCGGGGACGCCGAACTGACCGAGTACCAGCGGCGATTGGACGACAGCGAATGGCCCTGTGAGCTTCGCCTGCAGCACGAAACGATCGAATCGATCTATACGCACGACCCGAACGGCTACCTGATCGAGTTCACCCGCTCCCTGCGTCCGGTCACACCCCAGGAAGATCTCGATGCCAACCTCACGATCGAGGCGTTGCTCGATGTGATCGCGGAGGGTGTGCCCAGCATGGACGCGCTGCTGAACCGTAAGGCCGCGCTGATTCTCGATCGCGCGGCAGGCTGGCCGAACGTGACGGCGATGGAGGAGCACGCGTGAGTGTCCTGCTCGTCCTGGACGTTCCCGAGAACGCTCCGGTCGTCGCGACCGCCTCCGCAGCGCCCGGTATCCGCGTGGAGCGCTACGGACCCTACTTCGCGCTCAGCGCGGAGACCGACATTGCGATCGACCGGCGCGCGACGGGGTGCCGACACGCGGTCTGGTACAGCTGTGTCGCCGGACTGGTCGATTCCCGTATCACGCAATGGGATTCCGACGCACTGGTGGTGGCCTCACGATGACGACCTCCCCGGCCGGTATGAGAGGTCGTGCCGCCAGGACCGCCCTTCCTGATCGCACGACAACCTCGATCCACCAATTGCGGACGCACGACGGCGCGACGATCCACGGACACCTGCACACGGTGCCGGGTGCGACAACGGTGGTCTGCCTGGCGCATCCGCGTCAGGATCTGACCCATCATCCGATCGTCGCCGAGCTCCTCGACCGGGGCTACGCGGTCTGGACCCAGGGAACCCGTTCGGTGAACAACGACATCGACCTGGTTCACGAGCGGGCGCTGCTCGACCTCGCTGCGGGGCAGTATTTCCTACGCGAGTTGGAGTTCGATCTTGTTGTCACACTGGGGCATTCCGGCGGTGGTCCGCTGTTCGCCTACTACCACGAACAGGCGGGTCGTGATCCTGGACAACGGCAGGCTCTCACACCGGCCGGTCGGCCGACGTTCCTATCCGAGGCTGCCATGCCAGTGCCGGACGCGGCCGTTTTTCTCGCCGCACATCCCGGGCAGGGTGCGCTGCTGCTGAACATGATCGATCCGTCGGTGGTCGACGAGGCGGACCCAATGTCGATCGATCCCGGACTCGACCTGTTCAACCCGGCCAACGGATTCGCGCCGCCACCCCACGTCTCCCGGTATCCGGACGTGTTCATAGCCCGGTACCGTGCCGCGCAGCGCGAACGCGTGGACCGAATCGACGCGATGGCCAAGGCCATCGCCGCCGAGACCGCGCAGGCACGCGCGGAGTCTTCCGATCGGATGCGCCGCCTGGCCTGCGCACCCCGGCTGCTGATCACCTACCGCACCGACGCCGATCCGCGGTGCATCGACCTGTCGCTGGATCCGAACGATCGCTCTTACGGTTCCCTGTTCGGGAAGCGCCCGGACCTGACCAATTACGGGCTCACCGGATTCGGCCGGATCGCCACTGCAGACGCGTGGCTGTCGACATGGTCGGGCTTGTCCTCGAACGCCGGATTCGTCCGCTGCGCACCGGGTTTGAGCAAGCCGACTCTGTTTCTGGAACTGACCGGCGATCAGGCATGCACACCGAGCGAAGCCGGCGCGATGTTCGAAGCGATCGGGACCAGCGACAAGCTGCGCCGCCGACTGCCTGGGACGCATTTTGGTGCCGCGCTGTCCGACGGCGAGCCCTCTGGGATCACCCTGGCAGCGACCGAAATCGACCATTGGCTCGCTGAACGCTTCTGCAGGTAAGCGTGCGACGAGGCCGAGTTTAGGGAGCGATATGATCCAGGACAGTCGAAGCTGCCGCGTCAGTCGGCGGCAATTATTGGCAACTGCCTCGTCGTCGGCAGCGGCTTTGGCGATCGGAGCGGCTGTGGTGGCTTGTACCAGTGCGGGGTCGGCCGGGTCGGGCGCCACCGGCTACGACGGCCCCACCGCACCACCGGAGCTGAAACAGAAACTGCAAGCCCTCGCCGATTCCGCGCGCGTGATCGGTTGCAACGTCGCCGCGGTCAACCGCGACCGGACCGTGTTCGCCGACGCCTGGGGCAACGCCCGCACCGGAAAACCCATGACACCGGTCAGCACTCTCAACATCGGCTCGGTCAGCAAAACCGTCACCGCCACCGCTGTCCTGCAACTGGTCGCCGCCGGCAAGATCACCCTCGATACCGACGTCAACGACGTCCTGGCCAACGCCAAACTCTATGGACCACGCAGCATCCGCAGCCCCCACCACCCCGATGCACCGATCCGCGTCAAACACCTACTCACGCACCTCACACCGCTCACCAGTGGAGCGGAACCGGGTCCGTACGGATACTCCTACCGGGTGGGCGACGCTGCGAATTCCGCGGAGATGGGCCGGTGGCTGTACGACTTCCTCACACCTGCTCCGCGTGGCTGGACATATGATGCCGAGGCGAACTTCACCCGAGGCGTCCCTGGCCAGGCGCACATGTACTCCGATATCGGCTTCGACGTCGCTGGTCATGTGGTGCAGGCGGTCACGGGGAAGTACTTCGACGACTACTGCCGCGAAGCGATCCTCCAGCCCGCGGGCATGACCCGTTCCGACTTCAACCGTGACAAGCTCTCCGAAGACGACCGCGCCCACCCCCACGCCTGGTTCGAAAACGGCATCAAAAAGGGCATGTGGAAGGACTATCGGAACTTGATTCCACACGACATCCCCGACACATACACAGGGAAGATCGAATACGACTCCTACACAACGCCGCTCACACCTGCCGGCGCCCTCTTCTCCAATGCGGTTGATCTTGCTCGTTGGGTCCGGCTGTGGCTGGGCGGAGGATCGATCGACGGACGCGAGATCCTGCCCAAACCTCTCGCCGCGGCAGCACTGACCAACCAGGTCGCCCCCGAGATCCTCGCGGCCTCCGAATCTCCAGTCTCGATGATCGCTCAGGGACACGCCTGGATGCGACTGGTCGGCGACGCCAAAAGCGTCTGGCAACACGCTGGCAGCGATCTCGGGACGGCCAGCTACGTCATGCTCGATGCCGAACGCGGTGTGGGAGCCGCAGTCGTGTGCAACACCGAGATCGCCATCGACCACGATCCACGACCGGCGATGCTGCAACTGCTACTAGACGGCGCAGCGCAGATCTGACCCGCTGCATGCGAAACGCCCGTACGTCTACATCGGTGAATCACGACGTCGTTCATCGATGAATCCTGACTGCACCCTGAATGCTAGTGACGTTGTATCGGCGAAATCCGGCGTCACGATCCGGCTTGACGTCCGGCTGTGACCTGTTCACTCAGCGCGAGAAGCGGCACGAGCGCTCGCTAGTTCCGTAGCAACGCAGCTTTACTGCTCCGATTCGGTACGAGCCAGCCGCAGCCAGTCAGGTCGGCATTGGCGGTGGGTCACCCGGCAGGGTGTCCAGGCCGACAGCCGTGTCCAGTCAGCTTTCACATCACTGCATTTCCTGAGGTCAGCGACCCGTCCCGCAATTCGCCGGAGCGACTGACCTGACCCGGTAATTTCGGTCCGGGTGATGAGTGTGAGTGCCTTGCGGCCCACGGAGTGGGCGGAAGGCTCGAAGACCATGGCGACACGCAAGAGGCACACCCCTGAACAGGTCGTGCGCAAGCTGAGCGAGGCCGATCGACTGTTGGGCGAGGGCAAGGAGATCGCCGATGTGTGCCGGACCCTGCAGATCACCGAGGCGACCTACTACCGGTGGCGCAACCAGTTCGGCGGGTTGAAGGCCGACGACGCCAAAAGGCTGAAGGACCTCGAACGCGAAAACTCCACCCTGAAACGGCTTCTCGCCGAAGCCGAGCTCTCGAGAAGGCAGCGTTGAAGGAGATCGCCAAGGGAAACCTCTAGACCCGGAACGCCGGCGGGCGGCCGTGGCGCACCTGATGGGTGTGCAGGGCCTCAGCGAACGGTTCGCCTGCCGGGTCACCGGGCAACACCGAAGTACCCGACGCCGATCTTCGGCCGATGAGACCACCGCGTATCCGGATGCGGCGCTGCGTGATTGGTTACGTAACTGGGCGAAAACGCATCCACGGCAGGGTTTTCGCCGCGCCTACCACAACGCCCGCGGCGAAGGCTGGACGATCAACCACAAGAAGATCCAACGCCTGTGGCGCGAGGACGGACTACGAGTCCTGCAGCGGCGCCGCCGGAAACGCCCGGGCTCCTCTACCGCCACGACGGTGACAGCGAACGCGCAGAATCGGGTGTGGGCAGTAGATTTCCAATTCAACGCCACCGACGACGGCCGCCCGGTCAAGATCGTCTCGATCGTCGACGAACACACCCGCGAATGCCTCGGCGGCCTGGTGGAGCGGTGGACCACCGCTGATCGGCTCATCGATGAGCTCGACCGCATCGCCGTCGATCGCGGCTACCCGGCCGCGCTGCGCTGCGACAACGGACCCGAACTGGCCTGCCAGGCGATGGCCGACTGGGCTGCTGAACAGGTCGGTTTGGTGTTTCATCCCGCCCCGTCAGCCCTGGCGCAACGGCTACATCGAGCACAGCCAGCCCGTAGGTGGTGCCCGCTGCCCTGGCACGACCTGTGCTATTTGCCGTCGATCAGACCTTCCAGAAGGTTCAGGTCCTGCCGCAGCAAGGCGATTGCCTGTGCGGGCCCGCTCACCGGTTCGGGGCGCTTTCCGGCAATGGTGACTGAACCGACGGCCATATCGGCGAACTGCCTAGCAAGGGCTTCTTCGTCGGGCTTCTGGTCGGGTCCGTACCACCAGGCGATCCAGTTGGTCATGCCGATAATCGCCAACGCAGCCACCCGGGCATCGACCGGGCGGAACTCGCCTGAACCGACGCCCTCTTTGATAATCACGGTGAATTCTTTCAAGACACGGCGCCGACCACTGTCATAGGCGCGGAAGAGCTCGTCGGGCAGTTCGCGCTCGGATCGGAGCAGCAACAGGAAACGAGCGGGATCGCGGGCCAGGCGCAGAGCGCTGTCATAAACCATCGTGTGCAAGCGGTCAGATGCACTGCGGGTCGTGTCCGCGCGAATCTCGTTGAGTTGGTCCGCGATTCCGCCACTGTCTTGGTCGACAAGCTTCGCCAGCAGATCGTCTTTGCTGTCCACATAGTGGTAGAGGGCGGGCCGGGTCAGCCCGGTAGCCTTGGCGATGTCCTGCAGGGTGGTTGCGGCGAACCCGCGTTCGGAGAAGAGCGCGATGGCCTGTTCGAAGATCTGCTTCTCCACGAGCTCGCGCCGCGGGTTGCTGCGCGGTGCGAGCTCACAGGTCGGCTTGCCGCGCACCTGCTGCTTATCGGCCCGATCGGTGTTCATCGCCGTAGCCTATGCGCAATCATGACTTCGTCACGGTCTTGGCGGGTCTGGACGGCCACGTCGATTCGGTCGCCGGCGAGTGCCGCAGCGGCGTCGTCGAGCAGATCCGCCGGGACGTCGACGGCCACGATCCTGGCGGATCGGCGGCGCAGGTCATCTGCGATCGCGAAACGATCCAGGACGTCGGATCGCGCTGCGGACCCACGCAGCCAGAGCACCGGGCGGTTCGTATCCGTCGCGCCAGCCGCTGTGTCCAGCCGTTCCCCAGACCAGAGCATGTCGCTGGGTATATCGATGATCGCTGCGGGAATCGTGCCGGGGTCCGGCATCGAACGCCCATCGATGGCGCATGATCGATCGGTTCGCTCACTGTCGACCGCGGTTGTGAACAGCCGTGTGGGCATGGAAAATCCGGCGCGATCGAGCGGTCTATCGAGGACCCATGAGGCGATGCCGGTGGTCGGCACCTCGTCCGCATCGATGCCGGCGTAGTCGGCCAAACCTCGGCGGACGATATCCGGGGTGGTGTCGAGAAAGCGCTGAAGCGGAACTTTGCCCGCTCTGGTCATGTAGGCGATCATCAACTGCTCGATCGGCAGCTCGGTGTGATCCGGGAAGGTCTCCCACCACAGCTCGCTTCGCCGCGCGATCGCCTGAAGTTCGACGACCGCGGGCTGGCGTCGCGCCTCGTACGCTTCGAACGCCTCGGGCACCGAATTCGCCTCGGCCAGTGCCCGATCGAGCTCGATCGCATCCTCCATCGCGAGTTTGGTTCCGGAGCCGATCGAGTAGTGAGCGGTGTGCGCGGCGTCGCCCAGCAACACGATATTGCGGTGATGCCAGCGGCGGCAGCGCACGGTCCGGAAACGCAGCCACCGGGTCCGGTTGCCCACCAGCGGTCGTCCGCCGAGCACCTCAGCGAAGGCCGATCCCAGGTACCTCAGCGACTCCTCATCACTCGCGGCAGGGTCGGTGAACTGCGCGGCGTCGGAGAATCCGGCCTTGCGCCAGGTGGTTTCGTCGGTCTCGATCAGGAAGGTGCTGGCGTGCTTCGCATACGGGTAGGCGTGGGTGACGAAGGTTCCCTCAGTGGTGTGGGCCGGCGCGAAAACCGCGTGCTCGAGCGCGAATTCGGTACCAGCCCACAGGTAGAGCCCTGCGCTGATGTCCACCTGCGGATCGAACTCCGCCGAGAAGCGGTCGCGGGTGGCGCTGTTGACCCCGTCGGCCGCGATGATCACCTCGGCATCGAGGTCGTTGATCGAGGCCCGGTGTCCGAAATGCACTGAGACGCCGACGGATTCAGCTTGAATGCGCAGGACGCGCAGCAACTCGGTGCGCGCGATGGCGATGGTGCTGAAGTCGGCGAACCGCACCGATCGGGAACCGAGGCGCATCGCGGCGTCATGGCGGGTTCCCGCACGCTCGACGGCATCCACGGTGGGCGAGTCGGCGGCACGCAGATTGCGCTGCGCGCCGGCGGGCAACCCGACGCCGAATCCGAAGGTCCGATCGGGGGCGTTCTGCTCGTACACATCGACCTGGGCGTCGGGATGCCGAAGTTTGAGTAGGCGTCCGGCGAACAGTCCGCCCGGACCGCCGCCGAGTATCGCGATGCGCTGGAGCTTCATCGAGGTCCTCACTGATCGATGTGACAGTTGCGTCAATTATTCGACACTATAGACGAAATTCGAACTTGGGAACACCTTGACAGTTTGACGATTGCGTCTGATATTTGAAGCCCACGTCACATTTTGAGGAGCTGGGCATGAACGAGCCCATCGGAACAGCGGAGTCATCCTCTGGGGATCTCGACACCATCACGCAGGCCGCGAGATGGGACGACAAGTACGCCATGCACGTCCACCGCCCGCCGGGCGAACACGCGCTCGGCATCGCGGTGGCGGCCGACGGCTGCTGGCTGACCATGAGCGACGGCACCAAGCTGCTCGATCTGCACGGCCAGTACATGTCGATGGGGGTGGGGCACAACCATCCCAGGGTCCGAGCTGCGTTACATACCGCCGTGGACCGGCTCGGCTACTGCGTCGACCTCTTCTCGCACGAGGACAAGGGTCGCGCCGCGAAGCTGCTGATCGAAGACACCATGGAGGGTTCGGACTGGGCTGGTCGGGTTCGATTCGTCGCCAGCGGCACCGAGGCCGTCGAGACGGCACTGCTGATGGCCCGCATCTACACCGATCGCCAGATCGTGGTGACCCGGCAGCTGGCGCACCACGGCTGGACCGAAGGGGCCGCGGCGGTCTCGACCTCCACGATCAACCGCGGTGACTACTTCGACCTGCCGCAGGGGCGTGTCCGCAACGCGTCGGTGCGGCACGCGCCCATCGCGCCCGCACCCTTCTGCGCGTCGTGCCCGCTGGGCAGAACACCCGGCCGATGCCGCGACGAGAAGGGCACGCTCGCCTGCGTCGTGGAGACCGAGCGAACCATCCGAGCCGTCGGTGTGCACAATGTCGCGGCCTTCATCACCGAGCTCTACAACGCCGCCGGCGCCTACATCGTCCCCGAGGACTATCCGGCCCAGATCCGTGAAATGACCGAACGGCTGGGAATCGTGTGGATCGACGACGAGGTCGTCGCGGGCGTCGGCCGAACTGGAAAGTGGTGGGCCTTCCAGCATTACGGTGTCACCCCGGACATCGTCGTCGCGGGCAAGGGGCTATCCAGTTCCGCCGCGCCGGTGGGCGCCTGCATCGTGAGCCGGAAGATGGCGGAGTTCTTCGACTCCGGAATCTGGACCGCGGCAGGCAGCTTCCACGGTCACCCGCTGTCGATGGCGGCCGTCTCGGCGACCCTCGAGACGATCATCGACGAGCAGCTCGTCGAGCATGCCGCGGAACTTGGTGAACACATCCGGCGCCGGCTGACCGACATGGCCGCGGCGCATCCGAGCCTGTCCCATTTCGAGGGCAGCGGACTCGGGTGGATCCTCAACTTCGTCGACCCAGCGACCGGACTGCCGTGGACACCGACGGACAGGTGGTATGACATCACCGCCGACGGTGACACCTTCAAGCCCTCGGAGTTCCTGACCGCAGAGTGCGCGCAGCGCGGCGTGTTGTTGTTCCCGTTCCTGCCCAACAGCATGCATCTCGGTCCGCCACTGGCGATCACCCAATCCGAACTCGACTTCGGTCTCGATGTGCTCGACGAAGCGCTGAGCCTGCTCGATGTTCAACCGTCAATGGAGACAGCCGATGCCGCCCAGCTCTGAAGCTCCCTATTCGCGAGCTGTTCGTGCGGGTGAGCATGCCTGGACTTCGGGTGCGGTCGGTCTCGATAACGAGGGCCATGTGGTCGGCTCTGACACCTACACACAGGCACGTGTGGCCTTCGCCGGTGCGGTTGCCGCGCTCGCGGACGTGGGCATGCTGGTATCGGATGTGGTGCAGGTTCGTGTCTACCTCACGCCCGAGTCCGACTGGGCCGGTGCAGCAAGGGCTTACAAGGAGACGTTCGGTGAGGTGCGGCCCGCGGCCACCATGGTCCGGGTGCATTCGCTTGCTCTGCCCGAACTGCTGATCGAGGTCGAGGCCCGCGCGGCCGCCGCGGAGTCCCGGTCCCGCGCGTGATGGGGCCGAGTATCCGTTCGCTTGCCTCGGCTCGAGCGCCGCCCGGCGCGGCCCGCACCCGCTCATCGTTTCGGAATCCAAGGAGAATCATCATGGGATCTTCAGCAGCGCAGCTGACCACGTTCGGTGTCATCGTCGGAGCTCTGTCCAGTGTTCTCGGCGCCGTGGCCGGCATTGCTGGCCTGGTGACCTTGTCAGCCGCCTGATACAGGCAAACTGGTGAGGAGTGCCTGTCCCAGCTGTTACCTGGGACAGGCACTCCTCACGTCACCCCAATTTACGCTTCCGCGAACGCCTCTCGGTACCGACACCGGCTGTGAGGTGTCTCGCGTTCCGGCCCGCCCCGCCGACGCGCGCGAATAATGGATGGCTGGTTAGCCATCGGCTTGCTAGCCTCCGTTCGAACCCCCGATCACCGACCGGGCACCCGCGACCTCACCGTCGATGTGCCCTGGAAAGAGACTTGATGTCCCGGCCAGCGCCGAGCGCGCCTCACCGCACCGCATAAACCGACACATTCGCATGCCCCGTCCCGCGGGGCGGTCGACCTGTCCGGTCGCGGTGCGCTCAATTCCCCTGTCGAGGATCGCTCGGCCTGCTCTCGCTGTCATGCAACGATTTCAGCCGAGGAGCTCCGGGTGTCTATCACTCTCCCCACCCAGAAGATCGACCATTTCACCTGCGTGTGGTGCGGACTCGCCGTCTCACGCTTCGCCGCCGACGGCGCACGCCGCAATCATTGCCCGTCATGCCTGCACTCCCAACATGTCGTCGACAAGGCCGGGGGCGGCCCGAGCGAGTGCCGAGCGCGGATGGCGCCGATCGCCGTCGCCGTGCCGCGCTCGGGCGACTGGATACTGATCCATCGCTGCGTGCGATGTGACGAGCTGACGTCCAATCCGATTTTCGCCGACGACAATCAGTTGATTCTCATGCGGATCGCGGTGCGCCCCCTCGCTCAGCCCCCGTTCCCGCTCGAATCGTTCGGTTCGCTATGACCCGGCTCCAGAGAAAGGAGTAGACCCATGCCACGTCGCACGAACCGACCGACCACCCGCCCACAGCGCCACAAGACAGTCCTCCATACCCACGGTGGGCATCGGCGCAATGACTTCCGTTGCGTGGGTTGCCGATTGGACGTACCCATCGACGCGCCGGGGACCAAGCACCGCAACCACTGCCCGAATTGCCTGGTCTCGAAGCACGTGGACCGCAAGGTGCCCGGTGACCGCGCTGCGGAATGCCACGGGCGGATGGAAGCGCTCGGCATGACCGCGCGCGCGGACGGCGAATGGATGATCATCCACCAGTGTGTCGAGTGCGGGGAACTCAGCACGAATCGGGCAGCGGGTGACGACAACCCGCTCGCCCTGGTCCGGCTCGCCATCCGGCCGTTGCGGGACAGGCGGCTCACGAGCCCGACACTGCTCGCACTCTGAACCTGAAAGTGCGGTGGAAGACGTTGCTGTGCAAGGTCTTCCACCGCATCCGGTCAGAATCGCGGATTCTGCAGGGCTGCGAGCCCGGCTTCGAGGAGTGGCTCGACGGCGTCGCCGACACTGTCGAAACCGGGCCCGACGGTCTTGCCCAGGCGATATCGGTAGTGAATCCCCTCGAGAATCACCGCGGTCTTGAAGGAGGCCAGCGCGAGATAGAAGCCCAGGTGTGACAGAGCACGGCCGCTACGCTCGGTGTACCTGTCGAGAATCTCGGATTCGGTGAGGAAGCCGTCCGCCCTCGAAACATCCGGGAGCGCCTCGACTCCCGCCGCGCCCAGTCGGTGATAGACCACCAACAACGCCACGTCCGTGAGCGGGTCGCCGACTGTCGCCATTTCCCAATCGACCACGGCAGCGACCCGATTGCCATCCTCGACCAGCAGATTGTCGAGACGATAGTCGCCGTGCACGATGCCGTCCGCGGACGGCGGCGGCTGGGCGGCTGCCAAGCGCAGGTACAGCTCTTCCGCTGCGGGTAGGTCACGAGGGTGCGATGCGTCGAACTGCTTCTTCCACCGATGCACCTGGCGTCCGAGGAATCCGATCGGGCGGCCGAAGTCTTCCAACCCGACCTCGTTGGGGCGTACACGATGAAGCGAGGCCAGGGTGTCGATCATGGCCGTAGTGATCGCTCGGACCTGATCCTCGCCCAGCGCGGTGAGCTCGGCAGCCGTCCCATACGAGGTCCCGGCGACATGCTCCATCACGTAGAACGGGGCGTCGGCGACAGTCGTGTCATCGCACAGTATTTCGGGCCGCGGTACCGGGACATCGGTCTCCGCGAGCGCGGTCAGGACCCGGAACTCGCGGCCCATATCGTGCGCCGTCGCGAGCACATGACCCAGTGGGGGACGCCGTACGACCCATCGCGCCCGTCCGTCGGTGATCTCATACGTCAGGTTCGACTTGCCGCCGGCGAGAACCCGTCCCGACAGCGGTCCGAGGGTCAGCTCCGGGCGCTGTTCGAACAACCAGGCGCCCACGCGATCCAGATCGAGCCCCGGCAGGGTCGTCGATAATGCGGTGTTCATCGTCATGCCCCTTCACCGTCGACTAGCTGCCCGGTCAGGGTGACGCCACCGTCGACCACGACCAGCTGGCCGGTCAGCCAGCTCGCCTCGGCGGAGAGCAGGAACGCGACCACGCTCGCGACATCCTCGGGAACCCCGAGTCTCCGAAGCGGATATGCCGCAGCGACTTTCTCCTCTTTGCCGTCGTACAGCGCTGCGGCGAAATTGGTCTTCACCACGGCCGGTGCGACCGCGTTGACGCGAATGGAGGGCGCTAGCTCGATGGCGAGCTCCTGGGTGATGTGCGTGAGCATGGCCTTGCTGGCCCCATAGAACCCGATTCCCGGGGCGGGCCGCACGCTGGCCACCGAGGACACGTTCACGACCGCGCCCCCGTTGTCCATCATCCAGGCCCGATGGGTGTGCTGCACCCAGGACAGTGCGGCCAGGCAGTTCACCTCGAAGATCTTGCGTGCGGTCGCGAGTGGCAGATCCACCATCGGGCCGAAGACGGGATTGATTCCGGTGTTGTTGACAAGCAGGTCGACACTGCCGAAGGTCTCGATGGCTCGCCGCACCGTCTCGGCCTGATGCTCTACATCATCCGCAGTACCGGCGACAGCGAGCGCGTGCTCGCGACCGCCGAGTGCTTCGACCGCGTCATCGAGCGCGTCCCGCTTACGAGCCGTGATCACCACCCGCGCTCCCTCGCTGACTAGCCGCCTGGCAATGCCGAGACCGATTCCTCTGCTGGCGCCGGTAACGATGGCGGTCTTGCCCTCAAACCTGTTCACGGATAGGTCCTTTCACCACTGTGGAGGCGTCGGCAGCTCCGGCGCCCGAGCACTGCATTGACGTATCAGTCGTATATTCTACGCTTGCGTCAATGGTGGATCGGGTGAGCGCGGGTCTACATCGATGGAGAGGTGGCCCTGGTGTGCTGAGTTCTCATGTCCTGTCGCAGTTTCAATCCGATTCCACTCATTGACGCATGCTGGAGTCTGAGTTAATCTCAGTCAATCGACTAAGTCGAATGACTGGATCGATTTATCGCCATCGCGGAAAGAGGCTTCGGTTTGAATTCACACAGCACGGCGGAACTTGCAACGCTGCCCAGAAGTGCATCAGTCGAAGAGATTCTCTCGATTGTCGGCCGGGACGGGGGAGCAGTTATCGAGCGATTTCTTACATCGGATCAAGTGGATCGGCTGAATAGTGAGCTTCAGCCGCACCTGGATTTGCTAGAGCCCGGCTCCCGGCATCAAAACGCGGATATTGCGGCATTCCATGGGCGGAATACGAAGAGGTTGACCAATCTCGTCGCGAACTGCGAGACGTTCCGGAATGAGGTGCTGCCCGATCCGCTGGCCGAGTCGATCGCCGACGCCATGTTCATGGCGGAATCGGGGACCTATTGGATGGGTACTGCCCAGGTTATCGAGATCGGTCCGGGTAGCGCGGCGCAGCTGCTCCATCGCGATCTGGCAAACTACCCGCCGTTCGTCATGCTCGGTCCGGACGGCCCCGAAGCGATGATCAATTTTCTGGTCGCGCTCACCGACTTCACCGAGGAGAACGGCGCAACCAGGGTCATCCCGGGCAGCAACACCTGGTCCGATTACACGAACTGTGGCTCACCGTATATGACCATTCCGGCGGAGATGTCAGCGGGCGACGCTCTTCTGATCAGTGGGCGGGTGGTCCATGGCGGCGGTGCGAATACGACCGGAAAATCCCGCCGGGGACTGGCATGGACATTCAATCTCGGCTATCTCGTGCCGGAGGAGGCATATCCGTTCATGGCGGATATCGAGTTGGTCCGTACTCTGCCGTCCCGCGTTCAGCGTCTGATCGGGTTCCGATCGCAATATCCGGTCAATCACCCGGGACTCTGGCAGTGGGATTATGACGAGCTCGCCGATCGGCTGGGACTCTGATCGCCGGCATGCCGCGCCACTTGTAGCCCCGACGCATTTCGCGCCGGGGCCGCTTCGCTGTCAGCGGAGAGTTCGATCAGCGAGATACGCGCAGCACGCGGGTAAGCACATCGATCCCTTCGGCGACCACGTCGCCGTCGATCACCAGCGGCGGCAGTTGGCGGATGACATTGCCGTAGGTGCCGCACATGTGCACCAGGACTCCGCGTGTAAGGGCATCGGCGGCAACGGCTTTGGTCAGCACCGGATCAGGTTCGGTGGTGTTCGGCCGGACGAGTTCGAGGGCGATCATGCCGCCGCCCCCGCGGACCTCACCGACAATTCCGGTTTCGGCGGCGAGCGCGCGCAGCACCGGCACGGACGACCGGATCGCCGCCGTAGGTGCCGCCCAGTCCGCCTGGATGGACCGCGTCGAGCAGGTCCGCGCGGCCTGTGACGGCCGTGAGAGGCATCCCGCCGGCGATGCCCTAGGCCTTGGTGGCGATGTCGGGCACGATGCCCTCGTGTTCGCTGGCGAACCGGGCGCCGGTGCGGACGGAGCCCGTGTGCACTTCGTCGGCGATGAACACCACCCCGTGCTCGCGTGCCTAAGCCGCGAGCGTGGCCAGGAATCCCGGTGCGGGAACGGTGAATCCGCTCTCGCCCTGGATCGGCTCAATGACAGCGACCACGGCCTGCCTTCCAGTGGCCAGCCGGGCGATCTTGATCGCGTTCTCCACCGCCTCGGCGCCGGAGTTGAACAGAACGCTGCGCTTGGCCTGCTGACCTCGGGGTCAGTGCGACGAGTTCTTCGGCGAGTCGAATGTAACCCTCGTACGGGATGACCATGAAACACGTGTGAGTGAAACGTGCGGCCCGCTCGGCGATGGCCGTGACGACCGCTGGATGCGAAGCTCCGACGGAAGTCACGGCGATGCCGGATGGCAAGTCGATCAACGAATTTCCGTTTGGTCCACAATGACGCCACTGTCAGCGTCGGCCGTGCAAATCGGCGCAGCGGACCTGACACCCGCGGCCACGGTGGCGGCACGGCGGGCGGCGAGCGCCGCAGACAGCGGGCCGGGCAAGGCGGTGACGAGGGTGCGCTGCTGTGGCAACCGGTACGCGATGGGGGTCATCGAAGGTGCTCCAAGGGTTCGTCGGAATGGGTTTCGTACCCGGCCCGTTCCAGTGGCCGGGATGCGCGGAAACCCCTGACGGACGGGGAGATCCGTCAGGGGGAGCAGGGCGTCGGCGTTACGCGGCCGCGGACAGCGTCGCCAGGCCGACGAACCCGGCCACGGCAGCGAAGACGCCGGAAATCGCGCCTGCTACCGCTCCGATGATGGCCAGTTCAGCACCGGTGGATCCCATGTCATTCTCCTGAATTGTGTTGGTAGGTAATCGAATAGACGGTGCAGTCGGCGTGTGGGCGGACCCCGGGCGCCCGGCCGTCGGTGCGGCGGGTAGGCCGGTACGCTCACCGGCGCTCCGCGGTGAGCTGCGCGTCACCGGGCTCCTCGCCTCCGACCACCGCCGGAAGCGTGGAGGTCAGACGCCGGGCACGGGCGTAGAACACGAGCGCGAGCGCGGCGGTGGATCCCAGCGCGACGTACGACATCGCGGCGACCGGTTGCGGTGCGGGTGAGACGATTCCACCGACGTAGAGCCACGCGGTCGTGCCGGCGCCGACGGCCATGGCGATCAGGAATCCGAAGGTCGAGGTACGGGCGCGGCGGAGTAGGACTGCTGCGCCGATGCACACCAGCACGTAGGGTGCTACCCAGAAATAGACGACCAGTGTCGACACCGCACTGTAGATCGACGGCAGCGGTCCACTCGAACCGATCGTGAGGATCACGATTCCGGCGAGGCCGGCGAGGATTGTCACCGCAATCGCGATGCCGGGGCTGCGGAAGCGGGCGTTCACCTCGGCAAATCTGCGCGGAAGCAGGCCCTGGGACGCGAGGGACACGATGAAGCGCGAGCCGTAGTTGACGAAACCGATCAGGGCCGCGAAGGTCGCGATGGCGACGACCAGATCGGTGGCCTTGCCGAGGCCCTCCGGCAGGCCTGCCTGCCGAGCCAGCGCGGTGGGCGGTGACACGCCGTCGAGAATGGCGCCCTGGGCGGCCAGGATGCCGGGCGTCTGCAGCACCGTCGCAGCGAGGTACAGCGTGCCGAGCACCAGCGGGACGCTCATGACCGCGACCGGGACGCTGCGTTTCGGGTCCCGGGTCTCCGAGGCCAGAGCGGCGCTGCCTTCGAATCCGACGAGAAACGCCGAGCCGGAGGCGATTCCGGCGACCACCGCGCTCATCGAGGTCCCGTGCAGGGACAGTTGCTCGTGCAGTGCGAGCCCGGTATGTGCGGCGCTCGCGCCGGTGACAAACAGCAACAGCGGCAGGCACACTACGGTTAGCGCGACCGCGATGAGGACGGACACGTCCAGGCCACGATAGGTGATCAGGCCGACGATCGCGGACGCGGTCACGTAGATGGCCAGCTGTGTGGGTTTGCCCATCCCGCCGTCGATTCCGATCGACACCAGGAAGCTCCCGGTGTACGCGCCGATCACCAGGAGGATGCTCGCGATCATCGCCAGGTATCCCAGCAGCAGCGACGCCCCGGTGATCGCGCGTGCCCAGGGCCCGAAAACCTCGCCGACATAGGCGAACAGAGAGCCGGACGCGGTGTGGCGGCGGGCGAAGACGATCACCGCCATGCCGACGCAGATCACCGCCAGCGCGGAGATCAGTGCGGCGACCCAGCTTCCCCATCCGGCATTGACAACGAGCAGCATCGGAAACGAGGCCATGCCGACGGCCGGGATCATCGAGCAGATCGCCAGCGCGGTGAGTCCGATGTGGCCGAGGCTACCGCCGTTTCCGTCGTGTGGATCCGCCGGGCAGCCTGCTTCGGGGTGGGGTGTTTCGGGCATGGGTATTCCTTGGAATGTTGGGCTGCAAGAGAATTCGCGGAGATGGCGAAGAGACAGCCGCCGTTGAGTTACGACACGCATCCATCGGTTTGGGGGTCGGTCGAAGACCCGGTGCGTGATATCAGTCACATGACTAAGTCGTGTGACTGAGAGTAGATGCGCTCGACCACGCCGTCAATGGATTCAGCGAAATTGGTGTGCGAGGAGCGGAATTGCGTCAGCGGGGAGCGCGGACGGCGTCGACGATCGTGACGATGGCCGCGGAGATCGCGTCGAGTTCGGCGTCGCTCACGCCGTTGGTGCCGGCGGCCAGGTGCTGCATGTACAGCCCATCGATCGCGCCGATCGTGTAGCGTGCGAGAACTTCCGCGTCGCCGGGTCGGGCGTCGACGGCCCCGTCGAACTCTGCCGCGAATGCGGTGATGAACTTCTGATAGCTGGCGGCGGCGAGGTCGGCCTTGTCGGCGCTGCGCAGGGCCCACAGCAGCAATTCGTATTGGGCGAGTGCGATTTCGCGGTCGGTGCCGAGCTTGTCCTGGAAGCGGCTGATCAGCGATCGAGCGACGCTGCGGCGGGTCGGCGGCTCGCCGGTGTCGATCGCTGTCCGCATGACCATGGTGCGCAGCGCGTCGTCGACGGCGATGTAGATCTCGTCCTTGCCGTCGAAGCTGTAGTGCAGCGCGGCGAGATTGACCCCGGCCTCCTCGGCGATCCGCCTGGTGCTCGCCGCGGCGAGGCCGTCGCGGGCGATGACTCGCGCGGCGGCCTCGACGATCCTGGATCGACGCTCGGAAGCCGTCAGATAGGCCATGTCACCACCATTCATCGCTCTCGCCAACGCTGCCCGGCCGGGTTCGTTCTTTCTCGAGAGTATCTGGCCGGGGTTGGCACATGCCCGCAGGCCCGCGTGGACCGGGCGCGTCAGTGCTCGGATTCGGCGTCGAGAAGTGTTGCCGCAGTCGCGATCAGAAGTGCCTCGGCGTTCGGGTCCGCGTGCGCGGCGACGCCGGATCGGAACAGGGCGGCCCCTTCGATAAGGATGGTGAACACCCGAGCCCGGGCTTCGCAGATCTCGGCGGTGAGGGCCGGACTTCGCGCGTGCACGACAGCGGCGACGTGGGCTTGGTAGTCGCGATAGAAGGTCCGCATCGCCTCGGCGATGGTGGCGTCGCGGCTGGCGAGTGCCCACAGTTCGGTGTAGATCCGTGTCAGTCGCGGATCGTCCTGCTCGGCGAGCAGGACGTGCACCAGGTCTTCGGCGGATTGTGCGGTGACCGGCCGCGACAGCAGCGGCTCTAGTCGCCCCAGTGAGGATTCCAGCGTGCGCTGTAACACCGCGTGGACCAGGTTGTCGCGGTTGGGAAAGTAGTACTGCAGATGGCCCAGTCGCACTTGGGCTTTCGCGGCGACCGCGCGCATGGTCAGCTCGCTGTAGCCGGATTCGACGAGGATCTGCTCGGCGATGTCGAGAAGTTCGGCCCGGCGATGCTCGCCCTTGGAGGTGGCTCCCGCGCGCCGGGCCGAACCGGTCGATCGGGTCATGCGTTCCGGCCGGCGGGGGAGACGGTATCGATCTGCACCTCCACACCGTAGGCGGCCAAGGCCGCGGGGACATCGGACGGCACGGGAGTCTGCTCGGGGAAGCGCACGCCCTGCACGGCGGGCGCTCCGTCCAGACCCAGGACCCTCCGCACTCCCAGGAAGGCCCCCACTGCGGTGAGATGCGCCTGGCCGGCGGGATCGTTCACCACCGCGCTGTGGGTGAGGTCCTCGTGGGTGACATCGATGCGCAGCCGGGCGATACCTCCCTCACCGGGCGCGTACAGCAGCGCCCGCCGTGCATTCGTGAAGCGGTCACCCCGGCCCCAGCGGAAGAACCCGAGCCGCTTCGCCGCCAGCAGCGCCGAAGTCGATGCGGCGGAGCTGAATCCGATCCGTGTGGTGGCCGTGGTGGTGCCCAGTGTCAGCGGTAGGGTGAACTGCTCGGGAGTGTCGATGCGGGCGACCCGGGTGAGATCGTCTCCAATCCACACGCGCCGCACGTCGGTGAGCGGCATGATCGTGTGCCGGCGGCCGTCCTGAACCGCCTCGTAGTCCAGCCCGAGCCGGTCCATGAACTCCACCGAGTCGGCTCCGGCGCGGTCCTGCATATCCCATCGAATCGCCACGTCCACCACGTCGGCTCCACCGAGATCCGCGGCCAGGTGTGCTGTGACGAGGCTCGTCACGCCGCCCATCCATGCCGAGGACAGCAGTACCGGCGCAACCGGATTCAGGAGGGCTGCGACCGTCGCGGCGCGCTGGAGCCTCGCGGTCCAGCGGGTGATGTCGACCAGCGGCAAGCCGCCGATGATCGCGGCCCGCAACACTCGATCGTCGGGATCGTTCACCACCGAGACCACCGCTCGGGCACGGGAATGGAACGGAGTGGGGTCTGACAGATCCCAAACCTGCAGGGCAGCACCGGTCTTCTCGGCTAGGTCGCGGCCTCGTTCCACGGATCGACCGGTGAGCAGCAACGGCAGCGACGGGGCGGCCAACCGGGCCAGCTCGGCGCCGACGGTTCCATACCCGCCTACAAGCAGAACCGGTCCGTTCGCGTCGAATTCGAGTTCATCATTCACACTGTGAATATAGGTCATGCGACCTAAAATCGAGGTGACAGGTCGATCACAGCGCATTCGCCGGGTCGGGTGTTGACGCGAAGTGTGATCTGGCTTATTGTCAGTCGTATGACTAAGTCGAGTGACTGACATCATTACCAGGCCAGGCGGCCCACTGTCACAGCCACCAAGCGCGACGCGCAGGGAACAGGGGTCGGCCAGGTTCGCGATCGAGTGGGCAGCCCTTCGCCGGCAGCACTCGAGAACAGAAGGAATCCCACATGACAGATACCCGTGTGGTGACGGAATCGGCTCGGCCGTCCCCTCGATGCGCCGATCCGAGCCCGTCCGACGCTCGCGTGCTCCTCGACGGTGATGCAACGCCATTCGCCCGGGCCCTTGCGACCAGGATTCGCATCGCTCTGCGGACCGAGACCGGTCGCCGCGCACTCGATGCGCTGACCGGCGCAGTGGACCTGCGGTCCGCCATCGATGCCCAGGCGGCGCAATTGCGCCGAACCCCGGAAGGGGTCGCGGTGGTCGACGTCGATGGCAGGGGCGATCATTCGATAACGGTGCAGCCCATGACGTTCGATGTCGTGGGTGCGGATCTGCCACCCGCGCTGCACGATGCGGTGGTCGCGCTGATCGAGCCTGAGCCTGCAGACCTCGACATTGCGGCGCAGCGGTTCTGGGAGCTCGCCATGGACCTGCCGGGCATGCCCGGCGTCCGTCTGTCGGCGGTCGATACGGGCGCCGAAGTCGTGCTGGGCCCGGACACAGGTCGCTACGAAATCTTCGGCAGCGAGCTCGATCTGCGCAGAGTGCTCACTGGTATGGACTGGTTCCCGCATGCCTTGCGCGCGGGCCGCTTCGCGATCCGGGGATCCCAGCGTCAGTTGTCGGTGGTTATCGGTGCGTCGACGAAAGCGGTTTACGATGTTTGACCACAACACCCTCGTCTCCTGGATCGAGGAGAATTCGATCCGGTCCGTGCGGGTTCAGACGGTGAATCTGGACGGCGTGCTGATCGGCAAACACTTGTCCCCGCAGAAGTTTCTGGCCGGCGCCCGGTCGGGTTGGGGATTCAGCGATATCGCGCTCGCGGTCGATCTGGGCAACAGTGCCCAGCTCGGTTTCGAGTTCGGCGAATGGCGCGGTGAGATGCGGGACGTGCTGCTGCGCCCCGACCTGAACACGCTGTCCCGGGACGAGGCGCTGCCCGGTCTGGCGACGGTCATGTGTGATCTGGTGGACCAGCACGGTACCCCGCTGCCGGTTTGTTCGCGGTCGGTGCTGGCCAGAATGACCGGTCTGCTCGCCGAGCGTGGCTTTACCGGCCGGGCGGCGGTCGAAATCGAGGCCTCGGTCTTCGAGGAATCGATCGAACAGGCCAGGGCGCAACGCTTTCAGAATCTGCATCCACTGGGCGGCACCGGTGCGGCCATCTACGTCCTGAGTCGTTCACGCGATTTCACCACGTTGCTGGACGCGATGGCGGAACGTCTGCAGCGGACCGGAATTCCCTGGGAAGGGTGGGCAGATGAATCCGCCCACGGGCAGATCGAATTCAACCTGCCGCCGACCGACATCCTCACCGCCGCCGACTGGTACGTGCGGGCCAAGCAGGTGATGCGCGAAGTCGCCTGCGAGCATGGCCGGACCATCACCTTCATGGCGCGATGGTCACCGGATCTCTTCGGTCAGGGTGCGCACATCAATCTGTCGCTGCAGCGCGAGGACCGCAATGTGTTCTTCGATCCCGCTGCGCCGCAACAGCCTTCGCAGACGATGCGGGAGTTCATCGCAGGTGTGCTCGCAACCTTGTCGGCGGCCGCGTCCTTCCAGTTCCCGACGGCGAACTCGTATCGGCGCATCGCCGAGTTCGACGGCCCGCCCACCTCGGTGACGTGGGGCGTGGACAACAAGAGCACTGCGGTGCGCGCGGTGTGCGCCGGGGAGAAGCTGTCGAGGATCGAGTACCGAGTCCCGTCCGCGGACGTCAATATCTATCTGTCGATGGCGTCGTTCCTCGCCGGTGGCCTGATCGGACTGCGTGATGAGCTCGACCCAGGCGAACCGTGCGAGGTCATGGCATGGGGGCTGCCGCCCGGCACGCCCAAACTTCCTGCCACCCTGTCGTCGGCGGTGCAGGCGCTGGAATCCGATTCCGTCCTCACCGAGGTACTGGGCGCCGATCTCGTGCGCTACTGGATCGGTACCCGCCGCTGGGAGTGGCTGCAATTCCACACCACCGGTGGCGATCCCGCGCCCGGCGTCTCCGCGTGGGAGCTCGAGCGGTACTTCGAACATGTCTGAGCGCGGAGCCGACGCAGTCCGGGCCGCGGTACTGAACACAGCGCCGGGAATCCTCGAGTTCGAGGACCTGCTGCTGGATACGCCAGGGCCGCACGAGGTGCGGGTGCGGACGATGGCTGTGGGCCTGTGCCACACCGATCTGCACTACATCGACGCCGTCTGGCGTACTGACCTACCCGAGGTGCTCGGGCACGAGGCGGCCGGCGTGGTCGAGGCGGTTGGATCGGAGGTCACGGCGGTGTCCCCGGGAGATCACGTCGTCACCTGCATGACCGCCTTCTGCGGGCGTTGCCGGTTCTGCCTCGACGGTCGATTGACGTTGTGCGTCAACCATTCTGCGCTCCGAACCCGGCCACGTGCCGCGCTCACCAACGCGCGCGGCGAAGCCGTGGGCCGCATGGGTGGTGTCGGCGGCTTCGCCGAGCGCATGCTCGTGCACGAGAACAGCCTGTCCCGGGTGGACCCGCGCGTGCCATTCGATCGAGCGTGCCTGCTCGGCTGCGCGACCATCACCGGCATCGGCGCGGTGTGGCACAGCGCTCGGGTTCGCCCGGGCTCCACCGTCGCCGTCATCGGTTGTGGCGGAGTCGGATTGGCGGTCGTCCAGGGTGCCCGGCTGGCCGGTGCTGCGCAGATCCTCGCCGTCGACCTCGATGAAGGTAGCCGGGAACAGGCGCTGCGCTTCGGAGCGACGGCCGTCGTCGATCCTCGCGCCGTGGATCCCGTCGCCGCGGTGAAAACCCTGTGCTCCGGCGGAGTGGACTACTCCTTCGAGGCGATCGGCCGTCGCGACACCGTGGAGCAGGCCTTCGCCATGCTCGGCCCGGGCGGCGTCGCCACCGTGCTCGGGATGGTGCCCGATGATCAGCCGTTGCGGATCGCCGCGTCCGAGCTCTTCTTCCGGGAGAAGCGGTTGCAGGGCTCACTGCTCGGATCGAACCACTTCCCCTCCGACATTCCGCAGCTCGCTGACCTGTATCTGACGAACCGGCTGGATCTGGACGCGATGGTCTCGCGGCGGTTCGGCTTCGTAGACATCAACTCCGGTGTCGAAACCCTACGCCGAGGAGGTGTGCATCGTGTCGTCGTGGTCTTCGACTGAACCGCAGCGTCGCCCGTTGATCGGAGTGACCGGTCGCCGGTTCGCTGCGAACCGGCTCGAGATCGAGAAGCGTTATCGCGCGGTCGAATTCGACATGCATTTCGCCGACTTTCCGAGGCGGGTCGCCGAAGCGGGCGGGCTCGCCGTCCAGCTCCCGTACGAGGCGGCGGGCGCCGAGCTCGTCGTGCGGCTCGACGCCCTGATCGTCTCGGGTGGCCAGGATCTGCATCCCGCGACCCAGGGCAGCGCGGAAACGCCCACCGATCCGGACAGCGACCTGCGCCGGGACGCCCATGAAGTCGAACTGGTCCGTGCGGCAATCGAGCTCGGCATTCCGGTGCTCGGAATATGCCGAGGGATGCAGGTGCTGAATGTGGCCTTGGGAGGCACCCTGGTCCCTGATCTCCCGGTGCAGGAGATCGACCATCGCTCGCCGGGCGCACCGATCGCCGACGAGACCCACTACGTCCGATTCAGCACGGGCTCGACAATGTTCGAGATCTACGGAACGCACGCCGCGGTGAACTCACTGCACCATCAGGCGGTCGATCGGATCGGCGCGGGACTGGCGGTCACCGGGTGGGCACCCGACGGTGTCGTCGAAGCCGTCGAACTGGCCGGTCACCCGGTGCTCGGCGTGCAGTGGCACCCCGAATGGCGGCGCAAGGACCCGGTTTTCAGATGGCTGGTGGATGCGGCCCGAACCCGTGCGGAGGTGTGCGATGCGACCGGATGAGTATGCCCGTTGCGACGCGACAGAATTGGCGGAGCTGATCCGAAACGGCGATGTCGGACGCGCGGAGGTCATCGCGGCCGCCCGTGCCGCGATCGCCGCGGTGGACGCCGAGTTGGATGCGGTGGTCGGGCCCCTGTTCGATGGGCCGTTGGCGCACTCGCCGTCCGGTCCCCTCAGCGGCGTTCCGTTCGCATTGAAGGACCTGCTCTGCACGGCGGTCGGAGTGCCGAATGAGAACGGCAGCCGGGCCATGTCCGGGTATGTCGCGGACCGCGATTCCGACCTGATGACGAGGTGGCGCGAGGCTGGGCTGGCAGTCGTATGCCGAACCGCGGTACCGGAATTCGGGTTCAGCGCCAGCACCGAACCCATCGCGCACGGCCCGACGCGCAACCCGTGGAATCCGGGCCGTGTTTCCGGCGGCTCCAGCGGCGGCGCGGCGGCACTGGTCGCCGCCGGTGCGCTCCCGTGCGCGCACGCCAACGACGCCGGGGGTTCGATCCGCACACCGGCGGCACTGTGCGGCCTGGTCGGGCTGAAGCCGACGCGCGGTCTCATCCCGCCCGGTCCCGATTCCGATGAGCCGCTCTTCGGGTTGACCACCGAATTTGCGCTGACGCGAACGGTTCGCGACGCCGCCCTGCTGCTCGAAGTCGTACACGGCAGCGCCGCGGGCGACCGCTATCACGTTCCGCGGCGACCGGGCGGTACGTACATAGAGCCGGATGCGCTACCGCCGGGCCTTCGGATCGCGGTGTGGACGGCCACGCCCGCCGGCGTCGCCGACACCGACGCCGAGGTAGTGGCCGAAGTCGTCCGGGTTGGAACCCTTCTGGAAGGGCTGGGTCATCGAATCGACTGGGCCACACCGGAAGTCGACCAGGAGAGGTTCAAGAGCCTGAACCTCACCTTCTGGTCCGCGTCCATCGCCGACACCGCTCGCGCGCTCGCGGGGAGCGGTCCGATCGAGGATGTCCTCCACGGTTTCGAAGCCACGACCGCGGTCATGATGCGGCACGGGCTGAACCTGTCCTGGGCGGAGGTCTCGAAGGCTCGCAGCTATCAGAACGAGCTCACCCGCGGTATCGGCCGCTTCCTCGACTCCTACGACCTGCTCCTGACTCCGGCCACGCGCACGGCCGCCTGGCCGGTAGGCGAATTGGACGCCAACCGCTCCGACCTGGATGCGAACGGCTGGGTCGAAACCCTCACTCACTACTCCCCGTTCACCGCGCTCTACAACGTGACCGGTCAGCCCGCGATCTCGGTGCCCACAGGCCGGACCGGGGACGGACTGCCCATCGGGGTCCAGTTCGCCGCCGCGCCGGGCCGCGAGGATCTGCTGCTTGCGCTATCCGCCCAGCTCGAGCAGGTCGACCCGTGGCACGACCGCCGTCCCGTAATCCATGCGGCACTTCCCGACCTCGAAGGGGCACAAACCACATGAAGACACTCCGGGAATGGACGGACTTCGCCGCCCGCCTCGACCTACCCTCCGCGATGTGGGTTGACGGCAAGCCGTTCGACGGAACCGGCGCCCGCCGGCACGCAGTGGTGTCACCGCACACCGAGGTCGCGGTCAGCAGCGTCCCCTCGGCCACGGCGGCGGATGTGAACCTCGTAGTGGACGGGGCTCGTGCAGCATTTCGCGGCGGAGTGTGGGCTGATCGGGCACCACGTGACCGTGGCGTCGTGCTGCGGCACTGGGCCGATCTGGTTCACGACCACCGCGACGAACTGGCCGCGCTCATCACCCTCGAGATGGGCAAACCCGTTGTCCAGGCGCGGAATATCGAGGTACGGGCCGTCGAGAACACACTGCGCTGGTACGGCGAGCTGGCCGACAAGCTGTACGACGAATCGCCGCGCGGCCTAGTTGATGCGGTCGCCCTGGTCACGCGTGAACCCGTTGGCGTCGTCGCCGGGATCACGCCCTGGAACTTCCCGCTCACCCTCAGCGCCTGGAAGATCGCACCTGCACTGCTCGCAGGCAACAGCGTGGTGGTGAAGCCCGCAACCCAGGCACCGCTGTCGGTGCTACGGCTCGCTGAAATCGGCGCAGCGGCAGGACTTCCCGACGGAGTACTTCAGGTCGTGACCGGCAGTGGCGGAAGCGCCGGGGAAGCGCTCGCACGTCATTCGGACGTCGACTGCCTGACCTTCACCGGCTCGCCCGACGTGGGCAAGAGATTGCTGACCTACGCGGGGGAGTCGAACGCCAAGGCAGTCCATCTGGAGCTAGGCGGCAAAAGTCCCCAGATCGTCTTCGGGGACGCACCCGACCTAGAGGCCGCTGCCCGAGGCGTCGCCTGGGCCATCACATTCAACGCCGGTCAAATGTGCACCGCCGGTTCCCGTCTGCTAGTCGAAGAAACCGTCGCCGATCGATTCGTCACGGCCGTCATCGCCGAGATCCAGCGATACCAGGTCGGGGATCCATTCGATCCCGAGACCAGCATCGGTCCGGTCGCTGGCCGCGGGCATCGCACAGACATCCTCGAATACGCGCGCGAAGCCGTCCGGCAGGGCGCAACACTCGCGTCGGGTTCGGTGGACGAGCGCACCGGAGCCGGTACCTATCTGGACCCGATCGTCTTGACCGGGGTCCGCCCGGACCATTCCCTGTTCCAGGAAGAGGTCTTCGGACCCGTGCTGTCGGTGACCACATTCACCGGCGAGCAGGACGCAGTCGAACTGGCCAACGACTCCGCCTTCGGCCTCGGGGCCGGGCTATGGACCTCGGATCTCTCTCGTGCCCACCGGCTTTCGCGGCGCGTCGACGCCGGTCTGGTGTGGGTGAACTGCTACGAGGAGGGCGACCTGACCGTCCCGTTCGGCGGCCGGAAGCTGTCGGGCCACAGCGCGGACAAGAGCGTCCACGCACTGGACAAATTCACCTCCCTGAAGACGACCTGGATCCATCTCTAGTCGAAGGCGCACACATGGCAATCAGCGACACGAATGGCCACATCGCCATCATCGGGACCGGATTCTCGGGTCTCTGCATGGCAATCGCATTGAAAAAGAAAGGCATTCACGACTTCACCGTGTTCGAACGCAGTGACGACATCGGCGGAACATGGCGTGACAACACGTATCCGGGCGCGGCCTGCGATGTGCCGAGCGTGCTGTACTCCTACTCCTTCGCACAGAATCCAGACTGGACAAGGATCTTCCCACCCTGGTCGGAACTGCACGACTACCTCCGTCGGGTCGCCGACGAGTACGGACTGATACCGCACATCAGATTCGGCGCCGAAGTCGCGGAAATGCGATTCGACGAGGCCGGCCTGGGCTGGACGCTGCAACTCGCCTCCGGTGAAGAGGTGTTCGCGGCGGTCGTTGTCAACGGATCAGGCGGACTGAGCAATCCGTTCGTACCCCGACTGACGGGTCTGGAGACCTTCGAGGGTGTCGCGTTCCACTCGGCGCAGTGGCAGCACGACCTCGACCTGACCGGGCGACGCGTTGCGGTGATCGGATCTGCCGCGAGCGCAATCCAATTCGTGCCGGAGATTGCCGCCTCGACGGAATCGCTGATCGTCTTCCAGCGCACGCCCAACTGGATCCTGCCCCGCGGGGACGCACCGCTGCCCGAAGCGACCCGAGCGGCCTTCGCGCGCAGTCCATGGCGGCAGCGGTGGTCGCGGTGGCGTACCTACTGGGTGTTCGAGCGACTGGCCAGCGCATTCCTCGGTGACCGTCGCCGCATCGAGAACTACCGCCATGCCGCGCTCGCCGAACTCGAGCGGCAGGTCCCTGACCCCGCGTTGCGGGCCAAAGTCACGCCCGCTTACGACCCGGGCTGTAAACGCCGTCTGGTGTCCGACGCGTGGTATCCCGCGCTGCAACGCGAGAACGTGCACCTTGTCACCGATGCCGTCAGCGAGGTCCGGCCCGGGTCGATCGTCACCGCCACCGGAGAAGAACACGAAGTCGACACGATCATTTTCGCCACCGGATTCCAGCCCACCAACTTCCTCGCACCGATGAAGGTATTCGGCTGGGGCGGAACCGAATTGTCCGACACTTGGAGAAACGGCGCCGCCACCAAACTGGGCATCGCGACCTCCGGATTCCCGAACCTGTTCTTCCTCAACGGGCCGAACACCGGACTGGGCCACAATTCGGTGGTCTTCATGATCGAAGCCCAGGCACGGTACATCACCTCCGCGATCCGTCACATGCGGCGCTACGGTATCGCCGCGCTCGACCTGGACCGAACCGTGCAACGCCGGGCCTACGACCACACCCAGTGGCGCATGCGCCGCACGGTCTGGGCCTCGGGCGGCTGCACCAGTTGGTACCAGTCTGAGGACGGGCGCATCGACACCCTCTGGCCCGGCACGACCGTCGAGTACTGGGCACGCACCAAAATCTTCCGCAAATCCGACTACCACCGCCTCACTACCGGAAAGAACTGAACGACATGGACATCGCATTGCTCGGCACCGGACTCATGGGGTCCGCCCTGGCCAAAGGCCTGCTCGACACCGGGGCCCGGGTCACGGTCTGGAACCGGACGGCGCACAAATGCGCCGCGCTCGGCGCCGCAGGGGCCACTGTGGCGGATTCACCGTCGGCCGCCGTCGCCGCCGCGCCGATTGTCCTCATCAGCCTGCTCGACTACGGCGTCGCGAAGTCGGTCCTGGCACAGTGTGATTCTCTAGCCGGCAAGGCCGTGGTGAACGCTGTCACCGGATCGCCCGAAGAAGCGAACGAGTTCTCCGAGTGGGTGACCGGTCGCGGCGGCCGGTACCTCGACGGCGCGATCTCCGCCTATCCGGAGGACATCGGCACCGAAAACTCGGGCATCAACTACTCCGGATCCGAGGAAGCCTGGAGCCAGGTGCGCGATCTGCTTACCCCGATAGCGGCCCAGTCCCGCTTCGTCGGCACGCGGCCCGGCGCGGCGAACGTGCTCGACGCGGCAATGGCCGGTGCTTTCTTCAATGTGTCGCTCGGCGCCTTCCACGAAGCCGCGGCATATGTTCGCGCCGAAGGGATCCCGGTCTCGGAGATGTCGCACGTACTGCATCTGTGGACCGACAAACTGCTGCAGCTGCTGCGAGAGGCGTTGTCCGCCTTCGAGACCCGCGAATACGACACCGATCAGGCGACACTGGACATCTACACAGCCGCGGTCGAGTCCTGGCGCGACTCCATGGTGCGTGCGGGACAGCGCGCCGCGCTGATGTCCGCAAATCTGGACAACCTGCGCGCGGCGTGCGCGGCGGGCCTGGGAGACCAGGGGATCTTCGCCCAGATCGAAACACTCGCCGCCCAGCCCACATTCGCCGAATAGGAGATCCACCATGACCACCGAGACCACGCTGACCAACCTTCCATCGACGACGACGGTCGATGAGATCGTGGAGGTCATATGGCGCGACGGCGGCGTCATCGTCGAGGACTTCATCGACGCGGACCGCCTCGCCGAGCTGCGCCGCCAGGTCGAACCGATTCTGGACACCACCGGGTACGGCGAGGACGAATTTTTCGCGGGCACCCAGACACGTAGGGCTGGAGGGCTTTTCGGCAGGATCGACATGATGCCGGAGATCGCGCTGCATCCGCTCTACTACGGTGCTGCGAAGAAGATTCTGCAGCAGCCGATCGCGCTCTGGGTCGGCGACGATCGATTCGAGGTGCTACCCGACATCCAGGTCGGCGTCACCCAGGCCATCCAGATCCACCCTGGCCAGGGCGCGCAGCGCCTGCACCGTGACGACGGCAGCTTTCTGTGGCGGCATCCCGACTACGGTCGCGAGGGCCGTGTGCAGATCATGGTCGCCGTCAGCGACTTCACCGCCGAGAACGGTGGCACCCTGGTCATTCCGGGCAGCCACCGCTGGGACGACGAGCGCGGACCCAAGCATGAGGAAGCCGTTCCAACGGTCATGCAGGCCGGTTCGGCGCTGATCTGGATCGGATCGACCTACCACGGCGGCGGCGACAACTCTTCCGACAGCGCTCGAACGGGCGTGACCATGGCGTTCGATCTGGCCTGCCTGCGCCAGGAGGAGAACCAGTACCTCTCCATCCCGAGGGAGAAACTGCTCGGACTGTCCGAGGAGGTGCAGCGCCTGCTCGGCTGGGGTTCGGGGCAGAATCTGATGGGCTACGTGGAACGCAATGGCCAGATGGCCGACGTCCACAGCCTGCTCCACGATCTGAGCCTTGGCCTGCCCACCACCCGCTGATGGACGACCGGTTCCGGTGGCGCGGAGTCGCCGGAACCGATCCGCACAAGTTCCAAGGAGTTTCGTCGTGAGCTTCGCCAGCCCACACCCGGACGTCGCCATTCCCGAAGTCGCCGTTCATGACTTCCTCTTCGGCGAGCTGAACGATCACGAGCAGCACCACATCGCCCTCATCGACAGCGCCTCGGGCGACACCCACACCTATCGACAGCTGGTGGAGGAAATCGAGGCGGCCGCAGGGGCGCTCGCGAGCCGTGGTCTCGAACCGGGCGGCGTGGTCGGTCTGTACGCACCGAACAGTCCGGCCTTCGTCATCGCACTGCACGCCGTCCTGAGGGGGGCGGGACCGTCACGCCGGTGAACGCCCTGTATCCGGAGAAAGATGTCGCCGCGCAACTGACCGACGCCGGTGCGACCTTTCTCATCACGACGGCGGCGCTGCTTCCCCACGCCTTGCCGGCAGCCCGGGCCGTCGGCATGGTGCGTGAACAGGTGATCGTGCTTGATGACGCACCAGGGCATCCCAGTATGCGCGACTTGCTCGATCAGCGACTGCGGGCGCCCGCGGTCGACCTGAACCCGCTGACGCACCCCGCGGTGCTGCCCTACTCGTCGGGCACCACCGGACGGCCGAAGGGCGTGATCCTCACCCACTACAACCTGGTGGCGAACGTCTGCCAGATTTCGCGGCTGTCCGGACTCGGCGCCGCCGATCGGGTTCTCGCCGTGCTGCCCTTCTTCCATATCTATGGGCTCACCGTCCTGCTCAACGCCGCCTTGTACAGCCGATCCGCCGTCGTTACGATGCCGAAATTCGAACTGGGCCAGTTCCTTTCTGCGATCGAACGGTACCGGTGCAGCTACCTGCCGATCGCCCCGCCGGTCGTGCTGGCACTGGCCAAGCACGCCGCCGTGGCGGAGCATGATCTGTCGAGCGTGCACACCGTTGTGTCCGGCGCCGCCCCGCTGGACGGCGCGCTGGCCCGGCAGGTCGCGACCCGGCTCGACTGCCGCGTCCACCAGGGTTACGGGATGAGCGAGCTCAGCCCGGTCAGCCACACCGTGGCGGTCGGTGAGGACGCGCCCGCCGATTCGGTCGGTCGGCCAGTGCCGAACACGGTCAACAAGATCATCGATCCCGAGACCGGCGCGGAGGTGGCACTACCGTCCGAAGGGCGCAGCGCTCCAGGGGAATTGTGGATTCAGGGCCCCAATGTCATGGTCGGCTACCTCGGCAACGAGACTGCCACGAAGGAGACGATCGACGAAGACGGTTTCCTGCACACCGGCGATCTCGCCGTCGTGGACGATCGCGGATTCGTCTACATCGTCGACCGTCTCAAGGAGCTGATCAAATACAAGGGCTACCAGGTGCCCCCGGCCGAGCTCGAAGCGATCCTGCTGGCCCACCCGCTCATCGTTGACGCCGCGGTCATCGGAATCCCGGATCCCGAAGCCGGTGAGATCCCACAGGCTTTCGTCGTCACAACCGCACCAGAGTCGTTCCCTGCTGACTCGGTGATGGCTTATGTCGCTGAACGCGTCGCGCCGCACAAGAAGATCCGTCAAGTCCGTTTCATAGACGCGATCCCGAAGTCCGCGGCAGGAAAGATCCTGCGACGGGAATTGCGCGAACTGCACAGCTCATAGCGGCGGGCACGCGTCGAGGAGATGGAAGACCCGTGCGAGCGTGGACTCCCTGGGTGTGCGCCGCGCTCTCGACGGGGCGGGCTCGGTGGCCTGCCCTCATCCTTGCTCGGTTGTTTGTCGTGTTCGTTGTTCGTCTATCAAGCGAACGCGAGCGAAAGATTCGTCACGCGTTCGCGTAACGGCCTGCGTTCCAGACGATTCCCCGAAACTGAGTCAGCGAGACAGCATGTCGTACAGGGACGCCAGGTGCAGGCTCGTAGGGCCAGAAGCAGGAGCCGCAGCCGTGGCAGTAGTGGCCAGCTCGCCAAACACTTTGAGCGAAGGGAAGTCCGCGAACGATCCGATTGTTTAGGCGAGTTCTGCGTGATGCGGTGAAGAACAGAAGGATCGAAGGGGTGGCGAGCGCGAGGACGAATGCCGAGTTCGCGCAGATGAACCAGGGTAGGGACGAGGTGGCTTCGGGATCGCCCAGAGCGATGATGCTGAAGAGGACGTAGAAGAGGGCCGGGACAACCTACAGGATGCCGAGTGAAACCAACTTGCCAGTGCCGCGTCGATCTGGGGCCGGGGCAAGATACTGAGGCGCAATTGCACTGGGACGGGTGGCCACTGTGGGAATCGACATCACATGCCCGACTTGCGGCCACTACGACCAGGTTCAGAGCGTTCCCGCGATCCGGTCGTCCGGCGCGTCGACAGTCGACGGCGTCGACTACCCTGGGGTACTGACGTCGGTGTCGGCGAGTACGGGTGTGAGGTCGACGCCGGGCGGAGGACGCAGGCGGCGTAGGTTGCCGTCGATGCTGGTGACATACAGCGCCCAGCCCTGTCCGTCGCGGGCGATCCGGACCGAGGTCGGGCCGTTGGGCAGCATCGGGCTCGAGGTCTGCCAGCCGGTAGCGATGGTGCAGGTGGCGCCCGTCGCCGGATCCATGCTGTAGACGCTGCCGGAGGTGTCGCCAGCGAGATAGAGCTGCCCGGCCTGGGTGGCCTGCATGTCGTCGAGGCCCGGGAAGAGGCCGTCGTGAACGGCGGCGACCACGGTGGCGGCCGTCGGCGCATCCAGCGGAATCCTCAGCACCTGCGAGGTGAAGTCGTTCTCGGTGTAGATGGCTGTCTGGTCCGCTGTCAGCGCAATACCGTTGGGGTAGGGCGTATTCGACCAGTGCGGGGTGAATTCACCGGTGGACGGCCGATACCGGCTCATGCCCACCGGTATGGGAATCGACAGGTGGGAGATGAGCAGGTCCCCGTCGGGAAGCAGCAGCAACCCGTTGGGTTGAACCAGCCCGGTCAACAGCGCTGTCACCGCGCCGGTGGTCACGTTGTAGCGCTGCAGGGTGCCGGTGCCGGTGAACGCGGTGCCGTCGCCGGTCAGGAAGTACAGATCGTCACCGACCAGCCGCAGCCCAGCCGGATTGTCCAGACCCGACAGCAGCGTGGTGACCTCGCCGCTGGAATCGACGTGGTACAGGACGCCTTTGACGATGCCGGACACGTAGAAGCCGCCGCCCCCGTCGGGCTCGAGATTCTCCAGACCACCCAGACCCGACGCGAGAATATCGGCTTGCCAGCCCTGCGCGCACGAAGCGCCATCGGTCCCCGCGTGCGCGACCGTAGCGGTCGCCATCAGTCCGGCCACAGCGGCCGCCGCACATGCGCTCGACAGCAACCTATGCATCCGATGAATTGCTCCCACCCCGATCGACATGCTGCAGATCCTATCGATGGGGACTTACATCTGCAGTGCGAACCGGCCAACAAGCGATCCGCACCCGCTCCGTCGAGTAGAAGCGGTAGCAAGGAAGAATCGCACGCTATTGCGCTTCATGAGCCAAGCAACATGCACTCATGCCTGTGGTCTCAATGGGGTTCGGGGTGCGCGACATCGGTCGTGAGACAAGCAACCGGCAATTGAATCACTGCACCGTGGATTGCTAGGTCGGATCCGGGTCTGGAGTGCAACCCAGTCGCCATGAAGTGGCAGTGAGGGTGATGGGACCCGTGGTCCGGTCCAGGACCGGACCGAAATCATGGGGTCAGTTCACAACCACTGATGGGGAAGATGGCCGATTCCGGCGCGCCCAGAAGGACTGGTGATGCGGGTCATGGCCCTTCGCCTGACCGCCGGAGTTACACCGCGCCCCGGGACTTGACCGAGCCCGATCTGTTGCGGTCCGGCCGGGTCGGGGTGTCTCTCAGATCAGCGGGGACGACCTCGGCGAGACCGACGACGATGGTCAAGGTGATCATGACTACAGCGACAATGGTGATGAGGGGGGCGAGCAGTTCGACGGACCGGACGCCGGTGAGGGAGGAGGGAAGAAGCGTGGCGTGGGCACGCATGGATAGCATTGCGGTGTAATGCGTTACGGACACGGCAGTACCAATGATCAGACTTGCGCCGAAAGCTGCGAGGTGGCCGTGTACCCGCAGGGCGAACCACAGCACAGCGGTGGCCGTGATGACCGCGAGCGCGATCGACGCTGCTACGAGAGCAGAGTTGTAATCGATGTGTGCGCCGCAACGGATCGCGCGCAGTCCGACATATTGCATAGTGGCTATGCCCAACCCGGCGAGGATCCCGCCGAGGATGGGCAGCACGAACTTCTGCCGCCGACGCAGCACGATCCAGAGGCCGATCCAGACCGCCAGGATGGCGATCGCTGTACTGAACAGAGTGGTCGGAACGTCGTAGCGAATGCTGACGCCACGAATTCCGAATCCGAGCATCGCGATGAAGCTCATGGCCCACGTTCCGCAGCCACCCAATGCGATGGCGGCGGCGAAGAGCCAGCGGCCGGATCTGTTGGATGAGCGGGCATGCTTGGTGCAGCGAAGGCCGAGCACGGATCCTGCGACTGAGATGATGTAGGGCGGGATGGGGGTGCTCCATCCGAACATGAGTTGGTCGATGTGCAGCATCTCTACTATTCCGGTAGTGGGATTCTCGGCCGCTACAGGTCGCGTGCCGGTGTGGGCAGGGTCAGCTCGAAGATTGCGCCGCCGCCGGCGGCGTTGTGCACCTCCAATGTGCCGCCGTGGGCGTGTGCGATCCGGCGTGCGATCGCCACGCCGAGGCCGGTCGAGCCTGCGCCGCCGTGGATGTCCTCGAGGATGGCGTCGATATCGATGTCTTCGGGTCCGGGGCCTTCGTCGGCGACGGCCACCCGGCCGTCGGCGACGGTGACGTGGACGCGTGCCGGTTCGTTCGGCAGGTGACCGTAGCCGACGGCGTTGTCGAGCATGTTTCGGATGGCGCGGCGCAGTAGGGCTGGGTCGCCGTAGACCACGGTCGGTGCGGTGGTTGAGGTGATTTTTGCTGCGCCGGAGTCGATTTCGTCGATGAGGTCGGTGACGATCCGATCGAGGCGCAGGGGTTGGCATTCCATCTCGTCGGTGCCCGCAGTCATGCGTACTCGCCAAAGTAGATCGTCCAGGATGTCGCCCGTCCGGCGTGATGATCGGACGGTGCGATCGAGCAGTTCCGTGCGCTGCCGAGGATGGGTCGACCTTGCGCGCTGCGCGGGCTTGCCGAGAGTCGCCTCGGCGCGGTCGTGAGCGGGACCGCCGTCAAAGGCTCGATCTTCCGACCGTCCGGAGTCTCGGTCGGTCGATCCGGTGCGCTTGGTGTCGGGATCGAGCGCGGACGAAACGGTGAGCAGGGCGACTGCGGCGATGAAACGACGCGTCTCGTCTGCGGACGCTCGCGTCAACTCGGGGACGAGTCGGTAGAGGCGGTCGCAGCGTAGGCGGAGGTCGCGGCGGATGGCCTGTTCCGAGGCTGCGGCCAGGCCGTGTAGTGCGACCAGGAGCAGTTCGCGTTCGTCGGCCAACGCGCGGCATATCTCGGTCAGCAGCAGGGTTGCGGGAGTGCGCGGTGTCTTGGAATTATCTTGCGCCGCTGTCGATTCCACTATCTCCTCGATTCGATCGAAGACGTGGTGTAAGGCCGACAGGAAGAGCTGCTGTTTGGTGCCGAACAGTCTGAACACGTACGGCTGTGACACATGGGCACGTCGTGCGATGTCGTCGGTACGCGTTGCGGTGTAACCGGATTCGGCGAAAGTGGTGACGGCGACTCGAAGTATCTGTTCGCATCGTTCGGCAGCGGTCATCCTGCTCTTGGTGAGGTCGCTCATCGTCTTGCTCCGATCGGTGCTGTGTGCCTCTACAGGTCGCGTGCGGGTGTCGGCAGCGCCAGCTCGAAGATCGCGCCGCCCCCATCGGCGCTGTGTACATCGAGTGTGCCGCCGTGGGCGTGGGCCACCCATCGGGCGATGTGCAGGCCTAGACCTGTCGAACCCGCGCTGCTGTGGAATGCCTCGAAGATCGAGTCGACGTCACGGTCGTCGAGTCCGGGGCCCTGGTCGGCAACCGTTACCCGGCCGCCGGCGACCGTGACGTGTACGCGGGCGGGCTCATCCGGCAGGTGGCCGTGCCGAACGGCGTTGTCGAGAAGGTTCCGGAGCGCGCGGCGTAACAGGGTTGGGTCTCCGTTGACGACGGTCGGTGCGGTGGTTGATGTGAATATTGCTGCGTTGGGGTCGATTTCGTCGATGAGATCGGTGACGATCTGGTCCAGCCGCAGGGGCTGGGACTCCATCTCCTCGATTCCCGCGGTGAGGCGGGCGCGCGAGAGCAGATCCTCGACGATGTCGCCCATCCGGCGGGACAGTTGGACGGTGCGGTCGAGTAGTTCGGTGCGTTGGTCGGGGTGGTCGCGTGCGGTTTCGGCGAGAGCGCGTAGCGCCGCGATCGGCGCCCGCAGGTCATGCGCGGCTCCGGCGAGGACTGTCTCCTGGCGCTCGAGTGCGCGGATTCGCGACGGCAGGAGTTGTGCTGTCAGAACATAGGTCGTGACGCCGAACAAGGCGATGAGCGCGGACGTGAGGCCGCAGGTCAGTGCGGCAACCTGATCCTCTCGAGATCGGTCGGGGCCGATGTCCGTCCATGCTATGGCGGCTCCGCCGAATCGGTCGTAGCGCCAATCGTCCACTGGCGCAGCCACTGCGCGCACGTCGCTTCCGTCGTCGGCCACGGTCGCCCGTACCGCCGCGTGGGTGCGGACTGCGCGCGCACGGAGCTGCTGTAGGAGCGGGTCGTCGAGATCGACGGTGCAGTGCTTCGCACTGCGGAACTCCTGGGTTCCGGCGCTGGTCGCAAACACGACGGCGAATTGCGGACAATCGTTGTCCATGCGAGACAACCCGTGACCCTGGTAGGTGACCAGTTCGGCAGTGTTCGTGAACGCCGAGAACTGTTGTGGTACAACGCCTGCCTGGCTACTGGCGACTTGGTGTGCGGCTGCCGAAGCTACGGAGGTCAGGTCGGCATCGAGTTGCGCTGTATCCGCGTTTTCCTGCACTGTGAGGGCGAATGCCGCGAAGCTGGACAGCGTTATACCGGCGAAGCCGGTCAGGACCGCGACCACGATCAACGGAGTGTGCCGCAATCGTCGGGCCAGGACGCCGCGGCGAAGCCTCGAGCGCCTCATTCGGTAGGGACGAGCCGGTACCCGTACCCGCGCATCGTCTGGATGATTTCGGGTGGACCGAGTTTGCGGCGGAGCAACGCGATCGTGACGTCCAGCGCGTTGGCATTGTCGGCTGCGTGTTCGTCCCAGCAGTGCTCGAACAGGGCGGAGCGGGACGCTGTGTGCTCGACGTTGATCATGAGTTGCTCGAGAACCGAGTACTGCTTGTGGGTGAGGCTCAGCAGCACTCCGCGGCGACGGACCTCACGCCGACCGAGGTCCATCTCGAGGTCGCCGCACTGCATCACGCACGGGCCTCCTCTGTCCACCCGCCGGCACAGGCTTCGCACTCGAGCGACCAGTTCGGCCACGGCGAAGGGCTTGCCGAGGTAGTCGTCGGCATATTCGAGCCCTCGGACGCGATCATCGACGGTATTGCGCGCGGAGAGGAAAATCGTTGGGGTCGACCAGCCTCGGCGGCGTCGGCTCGCAACGTAGTGCGCGGCATCGCCGCTGGGCAGCATTCGGTCGAATACGACGCAGTCGTAGCTGGTTACGGCCAACGCTTCGTCGGCCTCCGGGATATCACTGACCGCGTCGACGGAAAGGGACCCACCGCGGAGGGCGATCACGATGACAGGACGCAGGTCGTCGTCGTCTTCGGCAACCAAAACGCGCACAAGCGATCCTCCATCGGTAGCAACAGGCTGTGTGGCGGACTCGTGCGGGTAATCAGGTGGATTCCTCGGCTGCGCCGGACCTTTGCACTGCGACCTGTTCGTCCGCATCGTACAAGTCGAATTCCCTTTGCGCCCAACACACAATGCGACCTCGTGCGGTGAGTAGTTCGGTCATCCGCCCAGGTCGGCGGCGCTGTGGACTGGTCGATCGATCAGTTTTGGTGGGGTGTTGTCTGCTCGGCGGAAAGCCTCGGATCGACGCTCGCTGTGATTGCTGACGCTTCGCCGATGGTGAACTGCTTGTTCACCATGGTGTTGTCTTCTTTACGGTCGCGTTCCGGATTGCCGAAATTCTGGTTTCTGGCAGCTGAATTAAGGCTTGATAAAGGTTGCTGCAGGCAGGATCGTGACGTGTCGGTCGGGGAGCCGACACAGTGTTCGGATACCGAGCTGGCCTGTTCTGCAGAGTTTTTCGCGCAACCGCACTGTGATTTCCGAAGGTGTGATCGGCAACGGCGCCACTGTTGGTCGAAGTATGTTGTGGTGCAGTCCATATCGAATATGTCGAACGTTCTGTACGAGGTTTGGCTGGTCGAGGAGGGCTTGATGCCGCAGCAAAATGCCATAGTGGACGGTGGACTGCTCGATCGGTGCCTATCGACCGCCGGCAACAGCGACTTGTCGCCCGCGGACGTCACTCTGGTCCCGATGGAGAAGCTGGGGGCAATTGAGGGTGTGCGTGTTGGAGGGATGAACGTCGCACATGTGCGTGCGCTGGCGGAGTCCGGAGCCGACCTTCCTCCTATTGTGGTTCAGCGCAGTCGAATGCGGGTCATCGATGGTGTCCACCGGTTGCGGGCGGAAGCTCTTCGTGGGCAGACCGTCGTCCGCGCGATCCTGGTGGACGTGACCGATCAGGAGGCATTTGCTCTTGCGGTTCGGTTGAACGTGCGGCATGGCCTACCGCTGTCGCTGGCGGATCGAAAAGGCGCTGCCCTCCGCATTCTTCGTGACTGTCCGGCCTGGTCCGATCGATACGTCGCGTCGGTAACCGGGCTGTCCGACAAGACCGTTGGATCGATCCGCAGAGGGGCGGCCGCGGAAATTCCGCAACCGACCGAACGGCTTGCGCGAAACGGAAAGCTCAGCCGGCGACCGGTGGTCGACGGACGGTTGCGGGCCGCGGAGCTGTTGCAGGCGCAGCCGCGGTTGCCACTGCGCCACGTCGCGGATGAGGCGGGGATCTCGCTCACCACCGCGAAGGATGTGCGAAGCCGGCTACGGCGGGGCGATCACCCGCTGCCCGCCCGGCAGCGTTCGGCAGAGGACGGAACCGCCGTGCGGCCGGAACCGGGTGGCTCGGACGGAAAGGTGGACGCGAGGCGGGCCGACGGGCTCGGTGAACCGGACTCGGCTGCACCGGAATTGATGATGCAGCGATTGCGGCGTGACCCGGCGGTTCGCCTGACCGAGGGCGGGCGGTGGCTACTGCGGTGGCTCGACTCCACCGCGCTCGATCGCAGCGGGTGCATTCAAGCCATTTCCGGATTGCCGGAGTATCACCTGCACACCGTGGCGCAGCTGGCGCGTGAGCGAAGCGCTGCCTGGCTGCGTATGGCGGAGTCGATTGAGCGCCGTGCGGAGTCGGCGCGGTCGTTGGATATCTCTTGATCCGTGGTCGACCATTCGTTGACAGCGCTTGTAGAACGATGTTCTACTGCCGTTGGAGGCGATGTTCGCCGAATATCGTTCTCGTTCAATGGAAATACGTCCTCTGGTGCTAGGTCGGATTATGAACAAAATTTCCCACGACCGATGGTGTTTTCTGTTTCCCGGGCAGGGTTCGCAGCGGGTCGGTATGGGCCGGGACCTCTTTACGGCACACCCCGAGCTCGTGGCGAAGATCTTCGAGACCGCGGATGATCTACTCGGTTTCTCGATATCGGAAATATGCTGGAATGGTCCCGAAGACGTTCTGCGGCGGACCGACATCACGCAGCCGGCCATCTTCTTGGCCAGTTATGCGACCTATCGTGTGCTCGTCGAGCAGATACCGTCACCGGCGGTCGTAGCGGGACACAGTCTCGGCGAATACGCCGCGCTGGTGGTCGCGGGAGTCCTGGATTGGACCGACGCGCTGCGGCTGGTACGGCGACGCGGTCAGCTGATGGCGGCTGTCAACGAAACCACGCCCGGGGCAATGGCGGTGGCGCTGGGACTCTCCGCGGGGACAGTCGAGAAGCTGTGCGCCGAGGCGGCCGCGACGACCGCTGAAGTCGTGGAAGTCGCCAACTACAACGAGCCGACGCAGACGGTGGTCTCCGGGACGATCGCGGCCGTGACAGAGTTCCTCCGCCTGGCCAGACCCGAGTTGCCCGAGGGCGGCAAGGTCAAGAAGCTCGATGTCGGCGCGCCCTTTCACTGCTCGCTGATGGCGGACGTGGAAGCGGCGTTCGACGCCGAGTTGGCGACGGTGACGTTCCGCAGCCCGCAGACTCCGGTCGTGGTCAACGCATCCGGTGACTTCATCACCACGGGGCACGAGGCATATGAGGCGTTGCGCCGCCAGCTGGCCGGGTCGGTCCAGTGGACCGACACACTGTCCAGGCTGGTCGATTTCGGGGTGGGCACCTTCGTCGAGGTGGGTCCGGGGAAGGTGCTGACCGGCATCTGCCGACGCAGCTATCCCCTCCTGAACTGTCACTCCGCCACCGATGCTCGCCGCATCGCTTCGATCTCCGACGACTACCGCCTCACCAAGAGCGCGTGAGCCGACTCGCACGACCTGTGCGAGTTGCGAAACCTCCGTCCCACAAATCGATTAGGACTCTCATGCCCACAGCTCACATCATCGGCACCGGCGGATACCAGCCTGGCGAGCCGATCGACAACGCCACCATCGAGAAGTACGTCGGTCCGCTGCCGGAGGAGGTGCTGTCTGGACTCACCATCGAACAGCGTTTCTGGATGATCGACCCCGAGACCGGCGAACACCACGACAGCAACTCCGGCATGGCCTACAAGGCCGCCGTACGGGCGCTGGAGGCCGCAGGTGTGGAGGCGGCCGAGGTGGATCTGATGATCCTGGCCACCGGCACGCCGGATTACACGCTCCCGCCGTCGGTGAATCTGGTGCAGGAGAAACTCGGCCTGGAGAAGGTCACCACTCTCGAGATCCGCTCCGGCGGATCGGGTTGCGCGCAGGCCCTGGACATCGCCCGGACCTTCATCGAACAGGGCACGGTCACCACGGCTCTGGTGATCGGCGTGGAGGCCATCTCGCCGGCGATCGCGCCGGTCTTCCTGGAGACCGAGCCCGCCAAGATCCGGATGCGAGACCGGTTGCCGCTGTACATGTTCGGCGACGGCGCCGGTGCGATCGTGCTGCGTGCCGGCGAGACCGGCGGCCTGCGCCAGGGCGCGGCCCGAGCCATCGGCGGCAGCCGCAAGCCGGGCATCTGGGCGATCGGTGGCGGCACCCACGCGCCGCTGCTGCAGCAGCAGCGCTCGAAGAAGCTGGTGGACTTGAAGGTCGATGTGGTCGGCGCCGGAGACTTCACGCCGGTGATGGTGGCGGAGGCGCTCACCCATACCCTGGCCGCCGCCGATCTGAAGGCCGCCGACACCGACTGGTGCCTGATCCCCGAGGGAAACGCCGGCTGGATGCTCGACTCGATGCGCGAGGCCGGGCTGCAGACCGAGGAATGGGAGGCGTTGGAGGGCCGCATCTTCGACAACCTGGCCATGACCGGCGCGTGCGGCTGCGCGGCCGTGCCGCTGTTCCTGGACGACGGCTGGCGCAACGGGCAGATCCAGCCCGGCCAGCGCGTGGCCATCATCGGGGTGGAGGCCACCAAGTGGATGTACGCCGGAATCGTGTGCGACTGGACCGCTCCCACCCCGGGTGCATCGAGCAAAGCGTCGGCATGATGAGCGATGTCATCGTCATCGGCAGCGGCCTCGGCGGGCTGTCCGCCGGGGCGCTGTTGGCCCGTGCCGGACTTCGCGTCGTGGTCGTCGAGCGTAACGACGCACCCGGTGGGTACGCACAGCCATTCCGTCGTGGCCCGAATCTGTTCGACCCGGCAATCCATTTCACGATGGACGCGGGCCCGGGTGGGTTCATCCCCGCGATGCTCGCGCACCTCGACGTCGCCGATCGGGTCGAATTCCTCCAACTGCCACAGACTTATCAGGCGAGATTCCCCGGACTCGTCATCGATGCGCCGCCCGGCCGCGAGCCCTTCCTCGACCTGCACCGGCAATTGTTCCCGGCGCAGGCGGCCGGGTTGGGCCGGTTGTTCGAATTGCGCCGCAACATGTTCACCCAGCTGGCCGCCCTTCCCCAGCAGGTCGGCGCGGGCGGGCTCGAGGAGGCCATGAACGCGGCGCCGCTGGTGTTCCAGTACCGCATGGCAACCCTGACCGACGTCCTCGGGGAGTTCATCGACGACCCGCGCTGCGCGGCCGCGCTGGGCTGCATCTGGCCCTACATCGGCTCGCCGCCGTCGCGGATGTCGTTCCCGCTGTTCAATCAGATGCTCGAGACCCTGCATCACGGAACCTATTACCCTCGTGGCGGATTCGGGACGCTGGTCGACGCACTGTCGGCAGCGGTCGTCGCGAACGGCGGTGAGGTGCGGCTCGGCGCCGAGGTGGAACGCATTCTCGTCGAGGACGGCCGGGCGGCGGGCGTGGTCGTCGGCGGGGGAGAGGTGCTGCGGGCGCGGGTCGTGGTTTCCAATGCCGATGCCCGCCAGACCTTCGGCGAGCTGGTCGGCTGGGAATCGCTGCCGCCGGCCCTGCACCGTCGCCTCGATCGGTACCAGCTGGCGCCGTCGGCGTTCGCACTGTACGGCCGGTTGCGGGCCGATCCGAGCGAATTGGGGCTGTCACACGAGGGTTTCGTGTTCGGATCGTGGGACCCGGACTTGATCTGGGCCGATGTGCAGGCCGCACGTCCCGGGGGCATCTGGGTCACCGTCCCCACCATGGTCGATCCCGAGCTCGCCACCGAAGGCGGACATCTCGCGATTGTCACCAGTCTCGTTCGCACAGGGGCGGACGGTAGCTGGCGCGAGATCCGCGACTCGCACGGGCAGCGACTGCTCGAAGCGGTCGAGAATGGTGTGCCCGGCTTCCGCGATGCCTTCGAAACCATCGAAATCGCCACTCCGGACACGCTTTTCCGCTACGGCCGCAACGCGGGTGGCGCGGCCTACGGTTGGGAGAACACCCCCGCGCAGACCGCGAGCAAGCGGCTGCCGCATCGAACCCCGCTGCCGGGCCTCTATCTGTCGGGACACTGGGCCGAGGAGGGTACCTCGTCGCTGCGGACGCTGACCTCGGGCCGGGCCACGGCCTCGATGGTTGCTTCGGATCTCGAACACCGCACGGGCGTGCCGGATTTCGGCGGCCCATCCTTCGTGACCGAACTCGCGGCCACTCCGTCGGCCGGTTGATCGGGCCGGTCGGTTACGCGCACAGGCCCCGGATGAGAAGGTCTACCATCCGACGGTAACTGTCCTCCGGGTCAGGGGCTCGCATGGCGCCGTTGAGCTCGAGCGAGACGGCGCCATGCAACGCGGACCAGACCTGCTGGGCGAGATCCCCGGGATCGCCCGTGCGGATCGCGCCGAGACCGATGGCGTAGCCGAGGTGCACCACCAGTTCACCGAAGGCCCGGCCCGCACTTTCCTGGACGGTCTCGCTGGTGAAATGTTTGCCGACGGTCGCCGCGAACATGATCGAGTAATGATCGGGGTGCTCGATGGCGAAGCGGCGGTAGCTCTGCGCGGCCACGCGCAGGCGCATGATCGGATCGGCCTCGTCCGCCGTGGCGACTTCTGCCCGCAGCGCATCGAAGCCCCGAATCAACAGCTCACGTTCCAAGCCATCCTTGCCTCCGAACCGGGAATAGACGCCGGCCTGGGCGACACCGGCTTCGGCCGCCACTGCTCGAACGGTCACACCCTCGAGACCCTCGCGTACGAGGACCGCTTCTGCGGCGTCGACCAAGACGCGTTCGACGTCCTTGCTGGGGGTGCGGCGGGCACGCTCGGCCATCTCGGTTCGATCTCCTGTTCTCGGTGAATTCGACTGTCACCCTACGGGTTCGCCCTGGTTGACGGCTTGCGCGGGATGCTGTAGAACGTTGTTCTGGAACTATAGTACATCGTTCTATAGGAGGGCGGCGTGAATACACCCACTACCGAGCAGGCGCAGAACCAGCAGGATGCGGCTGCGCCGGCTACTTCGACCCCACCGGCGCAGGCGGGGGCCCGGCGCTGGATTGCCCTGGCCTTCATCTGCGTCAGCGTGCTCTTGGCCGTGGTCAACAGCACCGTCGTGAACATCGCGTTGCCGACCCTGGGTCGTGATCTGGGCGCTTCCACCACCGCGATGCAATGGATCGTCGACGCCTACACCCTGGTGTTCGCGGTCATGCTGCTGACCGGTGGTGGTCTCGGTGATCGCTTCGGCCGCAAGACCACGCTCCACATCGGCCTGGTTCTGTTCGCGATCTTCTCGCTGGCGGCCGCGAACGCCGACAGCACCGGCCAGCTGATCGCCGCGCAGGCGGCGATGGGATTGGCTGCCGCACTGATCTATCCGGCGACGCTGGCGCTGCTGTCGACGATCTTCACCGATCGCAAGGAGCGGGCCGCCGCCATCGGCATCTGGTCGGCTGTCTCCGGTCTCGGCGCCGCGGTCGGGCCGGTCGCGGGCGGGCTGCTGCTGAAGCACTTCTCGTGGAACTCGGTGTTCCTGGTCAACCTGCCGCTGATCGCGGTGGCGCTGGCCGGCGGCCTGGTGCTGCTGCCGAATTCGCGTGCCGAGCGCATCGGGCGTTTCGATGTGCTCGGTGCGCTGCTGTCCATGGCGGGTGTCGGGCTGCTGGTCCGCACGGTTATCCAGGCTCCGGCCGACGGCTGGCACTCGGCGCTCACGTTGGGTGGATTCGCGGCTGCTGCACTGCTTTTCGCCCTGTTCGCCTGGTGGGAGTCACATACCGACGAGCCGCTGCTGGATATCGGTATCTTCCGTGATCGCCGGGTGACGGCGGCCTGCGTGGCGATCCTGATGGCCTTCCTCGGCCTGCTCGGATTCGTCTTCCTGATCACGCAGTACTTCCAGGCGATCCGCGGTTACGACACCTTGAAGACGGGCTTGGCCATTCTGCCGTTCGCCGCGGTCATGGGTGTGATGTCCCCGCTGGGCATGGCTTTGACCGTCAAGATCGGCCCCCGCATCGTCATCTGCCTCGGAATGCTCTCGCTCACCGGCGGTTTCGTGATCACCACACAGGTGACCGCCACCTCGAACTACTGGGGATCGGTCGTCGCGTCGATGGTGCTGATGGCTGCGGGGCTGGCGTGGGGCACTGCACCGGCCACCGAGTCGATCATGAGTTCGCTTTCGGCCGACAAGTTCGGCGCCGGATCGGCAGTCAATGACACCACTCGCGAAATCGGTGCGGCCCTGGGTATCGCGGTCATCGGATCGGTGATGAACCAGGTGTTCGCGGACCGGATCGCCAGCGGCTTCGGGCCCCTGGGCCTCCCGGCCGAACCGGCATCGAAGTCGCTGGTGGCCGCGCTGGGCGTGGTCTCGGACCTGCGCGGACAGCCGGCGGTCCAGGCCCTCGCGGTGACGCGGAGCGCGTTCATGGATGCGTTGCACTCCGGGGCGACGGCCGCCGCGGTGGCCACGGCTTCCGCGGCCGTCGTGGTGGGCATCCTCATGCCCGGCCGGAGGGGGTGAGGCCGGTGTCCAAGCGGTACCCGGCCGAAGTCCGCGGGCGGGCATTGGCTTACGCGCTCGAGCACTTGGACGAGTACCCGTCGGTGTACGCCGCCGCCCAGGCGATCGGCCCCACGATGAGCGTGCATCCGGCCAGCCTGCGCCAATGGATCCTCGCCGCGCGCGGGCCCGAGGATGAAAGTGAGGAGCTCGCGGGGCTGCGCCGCGAGAACCGGGAACTGCGGCACGCCAACGCGATTCTGAAGCTCGCCTCGGCGTATTTCGCGCAGGAGATGGTTTCGGAATCGGTCTGCCCGGCTGTCTTCGATCCACTCGGGGAACGGGTGGAATTGGTAGACGAGGACACCGTGGAAGAAGGCAGAGAAGAATAATTGAACGCCCGTCCAGCGGAATGAAAGCCGTAGTCCTGAAAGGGACTACGGCCATTCCCGTATGGTTTTGATTTCTGCGTCGCCGAGTTGTGTTGGGGCGAAATTAACTCGACCGACAAGTGCAGAGGTCTTAATTCAGTGCAATACTCGCTGCAGGCAACGTGAACGGCGCAGTGCCGCACCGGATCACAGGTAGTCCATTCTCTGGTCCCGGCGAATATTTCTCGAGGGGCGGCATGCTCAACTCAGGCAAACCCATTCTCATTATCGGTGGCGGCATCGGTGGTTCCGCCGCCGGCGTCGCGCTGCGGCAGGCCGGCCTCGACGCCGTCGTGTACGAGGCGCGCACCCAGCGCGGCACTCGTTACGGCGGTTGCTATGTGCTCTGGTACGCGGGCCGCCGTTCGCTGCGCCGACTGGGCCTGGGCGACAAGGCGGAAGCCGCGGGCCAGCGGGTCGACCGGTTCGAGATGTGCGACGAACGCGGAGTGATCCTGTACCGCATCGATATGGACCGACGATCCGTCGACCCCGAGCTCCGGCCGCTGGCCATCCGACGTGCCGACCTGGTCGACCTGCTGCACACCGAACTGGGATCCGAAGCCCTGCAGCTCAATTCGACACTGCGCGAGTTCGACGATTCGGCGCGCGGCGTGCGGGCGACTTTCACCGACGGCCGGGTCGAATACGGCTCGGTGCTGGTCGCCGCGGACGGCTTGCAGTCGCGGGTCCGGGCGCACCTGCACGGGTCGGCGGCGCCGCGGCACCCTGGGTACGCCCACTGGTCGGGGATCGCCGAATCAGATTGCGGTGCACCGAAACACACCTTCCGCATCATGCACGGCCGGGCCGCTCGGTTCGCCTTCTTCCCACTCGGGGACGGCAAGGTCTGCTGGTGGGCGACCCGCCGGGCGCCCGCCGGGCCCGCCGGGGACCATCTGGGTCAGCGACCCGCGCTCGGGATGGCCTTCCGCGACTGGCATCCGCTTGCGGGTGCGCTGCTTGCCGCCACGGACCCGGCCACCCTGCACCGCCGCGACACCATGGACCGGCCGCCGCTGCGGCGCTGGGGTCGCGGCCGGGTCACTCTTCTCGGTGATGCCGCGCACGCCATGACCTTCGACCTCGGCCAAGGCGCCGGCACCTCGCTCACCGATGGCGTGATGCTGGCCCACCACCTGGCGCGGGCGCGGGCGCCGCTGGCCGGGCTGCGCGACTACGAGCGCGCCCGACGGGCGGTGACCGTGCCCCTGACGGTCGCCTCGCGCCAGATCGGCGCCGGTACCGCCTGGGGCGGGCCGCTGGGTCCGCGCCTGAACCACGCCATCCTGCGCACGATCGGCGCTCGGATCACTCCGGCGCTGCTCGAACTCGACGCCCGCAGCCATCTCGCACTCGAAACGGAGCCGGCACATGCCGAATAGGACCACGACCACCGAACAGAACAGGGCGCTCATGGAGCGCTATATCCAGCAGGCATGGAACGAAGGCGATTGGAGTGTCGCCGAAGAGCTCATCGACGAGAACGCGGTCTTCCACGACCAGGTTCGCGAAGGCAAGCTGCCCCCGGGACGCGCAGGCGTGCGGGCCGCCATGGAGATCATCCGGGTCGGCATGCCGGACTTCGTGATGGATCTGCAGGAGATCATCGCCGATCGCGACCTGGTGGTCATTCGCTGGAGCGCGACCGGCACGCACGCCGGGGTATTCAACGGGCTGCCGGCCACCAATCGCGTGGTGACGCTGCACGCGATGAGCATCGTGCGGTTCCGGGACGGCAAGATCGTCGAAGGCTGGCAGGAGGCCGACCAGCTCGGGATGGGCCGTGAACTCGGCATGGTGCCCAAATCCGACATGCCGCGGCCGATTGCGAGCCTGCTGTCCTTCGCCATCCGCACCCGCGATCGCCTGGTCGGTGCGCGATGAAACTCGACGGCAAGATCGCACTCGTCACCGGTGGCGCCCGCGGCATCGGCCGCGCCATCTGTCTGGCGCTGGCCGACGAGGGCGCGGATGTCGCGGTGAACTATCGCGCCAGCGACGCCGCTGCCAAGGAACTCGTGGGCGAGATCGAGAGCCGCGGCCGGCGGGCCATCGCCGTGGCCGGTGACGTCTCGGACCCGGCCGCCGCCGAAGAGCTTGCGGCGCAGACTATTGCGGCACTGGGCGGGCTGCACGTCCTCGTCAACAATGCCGGCATCGCCAACGACAAGCTCATCTACCACATGAGCGCCGACGACTGGCGTGCGGTGATGGACGTGAACTTCGGCGGTGTGTTCAACGGCACCAAGGCTGTCCTGCAGCATTTCATGAGCCGGCGCGAGGGCGCGATCGTCAATATCTCGTCGGTGATGGGCGAACGTGGCTGGGTCGGACAGGCCAACTACTCCGCGTCCAAGGGCGCGGTCAACGCCTTCACGCGGTGTGCCGCAATCGAACTGGCCCGCTTCGGCATCCGCGTGAACGCGGTACTGCCCGGGTTCACCCCTACCGACCTGGTCGCCGAACTCGTCGACAAGGGCGGCAAGGGCATCAAGAAGCAGGTCCCGATGCGCGGGTTCGCCCGCGTCGAGGACATCGCCGGCATGGTCGTCCACCTGGCCGGACCTGACGCCGCCTACACCACCGGCGCGACCATCGCCGTCGACGGCGGCGCCGGCGCCCAGCTCGGCCTCGGCCGCCCCGAATGGTAAGCCGCACAACCTCTTCCACACCGTGCTCTTTGCACCCCGTGAATAGTAAGGAAACACCGATGAACGACACCCTGTTCGCCCAGGTCCGCACCGCTGTCGCCGAGGCCCTCGGCATCGAGGAGGACGAGGTGACCGCCGCGGCGTCGCTGCTCGACGAGCTCGGCGCCGAGTCCATCGACCTGCTCGACATCCTGTTCCGCATCGAGCGGCTCACCGGCACCAAGGTCACCGTCGCCGAGCTGTCGAACTATGTGCAGGGCGGCATCCCTGACGCCGAGTTCGGCGACGAGGAGGCCAATGTCATCACCGAAGCCGGTATGGCACAGCTGAAGAAGGTCATGCCGCAGCTGGCCGACATGGACCTGGACGGCAAGCTCGCGCCCGAGCGCGTGATGGCCCTGTTCACCGTCGCCAACCTGGTCGCCCTGGTGGAGACCCGCGCTACCGTCACCGCCTGAGCGCCATGCGTTTCCACCTGATCGACCGGATCGACGAGTACGAGCCGAGTCTCCGCGTCCGCGGCCGCAAGCTGGTTTCGGGCGCGGAGTCGGGCCTACGCGGAAGCGCGGGCGGACCGGTCCTCAACTCTCCGCTCGTGCTCGAAGCACTGTGCCAGGCCGGCACCTGGCTGATCATGCTCTCCACCGAGCGCCGCAAGCGCGCGGCGCTGCTGCAGATCGGCAGCGTCGAATTCAGCGGCGTCGCAAGGCCCGGCGATGAGGTGGTCCTGGACGGCGTCGTCGAATCCATGTCCGACGAAATGGCCGTGCTGTCGGGCACGGCCACCGTCGACGGCGTGCCGATCATGCGCGCCACCGACATCATGTGCGCCCTCATCGACGCGGGCGATCTGGCCGAGGACGCGGACTCGCTCCGCCTGCTGGAAGGACTGGTGCGATCGTGAGGCGAGTCGCCATCACCGGTGTCGGGGCGGTCACACCCGTCGGCAATGACGCCGAAACCACCTGGAATGCCTTGCGGGAAGGACGATCCGGCGTCGGCGCCATCACCGCCTTCGACGCCTCGAGCTTCGCGGTCCACATCGCCGGCATGGTGAAGGACTTCGACGCCGAGACCGCCATCCCCGACCCGGCACTGCGACGCGACCTTTCCCGTCCCGGTGCCTTCGGTGTCGCCGCCGCCCTGGAAGCCCTCGCCGATGCGGGCCTCGCGGACGGCGGCGACTACCGCCCGGCCGAGCGCGGCGTCAGCGTCGGCGCCACGGCCGGGCGGCCCGCGCTCGCGGAGATGGCCGAGATCTTCCATCGGCTGCGCGAAGAGCTGCCGCTGTACCGGCAGCCGGTCGAGCATGTGCGCGAACGTGATCAGAACACCCCGGCGGCCGCCATCGCCCGGGCGGGCGGCTGCACCGGGCCGATGGTCGGCGTCTCCACCGCCTGTACCGCCTCCGGGCATGCGCTCGGCGAGGCGTACCGGATCATTCAGGAGGGCGAGGCCCGGATGATGCTGGCCGGCGGCTACGACTCGCTGATCTCGTGGCTGGACGTGCTCGGCTTCTCCCTGCTGGGTGCGCTCACCACCGACCACGCCGACGAACCGCAAAGGGCCTCACGGCCTTTCAGCGATGACCGGTCCGGATTCGTGCTCGGCGAGGGCGCGGTGATGTTCGTGCTCGAGGATCTGGAGTCGGCCCGTGCCCGCGGCGCGCACATCCATGCCGAGATCGTCGGGTACGCGGCCACCATGAACGCCTACCGCATGACCGACCCGCCACCGGACGGCGGCGGTGTCAGCCTGGCGATGGCGCAGGCACTCGAGGACGCCGGTCTGCCGGCCGCCGAGGTCGGATACATTGCCGCGCACGGGACTTCGACGCCCGGCAACGACATCTGTGAGACCCGCGCGATCAAGGACGTGTTCGGCGCGCACGCTGACGAACTCGCCATCAGCTCGGTGAAGTCCATGATCGGTCACCTCACCGCCGCGGCCGCCGGCGCCGGGCTGCTCGGCGCGCTCGGCGTGCTGCGCACCGGATACGCCCCGCCCACCATCAATCTCGAGCGGCCCGACCCCGCCCTCGATCTGAACTACGTCGCGAACACCGCACAGGCGGTCGACACCGACACGGTGATGGTCAACGCGTTCGCGTTCGGCGGCACCAACGCCTGCTTGATCCTGAGGAAGGACACGCCATGACCGCCATCACCGCGCCGGCGCCGGCGCTCGCCGACCTGGATCGCATCGTCGAGCTCGAGCCGGGCCGCACCGCCGCGGCAGTGCGTAATGTGCCCAGCACACTGCCCCTGTTCGACAGCCATTTCCCGCGCTTTCCGGTGCTGCCCGGCGTGCTGATCCTCGGCTCGCTCGGTGTGCTCGCGGGGTTGCTGGTTTCCGAAACAGTCGGTGGCAGCTGGCAATTGACGGCGGCACGCACGGTCCGGTACCGCCATTTCGTGCGACCGGGGGACCGCATGCAGCTCCACGTCGACCTGCTCGAGCCCGGCGTTTGCAGCGGCCGGGTGCTGGTGGACGGCAAGCGGGTGACGACCGTCGCCCGCCTCGAGCTCTCGGCGATCGGCACCGGGGGTGCGCTGTGAAACGGGTTGTCATCACCGGAATCGGGCTGGTCACCGGTCTCGGCGTCGGCACCGCCGAGACCTGGAAGGCGTTGCTGGACGGCCGGAGTGCGGTCGGTGACCTGCGCGGTTTCGACGCCGGTTCGCTGCGTTCGCGGCTCGGCGCGGAGGTCTCGGACTTCGATCCGGCGCCGTTCGCGGCGAATCGGCGCGTGCTGCGCAATATGACCCGCAATGACCAGTTCGGCGTCGCCGGTGCGTCCCTGGCCCTCGCCGACGCCGCCGTGACGATCGACGATCCCGATCGCGCCGGGCTGTTCCTGGGCGGCAACAAGGAGATCTCCGAGCCCGCCAAGGTGCTCGACGCGGTGCTGCTGGCCCGAAACCCGGACGGCACCGCGGATCTGGCCCGCATGGGCACCGAGGGAGCCGCGGCGTTCTACCCCCTGTTCTATGTGGAGGGCTTGCAGGCGGCCGCACTGTTCTACATTTCCCAGGCGCACGGATTGCGCGGCACCAATACGTATTTCGCCGGAACCGCCGAGGTCGGCGCCACCGCGATCGGCCGGGCCTTCCGCGCGGTCCGGCGCGGTGAGGCCGCGGTCGCGGTCGCGGGCGGCTTCGACGACCCCACCTCGTGGTGGAGCATGACCAAGCTCGATCCGGCCGAGGTCTTGAGTATCCGCAACGAACTCGGTCCGGCCGCGGTCCGGCCCTACGGGCGGCACCGCGACGGCTTCGCGCCCGGTGACGGGGCTGCGTTCGTCGTCGTCGAGGACGCCGAGTCCGCCGCCGAGCGGGGAGCGTCGGTCTATGCCGAGATCGCCGGTTTCGGAAGGGGATTCGCGGCCACGGGCACCGATGACACCTCGGGAGCGATCGGTGCGATCACCGCCGCGCTGGCCGAGGCCGGTCTCGAAGCCGACGGGATCGACTGCATCGTCGCGGAAGGCTCCGCGGTCCCCACCGTCGACGCCGCCGAGATCGACGTGCTACGAACGGTTTTCGGTTCTCGGCTCGAACAAATCCCGGTCACCGCGGTCACCGCGGCGACCGGCCACCTGGTGGCGGGCGCGGGTGCGCTCAATGCGGCGGTGGCCGCGTTGATCGTGAAACACGGTGCGGTGCCGCCCATCTCCACCCTGACCGATCCGGACCCCGCGTGCGCGGGGCCGCGCTGGATCACCGAACCGGGCCACCAACAGCTCGTCGGCGCCGTGCTGGCCCTGGCCCGCGGCTTCCAGGGTCAGCATGTCGCACTCGTCCTCCGGGCACACACAGCAAGGACAGCACTGTCATGAACACACCGGTCACGAACGCTCCCTGCCGCGTCGCCGTCATCGGCGTCGGCGCCATCACCTCCCAGGGACCGACCGCCGAGGATCTGTGGCTCGGCGCGAGCTGGGGCCGGGTGGCCATCCGCCCGGTCGAGCACATGTCGATGGACGGCTTCCGTACCCGCATGGCCGGGGAGGTGACCGACGCGCCCGCTCCCAAGCACGAGGTCGGATATCCCGAGGGATTCGCCGACTGCGCACTGGATTTCGCGCTGATCGCCGCCGAGGAGGCGATGGAATCGGTCGGCGCGATCAACCAGGTCGTCCCCGCCGAACGATTCGGCGTGGTGCTCGGCACCTGCAATGCCGGGCTGCTCAGCGCCCGGCACTGGTACCGCGGCCGCGACCTGGGCGAGCCGGTCGATCCGCGGGTGCTGCTGTTCACCCCGCCCCAGGCGCTGGCCGAGGCGGTCGCGGGCGCCTTCGGTGCGCGCGGGCCGGTGTTGTCGGTCAATACCGCGTGCGCGGCCGGCGCGAACGCGGTCGGCTACGCCGCCGACCTGATTCGCGCCGGGCGCGCCGACGCGGTCCTCGCCGGCGGCACCGACGCGCTCTCGGATGTGCTCGTCGCGGGATTCAATTCTCTCGAATCGCTGTCTCCGGTGCCCGCCGCACCGTATTCCAAAGATCGGCAGGGACTTTCGCTCGGCGAGGGCAGCGGCATGCTGGTCCTGGTGCGCGCCGACCTGGCCGCGAGTGTGGGCCGCCCGATCCTGGCCGAGGTGGCCGGGCTCGGACTGTCGGCCGACGGGTATCACGCCACCGCGCCCCGCCCCGACGGCACCGGTGCGGCGCGCGCCATCCGGGCCTCGTTGCGCGCGGCGGGTCGCCGGCCCGAGGACGTGGTGTACGTCAACAGTCACGGCACCGGTACCGCCAAGAACGATCCGGCCGAAACCATGGCGATGAAGGTCGGTCTCGGCGCGGCCAGCCGCACCATCGCGGTCAGCAGCACCAAGTCCATGATCGGCCACCTGCTGGGCGCTGCCGGCGCGGTCGAGGCGATCGTGACCGTGAAGGCGATCGAGGAGCAGGTCGCCCCGCCCACGGCGAACTACACCCCGGGTGACCCGGAGTGCGACCTGGACTACACGCCGAATATTCCACGCAGCCTGGACATTCCGGTCGCCATGTCGAACAATTTCGCCTTCGGCGGCGCCAACGCCTCGCTGGTGCTGACCCGCGGCCCGTCCGTGCCCGCCACGCCGGTCGCCGATCGCGTGGTGATCACCGGCATCGGCGCGCTCACCTGCGCCGGGACCGGAACGGCCGCGCTGCGCGAGGCCTTTGCGCAGGGGAAGCTCTGCACCGCGGCGGAATCCGGCGCGCGCATCGGCCGGGTGCCGCTCGATGCGGCCGAGTACCTCACGGCCAAGGCGCGCCGCCGGATGGACCGGCTCGGCATCTTCAGCGTCGTTGCCTCCCGGCTGGCCCTCGAGGACGGCGGCCTGGTCATCGACGACGACAACCGCACGCGCGTGGGCACGGTGCTCGGCACCGGCATCGGCCCGATGGATTCGATGGAGGCCTTCGCGCGGCCGCTGTTCGACAACGGGCCGCTCGCGGCCAGCCCCGCGCTGTTCCCGAACACCGTCTACAACGCGGCGACCGGGCAGGTGACGATGCACGTGGGTGCGGTCGGGCCCACCACCACGGTCACCACCGGGCATGCCGCCGGCGCGGCCGCGCTGGCCTACGCCTGCGACATTCTGACCCGCGACGAGGCCGACAGTATGCTGGCCATCGCGGCCGATACCCTCACCGACACCGTCATCGACGCCTACCGGGCCGTCGGGCCGATGGCCACCGCGGGATTCGGGATCGCCGAAGCCGGAATCGCCGTGTTGCTGGAACGCGCGAGCACCGCGGCCGCCCGCGGCGCGACGCCGTGCGCGGAACTGCTCGGCTACGGAATCGCCTCGGACGCACAGGGAGTCGGCCGCTGGGATCGTACGGGCCGCGGCGTCGAGCGCGCGGCGCGCCAGGCGCTCGAGCAGGCCGGTGTGGAGCCCGGCGACGTGCGCGCGGTGTGGACCAACAGCATCGGCGTTCCGGCGGCCGACGAGCCGGAAATGTCCGCACTGTCACGGGTTTTCGCCGGGAATTCGACAACCCGGTGGTTCGATCCGAAACGGCTGTTCGGGGAGCCGATCGGCGCGGGCGGCCCGTTGGCGCTCGCCCTGGCGCTCGGCCCCGGCCTGGATGGACCGGCCCTGCTGGTCAGCAGTTCACTGGGCGGCACGCACTTCGCCCTCGTCGTCGGACCGGTCCTATGACCCGCAGGCCACGACCGCTGGCCCAGCAGGTCGACAGCGGCGGAGTGCACCAGGGATACGGCGAATTGCCCGGCGCCGGGCCGCCGCTGGTGCTGCTGCACGGTGTCGGCGCGCGCTGGCAGGTCTACGGCCCGCTGATGGTCGCGCTGTCCGACCACTACCGCCAGTACGCGCCCGATCTGCGCGGGCACGGCGTCTCGAGCCGGTCGGCCGACTACGGAATCGGTGATTTCGCCGATGACGTCATCGCGTTCATCGCCGATGTCATCGGCGAGCCGGCCCATCTCTACGGGCATTCGCTGGGCGGCTGGGTCGCTTTGACCGTCGCCGCCCGGCGTCCGGATCTGGTGCGGTCGTTGATCATCGCCGACTCCGGGATCTATCCCGCCGACATCCCGCGCGAGACGGCGATGCTGTGGCTGGCCGGGCTGCCGCTGGCCTTGCGCTCGCTCGCGAAGTCGCTGGATCAGTTCGACGCGCAGGTCCTCGCCCAGTACCACAACGGACGCATGACCCGCGACTACGACCCGGACGCGCTGCTGGCCCGGGTCGGCTGTCCGGCCTTGCTGATCCAGGGCGACGCCGAGCGCGGCGCGTTCATGTCGGACCACGATGTCCGGCGGGCGACGGCATTGCTCGGCGATGTCCGCCACGTCCACCTCGAGGGTCTCGGCCACGGCCTGCACATCGAGGACACCACCGGCGTGGCCGACACCCTGCGTGAATTCCACCGAACCATCTCTTCGATCAGGAGCTGATCATGCCCACCTTCGTCGATCGCGCGAAGAACCTATTCCCCTCGCTGATCATCCGCTCGCCGTTCCACGGCATCATGAGCGCGAAATACGGCATGCTGACCTTCACCGGTCGCAAGTCGGGCCGGACCTACACGACTCCGATGGCCTATGTGCGCGAGGGCAATCGGGTGTTGCTGTCCACCGACTCGCCGTGGCACCGCAACCTGGCCGGCGGTGCGCCGGTCTCGCTGCTGCTGCGTGGCCGCACGGTCCAGGGTGTCGCCACCTCCGTGTACGACCCCGTCGAGGGCGCGGCCATTCTGCGCAAACTCGTGGATGCCATTCCCTCCTACGCGGGTCCGGCCGAGCTCGCCACCGAAAACGGCCGGGTGTCCGATGCCGAGATTGTGCGGGCGGTCACCCAGGCCGGCCGGGTCAGCATCTCGGTGGAACTGGGTGCGGGCCAATGACAATCGGACGGGTCATCATCGCCGGAGCCGGGATCGGCGGGCTGACCGCCGCCATCGCCCTGCGCCGGGTGGGCATCGACGTGGTCGTCGTCGAGAAGGTCGGCAAGGCCGACGACCTCGCCAAGGGCGCCGGAGTGCACCTGTGGGCCAATGCCTTACGGGCCCTGCAGCACCTGGACCTCGCCGACCGCGTGGCCGCGATCGGCACCGAGATCACCGCACACAGCTACCTCGACTGGCGGGGCCGCCGACTCGGCGGGCTGGACCTGGCCGCACTGGGCAGCGAAATCGGCGCTCCATCGGTCGGGTTGAGCCGCCCGCAGCTGCACCGGCTGCTGCTGGAAACCGTCGGCGCGGACGCGCTGCGACTCGGGGTCGAACTGATCGGGTTCGAGCAGAACACCCAGCGCGTGCTGGCCAGGCTCGCCGACGGCAGCACCGTCGACGGAGATGTGCTCATCGGCGCGGACGGGATCTCCTCGATCGTGCGCCGCCAGCTGCACGGTTCGGCCCAGCCGCACTACTCCGGGATCACCGCTTGGCGCGGCATCACCGACTACACCGATCCCGAGATCCCGGTGGGCGAGATGCGGATCTACTGGGGACCGGGCGCGCGGATTCTGCACTACAACGTGAGCGGGAACCGGCTCTACTGGCTCGCCCTGGTGAAATCGCCGCCGCGGGTTCCGGATCCGGCCGAGGGCCGCAAGGCGGCCGTGCTCGATGTCTACCGCGGGTGGCCCGCCCACATCCAGCGCATGCTCGCCGCCACCACGCCGGAAGCGATTCTGCGCACCGATATCGTCGACCGGGATCCGTTGCCGCACTGGGGACTCGAACGCGTCAGCCTGCTCGGTGATGCCGCCCATCCGATGACGCCCGATATGGCGCAGGGCGCCGGGCAGGCGATCGAGGACGCGGTATGCCTCGCCCGGGTACTGACCTCGGCCACCGACCCGGTAGCCGGCCTGCACGAATACGAGCAGCGCCGCCTCGGCCGCGCCAACGAGTTCGTGAAGACCTCGCGGATCGTCAGCCGGATGAGCCTGATGGAAGCCGCACCGCTGCGGGCGGTGCGCGACAACGTCGTACTGCGCACCGTGTATGCCATGCAGTCCGCGGGCCGGGCCCGCGCCGATCTCACTCCGCAGCTGTAGAAGGGACCACGCCCGATGTCCATCCAAGAGCAGACCCTCCCGTCGGCCGTCCAGGTGCCGACGTTCACCACCACGACCCGCCGCATCGCCGGAATCCTGTTGCTGATCATGGTCGGGGTGGAATTCGGCGGCTACTTCCTCACCCGGATCGACGCCGGAAAGGTGCCGCAGACCGCGTTCCAGGACAGCTTCGCCCGGGCGGGCCACGCGCACGCCGGTGTGCTGCTGATCCTTTCGCTGATCTCGCTGATCCTCACCGATTCGGCGCGGCTGACCGGATGGTTCGGCCTCCTTACCCGCCTCGCGACACCCGTTGCGGCCGTACTGATCTCGGCCGGATTCTTCTTGTCCGCCATCGGCACCGGGCGTACCCAGCCGAACTCGCTGGTGGTGCTGCTCTGGCTCGGGGTGGCGAGCCTGACCATCGGATTGGTCACCCTCGGCGTGTCCCTGCTGCGTCGCTAGCCGTCCCGAATCCCCGTCTCGAAGTCGTTCCGCTTCAGGAGTAGTCATGTTCACGCGCATCGCCATCGTCAACCGTGGGGAAGCGGCTCGCCGCCTGATCCATGCGGTCCGGGAGTTCAATGCCGAGCACCGCGATCGTGAACCGCTACGGACCATCGCCCTATACACCGATGGCGAACGTCAGGCCGGGTTCGTCGGCGACGCCGACCAGGCCTACTGCCTGGGACCGGCCGCTGCCCGACCCTATCTGGACCTGGCGGTGCTGGAGCGGGCGCTCACCGAGACCGGCGCCGACGCCGCCTGGGCGGGCTGGGGTTTCGTGGCCGAGGACCCCGCCTTCGTCGAGTTGTGCGACCGGCTGGGCGTGACGTTCCTCGGTCCGAACGCCGAGGCCATGCGCGCGCTCGGCGACAAGATCGGTGCCAAACTGCTCGCCGAGCAGTGCGGTGTACCGGTGGCCGCGTGGAGCCGGGGAGCGGTCGACTCGCTGGCCGGCGCCTTGGCGGCGGCCGAGGAGATCGGGTACCCGTTGATGCTCAAGGCCACCGCGGGTGGCGGCGGCCGCGGCATCAGGATGGTCACTTCGGCGCAAGAGCTGCGTGAGGCCTACGCCCGCACCAGCGAGGAAGCCCTCCGATCATTCGGCAATGCCACGGTGTTCCTGGAACGGCTGGTCAACGGCGCCCGCCACATCGAGGTGCAGGTGATCGCCGACGCGCACGGCACCGCGTGGGCGCTCGGCGTGCGCGACTGCACGATTCAGCGCCGCAACCAGAAGATCATCGAGGAATCCGCCTCGCCGCTGCTGGACGCGGAACAGATTGCGACGGTGAAGAATTCGGCCGAGCAGCTGGTCCTCGCGGTCGGCTACCAGGGCGCAGCCACGGTGGAATTCCTCTACCAGCCGCAGGAGCGGCTCTTCGCCTTCCTCGAGGTCAATACGCGCCTGCAGGTCGAGCACCCGGTCACCGAACTGACCACCGGAATGGATCTGGTGAAGGCCCAGATCGAGGTGGCCGCCGGGCTGCCGCTACGCGGCACCCGCCCGCTCGAGCGTGGACACGCGGTCGAGGCGCGGCTCAATGCCGAGGACGCCGACCGGGACTTCGCTCCCGCGCCGGGGCGCATCGAACTGCTGCGCTGGCCGGTCGGGCCGGGTATTCGCATCGATACCGGTGTCATCGAAGGCGATGAGATCCCACCGGATTTCGACTCGATGATCGCGAAGATCATTGCCTACGGCCGGGATCGCAACGAGGCGCTGGCGCGACTGCGGCGGGCCGTCGCCGAGACCACCGTGGTGATCGAAGGCGGTGCGACCAACAAGAGTTTGGTGGCGGCTCTGCTGGATGCTCCCGAGGTTATCGACGCCACCGCGGATACCCGGTGGGTCGATCGGGTCCGCGCGCTGGGCGGATTGGCGCCCGCCCAGCAGACGGGAATCGCGTTGGCAGCCGCGGCGATCGCCGGCTACGAGGAGGATGAGCAGGCGCGCCGGACGAGGCTGTGGGAGACCGGGCGCGGTGGTCGCCCGCAGATCCTCGACGAGCCCATTCGCGCGGTGGAGGTGAAGCTGGCCGGGCGCACCTATCGCACCTCCGCGGCCCGGACCGGAGCCGATCGGTACCGAATCGACATCGACGGAACAGGTTTCGATGCCGTCGTCGAACGTCGTGACCGGTATTCGAGCCGGTTGACCGTCGCCGGCCGCACCTACCGCATCGTCACGGCCATTCATGGCACCGTGCATGTTGTCCAGGTCGACGGGGTGGCGCATCGGGTCAGCCGCGACGAGGGCGGTGCGGTGCGCGCTCCGGCCCCGGCACTGGTTGTCGCGACGCCCGTGGCGGCCGGGGACGAAATCGCTGCCGGCGCACCGGTTCTGGTGCTGGAGAGCATGAAGATGGAGACGGTGCTGCCCGCGCCGTTCGACGCCCGCGTTCGTACTTTGCTGGTCTCGGTCGGCAGCCAGGTTGCTACCGGAACCTTGCTCGCTCAGTTGGAGCCGGTGGGGGAGACCCTGGAGTCGGCCCCGTCGGAGCCGGTCGATCTGCTGCTTCCGGTGCCGTCGGATGAGGACTCCGGGGGCGGCGCGCGGTGGGCGTTGCAGGAACTGTCGAATGTGATCCTGGGTTTCGACCACGCCGACGAATCCGAGCCGGCCCTGGCGCGCTATCTGCGCACGCGTAGTGAGCTTTTCGCGCGGCATGGTGCGCCGCCGGCCGCCGAGGCCGATGTGATCGAAACCTTCTGCGATATCGCCGAACTGTCGGATCCGGTGCCGGAGACCGACTCGCATCGCAGCCGCCGCGAGCAGTTGCACGTCTACCTGCAGAGTCTGGACGTCCGTCGCGGCGCTCTGTCCGCCGGGTTCCGGCAGGCGCTGACCGCCGGACTGCGTCGATATGCTGTCGACGGATTCGAGCGCACGCCCGAGCTCGAACAGGCCGTGTATCGAATCGTGCTGGCGGGCAGGCGGCTCGACGAGGCCACCCGAATTGTGCGGGAGCTGCTGAAGGTGTGGCTGAGCGAGCCGCTCCCGGACAGCGATGCGGCGGTCCGGGCCGCCCTGGAGCGGTTGATCCGAGTCGGAGTGGCGCGCACCCCGGTGCTGGCCGACCTGGCGCGCAGCGTCGAGTTCCGGTGGTACCTGCACCCGGAGGCCGAAGCGGCGCGCGCCGCCATGCTGGCCGGGCTCGCGGACGAACTGCGAACGCTGGCAAGCCTTCCGGACTCGCTGGAGCGCACGCGACGGATCACGGCCATCGCCGACATTCCCGAATCGCTGGATCGTATCCTGGTGGCCCGCCTGCGACGCGATATCCATGCTCCGGTGGATCCGCTGCTCGAGGTGATGTGTCGTCGCCGCTACGGGGAACAGCATCTGCGCAGCGTGCACACTGTGACCGTTGCCGGGCGCGCCTACGCGGTCTGCGACTACAGCCTCGAATTGCAGCCGCGCAACACCGTTCCGACCACCTGCGTCGCCACCGTGGCCCGAATCAGCGACCTGCGGGACGGGCCGTCCGGGGCCGTGGTGAGCGCCCTGTGCGGTCTGCTCGACGGCGCTCCCGCCGACCACGTCCATGTGGTCGATCTGCTGCTCTGCTGGCCCGACGCGCCGGGCTCGGTCGAGGAACGCGCGTCCGACCTGTTGGATGCGCTGCGCAGGACTGCACTCGCGTCGCACGCACGCCGCATCGCCGTCGCCCTGGCACCGCCCGACGGTGCGCCATTGGAACACTTCACTTTCCGCCGGCGCGCCGGTGATCTGGTGGAGGACAGCGTGATTCGTGGGGTGCACCCGCTGGTCGGCCGACGGCTGCATCTGTGGCGGCTGCGCAACTTCCGGCTCGACCGCCTGGCCGCGCCCGCGGACATGGCCGTCTACCACGCGGTCGCCCTCGACAACCCCGCCGATCAGCGACTTGTCGCCATGGCCCAGGTACGTCGCTTCGAACCGGTGCGCGACGGCGTCGGTGCGATCATCACGGTGCGCGGTGCGGAGACGGTGCTCAATGCCTGCGCGGAAGTGGTGGCGCAGGCGCGGCGCGAACTCGATCCGGTCGGCACGCGGCTGGAACTCAATCACGTCTGGCTCGACATCCGGCCGGTTATCGACGAAGACACCGCCGCACTGGCGGAATGGCTCCACGTCACCGCGCCCCAGATCGTTCGGGCCGGAATCCAGGAAGTGGTCGTACACGGCCGCGTCCGCCAGCCCGACGGCTCCTACGACTTCCAGGTCACCCGATTCAGCTACGACCTGACCGGCGGTACCGAGGTCACCGTCGACGCACCGCCCGCGGAACCTCTTGCGCCGCTCACCGATTACGACCAGAAAGTAATGCGGGTGCGCCGCCGCGGTGCGCTCTACCCGTACGAGCTGATCGACCTGGTACGCGGGAAGAACGGGAAGTTCACCGAACTCGACCTGGGCCCGAACGGGGACGGGCTGCAAGAGGTCGACCGGCCGCGCGGACACAACGAAGCCGGGATCGTCGTCGGCGCGGTGACCACGCCGACCGAGCTGCACCCCGAAGGCGTGCAGCGGATCGCGCTGTTCGGCGATCCGTATCGCGAACTCGGTGCGCTCGGCGAACCCGAATGCGCACGCATCGACGCCGCCCTCGATCTGGCCGAGCGTCAGGGGGTTCCGCTGGAGTGGTACTCCCTGTCGTCGGGGGCACGGATCTCGATGAACTCCGGCACCGAGAACATGGACTGGGTGGCCCGGGTGCTGCGCCGCATCGTCCAGTTCACCCAGCACGGCGGCGAGATCAATATCGTCGTGGCCGGTATCAACGTCGGCGCCCAGCCGTACTGGAACGCTGAAGCCACCATGCTCATGCACACCAAGGGAATCCTGGTGATGACCCCCACCAGCGCCATGGTCCTGACCGGCAAGCAGTCCCTCGACTTCTCCGGCGGCGTCTCCGCCGAGGACAACTTCGGCATCGGCGGATACGCCCGGGTCATGGGCCCCAACGGCCAGGCCCAGTACTTCGCACCGAATCTCGCGGCCGCGCACGAGATTCTGATGGACCACTACGAGCACACGTATGTTGCCGCCGAAGAGTCCGGGCCGCGCCGGGCCGCGACCGCCGACCCGGTCACCCGTGACGTCACCGAGTTCCCGCACCGGCACCCCGACAGCGACTTCACCACCGTCGGCCAGATCTTCAGCGCGGCCACCAACCCCGACCGCAAGAAGGCGTTCTCCATCCGCGCTGTGCTGCACGCCGTCTCGGACCAGGACCACCCGCTGTCGGAACGGTGGGCGGACATGGCCGAAGCCGAGACCGCCGTGGTGACCGACGCCCGCATCGACGGTCGCCCCATCTGCCTGATCGGCATCGAATCCGCACAGGTCGCACGGCACGGCTTCCCGTCGGCGGACGGCCCGGAGGCATTCACCGCCGGAACCCTGTTCCCGCTGTCGTCGAAGAAGGTGGCTCGCGCGATCAACGCCGCCAGTGGAAATCGGCCGGTCGTGGTGCTGGCGAACCTGTCCGGATTCGACGGGTCCCCGGAGTCGATGCGGCGGCTGCAACTCGAGTACGGCGCCGAAATCGGCCGTGCCATAGTGAATTTCGACGGCCGTATCGTGTTCTGCGTGATCTCCCGCTACCACGGCGGCGCCTTCGTGGTGTTCTCCAAGGCGCTCAATCCCAATATGACGGTCCTGGCCGTCGAGGGGTCCTACGCCTCGGTGATCGGTGGTGCGCCCGCAGCCGCGGTGGTCTTCGCCCGCACCGTCGACGCCCGCACCACCGACGACCCCCGCGTCCGCGGTCTGCGTCAGCGCCTCGATGCCACCGACGATGCCGGCAAGCGCGCCGAGCTGGTCACCGAACTCGCCGATCTCACCACCGCCGTGCGGGCCGAACATCTGTCGGCACTGGGCGCGGAATTCGACGGCGTCCACAGCATCCAGCGTGCGGTGCAGGTCGGCTCGGTCGATACGGTGATCCCGGCCGCGGAGCTGCGCCCGCGCATCGCCGCCGCAATCTCGATCCGGCCCGAGTAGGTACCGAGGAAAACCGATGAACTGGTTCGCATTCACCGCCCTGGTAGTCACCGGATTCACCGCCTGCGCCGAATTCGGTTCCTACGCCTTCGTCCACCCGGTTGTGCGGCGCTTGCCGCAGACCGAGCACATCCGAGTCGAGCAGGGCCTACTCCGGACATTCGGGCGCGTGATGCCACCGTTGATGATCGTCACCACGATCATCGGTGTGAGCTACGCGGTGCACGTCTGGCACCTCGGCGGCGCGACCCGCGTCCTCGGGCTGGCCGCAGCCACGTCGTTCGTGGTGGCGATCGTCTCAACGGTGATCTTCAACGTCCCCATCAACCTGGCCACCGGGCGGTGGAACGCCGAAGAGCCACCGGCGCAATGGAAGCAGACCCGGGACAAATGGGAGTTCTTCCAGGGCCTGCGATCCTGGCTGCTCCTGATCGGATTCATCTTGCTCGCTGCGACGGCCTCCGCGCAGATGGGTTGATACCGGGCCGGTTCATATTTCGAATACGAAGCCGCTGTGGTCGAGATGCACTCGACCGCAGCGGTTTTCGCGTGGTAGGCGAGTGCGGATTTTCCGCGGCCGACCGGGTTGACAGCCCGTCGGGCTCTAGTAGAACGTTGTTCTATAGCAAGGACGCTCCCCGAATCCGGCCCATGCACGACCACGTACCTGATGGGAAACGCCAGTCATGTCTGACCAAGTCCTGTCCACCCCGACACCTGACATCGACAGAGTGAGCAGACTGGGGGGCCTGTTATATCGAAGGGCCCGTACGGTTCTCGCGTTCAGTGTCCTCATTCTCATCGCTGCCGCGTTACTGGGGGTGGGGGCATTCGGCAAGCTGCAGGGCGGCGGTTTCGACGACCCGGCCGCGGCATCGAGCCGCGCGGCGGCCGTCATCGACGATCACTTCGGTGGTCAAACCAATCTGGTGCTCATGGTGCACGCGAACAGCGGTTCGGTGGACACCCCCGCCGTCGCGGATGCCGCCCGGCAACTCACCGAGAGGGTCGCTGCGGAGCCCGGGCTGAGTCAGGTCGCCTCCTACTGGACAACGGCCGCGCCGGCCATGAAATCTCGGGACGGCGCCAACGGGATCGTTGTCGCGCACATCGACGGCGACGCCACCCAGGTCAGCGAACGTGCTGCCGTGCTCGTCGATCGATACCGGGGGCCGAGCGGGCCGATCACTGTCGGCGCCGGCGGAAGTGCCGCAGTCCAACACGATGTCAACGATCAGGTCGCCAAAGACCTCGGGCTCGCCGAATCGATCGCGATCCCCATCACCCTGATCCTGCTGGTGCTGGCCTTCGGGAGCGTCGTCGCCGCGCTGGTCCCGTTGATCCTCGGTGTGGTCGCCATCCTGGGGACCTTCGCCGAACTCGACCTACTGGGCCGAATCACCGCAGTGTCGGTGTATTCGGTCAATCTCACGACCGCACTCGGGTTGGCGCTCGGGGTGGACTATGCCCTGTTGCTGGTCGCGCGGTTCCGTGAAGAGCTCTCCGGTGGCGCCGACGTGCGCGAGGCGGTCGCGGCGATGCTGCGTACGGCCGGACGCACCATCGTGTTCTCCGCGACCACCGTGATCGCGGCGCTGGCCGCACTACTGGTGTTCCCCGAATTCTTCCTCCGGTCATTCGCGTACGCGGGCATGGGCGTCGTCGCCGTCGCCGCGATCAGTGCGCTCACCGTCGTGCCCGCATTGCTGGCGGTTCTCGGTCACCGGGTCAACGCCTGGTCGCTGCCCTGGTCGAAGGCTCATCGCGGCTCGGACGCTCCGGCCTGGGGCCGGCTCGCCGCCGCTGTGACCCGGCGTCCGATCGCAGCCGCGCTGCCGGTCGTCGCGATCCTCGCGCTGGTGGCCGGTCCGTTGCTCGGAGTCGGATTCTCCATTCCCGACGAGCGAGTGATGCCCGCCGGCGCCGCGAGCCGCCAAGTGTCGGACACCTTGCACGACGACTTCGACGGCTTCGGTCATGCCTCCGTCGACGTCGTCATCGACGGTCCCTCGACAACGTCCGCGATCGCCGACTACGCCGCCCGGGTGTCCCAACTGCCCGGCGTCACCGGCGTGACGACCAGCCTCGGTACCTGGGTGCACGGCAATTCCACCGACACCGGTCCCGCGGTCGCCGTGCTCGCCCAGCCGGGCTTGCAACGACTCACGGTCGCCAGCGACCTGGACGAGAAGTCCGCTGCGGCAAGTGATCTGGTGCGTTCCGTACGTGCCGCTGCTGCTCCTGCCGGCGCCGTCGCGCTGGTCGGCGGCGTCGATGCCCAGCAGCTCGACACCGAGTCCTCGATCGGATCCCGGCTCCCCATCGCCGCCCTGATGATCGTCGCGACCACGTTCGCGCTGTTGTTCGCATTCACCGGCAGCGTCGTACAACCGCTGCGCGCACTGCTGCTCAACGCTCTCGGCCTTTCCGCCGCACTGGGCGCCATGGTGTGGATCTTCCAGGACGGGCATCTGAGCGGGCTGCTCGGATTCACTCCACGCCCCACCGACACCGCCATGGCCGTGCTTTTGTTCTGTGTCGCATTCGGGCTGTCCATGGACTACGAGGTGATTCTCACCAGTCGCATCAAGGAGTTGCACGACCAGGGCGCAGCCACGACCGACGCGGTCATCCACGGCCTGGCCAAAACTGGGCGGATCGTCTCGACTGCCGCCGGCTTGCTCGCAGTCAGCTTCTTCGCATTCGGTGTGTCGAAGGTCAGCTTCATCCAGATGTTCGGTCTCGGCACGGGCCTGGCGATCTTGATCGACGCCCTGCTCATCCGTGGCATCCTGGTGCCCGCCGCCATGAGCCTCCTGGGCGGGACCAATTGGTACGCCCCCGCTCCGCTGCGTCGGCTGCACCGCTATATCGCCCTCCAGGATCACAGTTGAACCCTGCGACGAGGTCGGCCCCCAGTCAAAAGTAGGTACCCGACAGGGACATTCTGCGCCCGTTGTAGGCAGGAGGCGCAGCACGACGGCGAACCGCCCGACCATTCGTTGACAGTTCTTGTAGAACGGTGTTCTACTTCTGCTCGAGACGAGGTCGACCGAGATGACGAAGCCGCTGCATTGCGATTGATAAGCCTTGTGGCGATACGAACAAAATGGCGACCACCGGGTCGGCAGATGGTGTCGGCGCGGAAATTGGGTATTTGGATGTATTTGAAATCGGGGCCCAAGTCAATGGTCCCGATTCCTAATCGGACGGAAATCGGCGCGATGACGAGCCCGGCATCGGGCCTCGAGTTCTTCGGAGGGCACTGTGCGTTCAGGTAGCGGAAAAATATTGATAATCGGCGGCGGGATCGGCGGCGCCGGCGCAGCGATCGCGTTGCGTAACAACGGCTTCGATGCCACCGTATATGAGGCCAGGAGTGCGCGTGGTACGCAATACGGCGGCTGTTACGTGCTCTGGTACGCGGGCGTGATGTCCTTGGCCAGACTCGGGCTGCTGGACAAGGCAATTGCATTGGGTCATCGGGTCGATCGATTCGAGATGTGCGGTGAGCACGGCAGTACGCATTACAGCGTGGACATGGCGGCTCGTATCGCCGCGAACGATGTGACGCCTTTGGCGATCCGGCGTGCGGACCTGCTGAATTTGCTGTACGGAGAACTCGGCGCCGATGCGCTCCATTTGAATTCGACAATGGCGACGATGTCGCAGGACGGCTCCGGAGTCACCGCGACCTTCACTGACGGGCGCACGGCGCGCGGTACCGTTCTCATCGGGGCTGACGGACTTCAATCGCGCGTGCGTGCACATTTGCACGGATTGACTCCACCGCGCCATCCTGGGTACGCGCACTGGTCCGGGATCAGTGAGACCGACGGCGGCGCACCGGCCGGCGTGTTCCGTATTCTGCATGGACGTGCAGCACGTTTCGCCTTCTTCCATCTGGGGGATGGACGGGTGTGCTGGTGGGCGGTCCGCAACGGACCCGCCGGGCGCGGCAGCGACCATCTGGGTGTCTACGCAGGCCTGACCAGGTTCTTCCGAGACTGGGGCCCGATCGTGACGGGGCTGCTGGCGGCGACGAAGCCTTCGTCGATCCATCGACGCGACACCTTCGACCGTTCACCACTGATGCGGTGGGGCAGTGGACGGGTCACCCTGCTCGGCGATGCCGCCCATGCCATGACCTTCGACCTCGGGCAGGGCGCGGGCACCTCACTGACCGACGGTGTCGTTTTCGCCGATCAGTGGGCGCGCCGCGGCGCGCCCATCGCGGCACTGCGCGGCTATGAACGCGCCCGCCGGAAGGTGACTCTTCCACTGGTGCTGGCGTCGCGTCAGATCGGTGCCGCTACCGCTTGGGGCGGTCCGTTCGGCCCGCAGGCCAATGCGCTGATTCTGCGCACGCTCGGGGCGAAGGTCACGCCCCCGCTGTTGGCGCTGGACGCGCGCAGCCACGCCACCCTGCATCCCTTCGCAATGGGAGAAACGGAGTCGATCAGTGTCGGCTGAACAGAACAAGGCCCTCATCGAGCAGTACATCAAAAGGGTCTGGAACGAAGGGGATTGGAGTTTCGCCGAGGAGATCGTCGACCCGGATGTGGTGTTCCACGACCAGATCCGGGAGGGGAGGTTCCCGCCTGGGCGCGCGGGCATGCGCGCGGCGATGGAGGTGGTCAGGACCGGCATGCCGGACTTCACGCTGGACGTGCACGAGATGATCGCCGAGGGCGACCTGGTGGTGATCCGCTGGAGTTCCACCGCCACCCATGCCGGAATGTTCAACGGGTTTCCCGCGACCGGGCGGGTCGCCACGCTCTACGCCATCAGCATGGTGCGGATCGCTGACGGTCGCATCGTCGAAGGGTGGCAGGAAGCCGACCAGCTCGGCATGGGGCGGCAGATGGGTATGGTGCCCGACGCCGAGTTGCCCGGGCCGATCGCAAGCCTGTTGTCGTTCGTCATCCGCGTGCGCGACCGCAGGCGTGTACGCAGGGCGGCGTGAATTCCGCGCCCGCATGACCGGGCGACCGACTACTTCACCACAGCAATGAGCCAAGAATCAGACAGGAGGTGTGCGACGTGGCACACGAAGTGGTCCATCGTATCGAGGAGGCTGGCGCCGAGCTGGCCGCGCTCGCCGAGGAAAACGAGAAACTCGGCCGACTCAGCTCCAAGAGCGTCGACCTATTGCGTTCGGTCGGGGTGATGCGTCTGATGGCGTCGACCGAGTTCGGTGGCTACGCGGCCCGTCCGCGGGACTTCGCCGAAGCGGTCATGGCGCTCGCACGCCACGACGGAGCCGCTGGCTGGGTGGCCGGCGTCGTCGGCATCCACCCGTGGGAGTTGATGCAAATGGATCAACGTATCGCACAAGAGATTTGGGCAGACAACCCGGACACGTGGGTCGGCTCGCCGGTGATGCCCTGTGGTATCGCCGATCCCGCCGACGGCGGCTATGTTCTCAGCGGGCGCTGGCCGTTCTCCTCGGGAACCGACCACTGCGAATGGGTCCTACTGGCCGCCATTCTCGGCGACGGCACCGGAATGCCCGCCGTGCCGTTCACCATGCTGCACGTGGTGGTCCCCCGATCGGATTACACGATCATCGACGACTCGTGGGATGTGATCGGCTTATCGGGTACCGGCAGCAAGGATGTCGTTGTCACCGAAGCATTCCTTCCCGCATATCGGACGATCGGCCAGGACAGGATCCAGTCAGGGGCCGCCGCAGAAGCCCGAGGGCTGACCGAGCCGCTGTACCGGCTGCCCTACTCCTCGATGTTTCCGGTCGGGATCACCGCGGCGGTGATCGGGATCTGCGAGGGCGCGCTGGCCGCGCACCTGAACCTGCAACGCCACCGGGTCACCTCGACAGCGGTTCAGGTGCGAGATGATCCGTACGTGCTCTACGCGGCCGGGGAGGCGGCCGCCGAGATCTCTGCCTCGCGAGTGCAACTCATCGATGGCATCAGCGCGATGTATGACCGGGTCGCGGGCGGCAGGCCGGTCACGATCGACGACCGCTCGATGGTCCGCCGAAATCAGATCCGCTGTGCCTGGCGGGCGGTCTCGGCCGTTGATGAGATCTTCGCGCGATCCGGAGGAAATGTGATTCGGCGCAACAACCCGCTGCAACGATTCTGGCGCGACGCGCACGGTGGACTGCAACACATGATTCATGTTCCCGGAGAGGCCTACCACGCCAATGCCCTGGCCCAGATGGGGTTGGACGTGCCCGCGCCGTTGCAGAAGCTGATCTGACCGGTTCGCCGGCTGGGCGGCGATGCGTCGTCAACACCGTGGTGCATTGCAGGGTCCCGGTCCTCGGAGATGTGCGCATGACGGCCGAGGCCCTCGTCGAGGAACTGGGGAGTGTCGAGCGCGTCGTCGGATTCCGTACTCCGGAGGTGGCACGCCAGCTCGCGGACCACCTTGACGGTGACGCGTTCGGGGACACGAGCAGCGCCACTGCGATCGATCCCCGGAGGCTCACCATCGAGCTCGCCCACCGCCTTCGCCTTGGCGATCTCCTTCAATGCTGCCTTCTCCAGCTCGGCCTCGGCGAGAGGCCTTTTCAGGGTGGAGTTTTCGCGTTCGAGGGCCTTCAACCGTTTTGCGTCGTCGGCCTCGAGCCAGCCGAACTGGTTGCGCTAGCGGTAGTAGGTGGCCGGTGATCTGCAGGGTCCGGCACACGTCGGCGATGTCCTTGCCCTCGCCCAGCAGCCGATCGGCCTCGCTCAGCCTGCGCACGACCTGCTCGGGGGTGTGCCTGTTGCGTGTCGCGATGGTTTTCGAGCCTTCCTGCCCACTTCGTGGGCCGCAAGGGCTCTCACACTCTCCGGACCGAGATCATGGGGTCAGGTCAGGGGAGATTGTCGGTGTCGCGTTGGCAGGTGAGGTCGGCATCGGGGAGGGTGCCGTCACGGAAATAGGTATTGACGACCTCGTTCGCGCAATGGCTCACGTTGGAGCCGAGGACGCCGTGAACGCGGCTGTCTGCCAGTGTGACCATTCGTGACGCTGTCAGGTCCTGGTGCAATGCAAGGCCCTCCTGGTAGGGGGTGCGGGTGTCGCGGGTGGCCTGCAGGATCAGGGCTGGTGTCGGGTTGTGCACGGCGGTGGGTGGCTCGACCGGGTCCGGCCAGAACGCGCATGCGGTGATGTTGTTGGCGAACGCGCCGAACACCGGTTGGGTTGCCCGGACGCTTTCGATATTGCGGCTATACCAGGCCAGATCCCGGGGTGCGGCCTTGTCGCCGCAGAGGACCGCGGCCATGCCCGAAGCATCCAGCGGAACGGGACCGCTGACCTTCCCTTTCAGCTGCTCCATGTCGATGGGCAGCCCGGACACTGCGTCGGCCAGGGTCCGCACGAGCTCGGCGAGGCTGGTGTTCTTCTTCGGATTCGACAACAGCGACAGCAGCATCATCGGAACGGTGTGTTCATCGATGAGATAGCCGTTGCCGATGACCGGATGCGTGGCGGCACGTCGGATCAAGTCCTCGACAAAGGCTCGGACCTGCGGTCCGCTGCTGCCGAAGTGGTAGTCGGCGTCGTGGAGGGCCGCCCAGATCGCCCAGTCGTCGAGCCCGGCCTCGTTGACGGCGCCCATGTCCTGGTACGTGCCGATCCAGTAGCGGTCCGGGTCGATGGCGCTGTCCAGCACGATCCGGTCACTGTGCTGAGGGAACATCTGCGTGTACACCGCGCCCAGGTAGGTGCCGTAGGAGTCGCCGTAGTAGTTGAGCGCGCGTTCGCCGAATGCGCTGCGGATGACATCCATGTCGCGGGCGGTATTGCGGGTGGTGATGGACCGAGCCTTCTCGGGATCGGGTATTACGCAGGAAGCCGCGAACGCGGCGGCCAGGGTGGCGTCGCGCGCGTAGCCGAAGGCGTCGAAGCCGGCCGAGAACAACATGCTGGGCAGCGGCAGCGCACAACTCATTCGGTCCGATCGGCCGATACCACGCGGGTCCATGCCGATCAGGTCGTACCGGGCGCGGACATCCGGTGTGAGCCGATCCCGGAGGTCGGCGATCATGCTCAGGCCCGGACCGCCGGGACCGCCGGGGTTGGACAGCATGATCCCGCGTCTGCGGGCTGGGTCGGTGGCCGGGATACGCGAGATCGCTACGGTCAGCGTGCGCGAGTCCGGTCGGTTGTAGTCGAGCGGTACGACAACGCCCGCGCACTGAGCCCCCGCACCGTCGAGCACCGCATCGTTACACGGTGTCCAGTCCAGCGGCTGGTGATAGAACGACTCCAGCCCACCCGGGATGTCGTCGACCGGATCGGCGCTTGCCGGTCCCATGGGCAACGTGGCGAACGCAGCTGCCGATATGACTCCCAGAACGAGCCATCGTAACAATTTTGTCGGCATCGCATCTCCTGCCCGCGACCTCCGTGTACGCATTCCTGATTCCGCCGCACAGCTATTTCCGGGGTCTCGAACCAGCACCCTACTTGCGTTTGCTGAAACGTGCTCGGCGAGGCGGAGATTTCTCAGGAGCGTCACACGTGCTTGCCGGGTCGCATCGTGGTTGTGCCTCCGACATCTGGTTTTGCCGGGCGCGCGACGTGCACGGCTCACAGGCCGGCGCGATAGCGGCGTATGCCGAGCAATAGCCCGCCGCGTCGAGACCGGGCACCCGCGCTCGTATCCGCTCGGTCCGGCGAGCCTTCTCCGCGGTACTGGGCGGCCTCGACCGTCGTTGGAAAATAACAGCTGCGGACGCGGGATTGTTATGTTACCGTGACCTAGATCTCGAATTGGTACGACTGGTTGTGCGGGCCCCGAGTGCCTGCGCGTCGGATGGTTGGACGCGGGAGGCGTGATGGAATCCCGGCACATGTTGTCGACATATCGGAAAAATGCTTGCCGCACAGCGTATTCGGCAACCGATACGCCCGGCCTGCTGGTTGGCGGCACGCCCGGGCAACCAGTGAGGTGGTGGCGGATCGGCCTGCAATGGCTTGCGGCCCTCACGCTCGCCATGATCGTGCTGCCGTCAGCATTGTCGATGCCGGTCGCGCGAGCCGCTTCGCTGTCCCCTGGTGACGATCCCTTCTATGCCGCACCCCCCGATCTCGCGTCACATCCGAACGGCGCGGTACTCGGAGCGCGGACGATCCCACTGCTCGGTCTGCCGATACCGGTGACTGCATGGCAATTGCGTTATCGCACAACCGATTCCGAAGAGCATCCGCAGCTGGACGTGACCACGGTGCTGGTGCCACCGGTGCCCTATAACGGGCCGCGGCCGGTGTTGTCGTACCAGGTACCCGAGAACAGTCTCGACACCCGGTGCGCCCCGTCGGTCACGCTGCGCGGCGGAAGCGACAACGACATGGCGAGCGCCATGCAGGATGCGCCGTTCATCGCGGACGCACTGCTGCGGGGATGGGCCGTCGTGGTCAGCGATTACGAAGGGCCGCAGTCCCGGCTCTTCGACGGCGTGACATCCGGGCGTGGAGTTCTGGACGGAATCCGGGCCGCACGGTCGTTCTCGCCGGCCGGCATCGATGCCTCGAGCCCAATCGGCGCCTGGGGATACTCGGCCGGAGCCTTCGCTACCCTGTGGGCCACACAGCTGCGCCGGGAATACGCACCAGACGTGCAATTGGTCGGCACCAGTGCCGGCGGAATCCCCACCGATCTCCCGGCCGTAGCACAACGCGCCGACAGCGCCGCGGGGGCGATACTGATGCTGCTCGGGCTGGCCCGCAATGAACCCGCCTCCCGATTGGCCGACTTGTTGAACGACCGGGGCCGCCGCGCGCTGCTTGGCGCGGACACCTCCGGCTGTGGTGCGGATCTGTCTCAGGAATACTCCGACATCCACGTCGACGATTTCGCCACAGTCCCGAACCTGTTGGCGCAGCCCGCTTTCCGCAACGCCGCCCTGCCCAATGAACTCGGCCGCACCGTCCCCGACACCCCGCTGTACCTGTACCACAGCGTCGCCGACGAGAAGATCCCCGTTGCCGGCTACACCGCCCTCGTCGATACCTACTGCGCTCGGGGCGCCACCCTCACCGCGATCCACTCGCTGTTCCCGACGCACATCGGAGCCGCCGCGGGCGAAGCACTCGGCGGCATGAACTTCCTCGCCGACCGCTTCGCAGGCACCCCACAAGCCGCGGGGTGTGTGTTGGAGTAAGCGCCGGCTCACCCGGTCCCCTCGCCGGGCCGTTGGCCGGGCTCACCTTCACGACGTTCAACCTCAGAGTCGCCGCCGGTGCCGTCGCGGTAGTGTGCGCGATCTTCACGGTCGCGCAACTGTTCGCAAGCCGAGCCACCACGCCGAGCGGACATCGGTGCTGCAGGACCGGCGCGCCATCGTGGGCAAGCAGCGGTTTGTGGCGTTCGCGGTGGCGACAATCGGCCCGTCCAGGCTGGCCGCGATCTGCTCGAGGGCGGTGTCGACGGATCAGTTGGAGCACATTCTCGCGTTGGGGCGCGCTCAGGGAAGCTTGCGCGAGGACGCGACCGGCACGTCATCGTCGGCCACCAGCCCTGCATCGTCACCGGCCGCAGTGGCCACATGACCTGGCGATGCGCCACCGGCGGCGAGATCGTCTACTGGCCGCTCTGCTTGCCCACCTGCGACCACCCCCGCGCCGACACGAACCGGTAGGTATGCGTACCGACCCCGCCACCGCGCGTACCGTGACCCGCCATGGCGATCACGGCACTCATCATCTCGATCATCGCGGCCACCACGGCAATCGGCAGCCTCGGCGTCTCCATCTGGCAAACCCGCCTCGCCCGCCGCGCCATGACCGCCGCCGACCAATCCGCCACCGCCGCCGCCCGATCGGCAGCCGTCGCCGAACAACAACTCACCCTCGAATACCAGCAATGGGCCGCACAACGCGCACCCCGCTGGACCGCGCGAATCGACAAAGCCCCGAGCTCCGACACCCACCAGCTACGACTGACACTCGAAACCGGCACCATCGACCACACCGAAGTCGAAATCCGTTCCCCCGGAATCGGATTCACCGCCAGCCAGAACGGCGTCGCCCCCGAAGCCACATGGCCGATCAAACACGCCCGCCACAACGGCCTGCGCGCCGGCCAAACCGCCACCTGGCGAGTCCAACTCGACGACACCACCATCCCACCCGAAATCGAACTCCACGTCACCTCCGCACACGGCGACGACACATGGACAACCACCGTCCACGCCACCAGACCCAGCACCGCACGCGTGTACTGACCACACGCCACACGCACGCGCAAGGCATTCACCAGGGAACGCAGTCGGGAGTCGGGCCCGAACTCAGCGGACAAGAAAGGACCACGACCATGGAATCCTCGCTCGACTCGATGCAGCCCAGCGGCTCGGCCGAGACCACCGCGCACATGACGACCTCGCCGGACGGTCTTCGCGTCCCGGTTCCGCCGTATGTTCAACGCCCGATACCGGCAGCGGAGCAGCTGTGGGAAGTGGCGGTGTGGATGCAGGGCATGTGGTCGACGGTGGCGTGGACGCTGGATCGCGGTGGCGCCGGGGCCGCCGCCGAGGCGTACCTGCCGCAGTGGCCGCTTGCGCAGATCTGGCATCACAACACGCTCTACTACGAGTACACCGTCGACGCCGACGGCGCGATCACGCTCATGCAGGCGAACTGGGCGGGCAACGGCTGGGAGAAGGGCCGGACCCAGGCCCAGTACTTCGGCGGCCAGAGCTGAGCCCATCACCCATCACGACAGTCATGACCGACGCCGCGATGCCCGCGTAGCGCTGGACTACACCAGGACCGATTGATCAACTGCTACTGGGATGTGTGGTGTTCCAGGTCGTTTCGCCGCCTTGGGTAGGCGCGCTGACGGCAGGCGTTGCTGTAGTAGCGCCGGCAAGCTCATCGAGGTTGTTCTCCCGACCTCCAGGAGGAGCCCTGTACGTTGTTCCTTCGGTGAGATTTCTCAGGCGGCGGAGGGGTTTTCGAGGACGATTGCGACTCCTTGCCCGGATCCGATGCAGACTCCGATCGCGCCGTAGCGCGCATTGCGTTCCCGCAGTTCGGTGGCCAGGGTCAGGACGTAGCGGGCGCCGGTGGCGCCGAACGGATGACCGATTGCCACCGCGCCGCCGTTCGGTGTCAGCTTCTCGTCGGGGATGATGAAACCGTCCAGCTGGTTGGGCAGTTCACGCAGCACGCCCAGGGCTTGGGCGCTGAATGCCTCGTGTACTTCCCACACGTCGATCTGCTCGGGTGTCAGGCCCGCACGTTGGATCGCCAGCGGCAGCGCCCACGCCGGAGCCAGACCCATGTAGAGCGGATCGATCCCGTACACCGCCGAGGACACCACCCGCGCCAGCGGTTCGACGCCGAGTTCGGCCGCTCGTTCACCCGAGGCCAGCACCAGTGCGCTGGCTCCGTCGGTCAGGGGAGTCGAGTTCCCCGCGGTCATCTGCGTCGTCCCCGGCTGCGGGGGCAGCGCCGCCAGCCTTTCGGCGGTGGTGTCGTCGCGGATGAATTCGTCGTGCTCGAACAAGCGGGCGGGGGTCTTCCTCGTCGCGGCGATCTCGACCGGCATAATCTCCTTGGCCAGCCGCCCGGAATCCCTGGCCGCCTTGGCATTTCGCTGCGTCCGGAGCGCGAACGCGTCGATTTCCTCTCTGGTCAGCCCGTAGCGGTCGGCGACGTTCTGTGCTGTCTCGATCATTCCGATGTAAGCATTGCGCGCCAGCAGCGCCGGATTGGCGGGACCGCCCGCACCCGCCCACATGGTGTCGAGCAGGATGACCGGGCCACGGGGGCCGAACGGGGTGTCGCTCTTCATGTACGCCCATCCCGACCGCGACATCGACTCGACGCCGCAGGCGATTCCGACGCCCAGGTCCCCCGCTTTGATCGCGTGCGCGACATTGATGGTTGCACTCAGCGACGACCCGCAGAACCGGTTGATCGTCGCCCCGGCCACCGTGTCGGGGAATCCCGCCGCCAGCGCCGCCCACCGCGCGACATCACCCATACCTTCGTGGGCCGGATTGACGCAGCCCGCGACAATGTCCTCGATCTGATCGAGACCCACGCCGACGCGCTCGCACGCACCCTTCATGGTCATCCCCAGCAGGTCGTCGGCCCGAATGTGCGACAGCGAACCGCCGTACCGGGCGAAGGGGGTCCGAACACCACCGAGCACAAACGCTTCCGCCATCACGATCTCCTTCGACAGTGTCCTCAGGGTCTCAACGAGCGAGCCGTCGTTGCCGCTTCCGATCTTGCCCCGATTCCGAGGAAATCCGCCACACCAGCGCACACTCGATGGCATCCGACTGCCGCGGAACGTCCGCAACCGCCGATGATCGGATTGGCGTGGGGTCACGAGCTCTTCAATGGTTGGTGTGATGTCAGTGATCGCTTGACGCCACGGCAGCAACCAAAGCGTCCGCACTCATCGGTACGGACGCATTCGCGCCTTCAGGCCCGCGTCGATGCCCAGGCACGAAAGCGTGAGCGCCTCGGTCAGATTGCCCGGACCACAGGCCAGGTGGAACGTCTGCCCGGCGGTCCAGGCATGCACCCAGTCGTGCCCGCTCCTGTCGATTTGCTGTCGGGGATGTTCCTGGTCTGCCAGGTCCGTCGTTTCCTTGAGATCGATTTTTATCAGCCAGCCGGGGTTGTCGAGCGTCTCGATCCGCACGCCCCATCCGTGTTCCCAGTCGCCGTCACACTGCGCGGCGTACCAGCTCTGCAGCCAGTCGAGGACATGTTCGCGCTCGGACATGGACGCCGATGCTAGAAGTTCGTCGATGCGGGAATCCGCGGCCGCATCGTGATCGTGAGTTCGATGGGCGGCATGCTCACCGCCTACGGGCTGGGTGCCTATTGCTCGAGCAAACATGCGCTCGAGGGCATCGCGGCGACCTTGCGTGATGAATTGGCGCAAGGCGGAACCGGTATCACGGTGCAGACCATCAATCCGGGCGCCTACGACACCGGGTTCAACGATCGACTGGGCGACAGCACCTTCCACTGGCAGGACGACACGGTGAACTTCACCTCCAGGTCCTCGATCGAGAAGGTGTTCTCCGAGATCATGCAGGGCCAATACGATTCGCAGGACATGATCGACAAGATGATCGAAGTCATCGGCGCGGACGAGGGCAACTACCGCAATGTGTGGCCCCCGGCGACCGAGGAGCTCATCAAGCAGGTCCAGCAGGATGCGTGGACTCGCCAGGTCGTCTCGGAGTGACGAGAACAGACAGATTGCCCAGGGCCGCAACGCATGTCATCGCTTTCGCGGGTGGCTGGCGCGCCGAGTCCACGTGGGTTCGGCAGTGATCGGGGGTACGGTGTGGGCGGGCTCCGGTGTCGACGTCGGAGCGGGCGGATGCGCGGCCCGAAAATTCGCTCGGTAGCTCAGGGGTGGCACGCCGGTCTGGCGTACGAAGTGGGGGCGCATGGCGGTGGCGTTGGCGAATCCCGCATGGCGAGCGACGATTTCGACGGTGGTGTCCGTGGTTTCGAGCAGCTCGCGGGCATAGCGCACGCGCGCATTGAGCAGCCACTGCAGCGGTGTGGTCCCGAAGTGGGATCGGAAGTGCCGGTTGAGGCTTCGCACGCTGAGTGCCGCGTGGTCGGCGATGTCGGCGAGGGTCAGGGGACGGTGCAGGTTGGTGTTCATCCATTGCAGGGTGTCGCCGAGTAGAACGTCGGTGTTGGCCGGGGCGGGGTGGGCGATGAACTGCGCCTGCCCGCCTTGGCGTTGGGGTGGCATGACGGTGTGGCGTGCGGTATCGGTGGCGGCCGCGGCGCCGAGATCGCGGCGTACCAGTTGCAGGCACAGGTCGAGTCCAGCGGCCACGCCCGCGGAGGTGCACACCGTGCCGTCTTCGACATAGAGCACCGCGGGATCGACGTCGACCTGTGGGTATCGCTGCGCCAAGGTGTCGGCGTGTTCCCAATGTGTGGTGGCGCGGCGGCCGTCGAGCAGACCGGCGGCGGCCAAGATGAAGGCGCCGGTACACACCGACGCGATGCGTGCGCCGCGCGCGTGCGCAGCGCGCAGCGCGTCCAGCACCTTCGGCGGCGGATCGGCGTGTGTAGGCGCGCGGCCGGGAACGACGATGGTGTGTGCCTCGGTGAGCGCGTCCAGGTCCCAGTCGGTGCGCAAATCGACTGCGCCGAAAAGGGAATCGGTGTGTGCCCGGCGTCCGGGGGCGACGATACGGACTTCGTAGGTGGGTACTGCCGCGAGGAGATTGGCGGTGCCGAACACCTGGCCGGGGACAGCGAGCTCGAAGGCGACCACGTCGTCGAGCGCGAGAACCGCCACGATCTTCATGGCCAGATTATAGCGATATTAGTCTTTCTGGCCACTGTCGAGGCGTGGTCGATCGCACCAGAATCGGGGATACCGAACGGAAAAGGAGCTTTTACGTGACACGTCAATACACCGCGAACAGTGCATCCCCCGCGAAGTTCGCCGACAGGCCGCAACAGCTCGCGGAGCTTTTCGTCGAGCGCCTGGCCGCCGGCGACCTCGACGGATTGGTCGAGCTCTACGAAGCGGGGGCACTGTTCGCGCCGAACCCGGCGACCGAGGTCAGTGGCAGCGCCGCGATCCGCGAGCAGCTGGCCGACTACGTCAGTGCCGGCGCTCGGATCACCCTCGACCTGCGCAGGATCGCAGTGATCGAGGACATCGCGCTGATGTCGAGCAACGCCACGGTGGTCGGTTTCGGTGAACAGCCGCTGGTCACGACGACCACGGAAGTCGCACGCCGCCAGCCCGACGGTCGATGGCTCTACGCAGTCGACCACCCGTTCTTCAACCACTGACACCGGAGGAAAAACATGACCATCGACGCTGACGCGCGATCGGAATTCAGCGTGCCGACAACGGAATTGGCAGTCGCCGCCGACGAACTGGCCCGATCGGTGTCACCGGAGTTCATCTACAACCACGCGATGCGCGGCTACCTGTTCGGGCGCGAGATCGCGGCCGCGATGGGAATGCGGGCCGGCACCGACTACGACGACGAACTCGTCTTCCTCGCGTCCATCCTGCACGACCTGGGCGCGACCGAGCATGCCAACGGCAACCAGCGTTTCGAGGTGGACGGTGCCGACGCCGCCGCGGAGTTCCTCACCGGCCGAGGCCTGGACCCAGACCGCGTGAAGCCCGTATGGAATGCCATCGCGCTGCACACCAGCGACGGTCTGTGCCACCGCTTCGGCCCCACCGAAGCCGTGACCCAGATGGGGATCGGCGCCGACATCATCGGCCGCTTCCGCGACAAGCTCGCACCGGAATACGCCGACCGGGTACACGCGGCATATCCCCGCTACAACCTGGGCTACGCCCTCTCCGAGACGATCGCCGACCAGATACACGCGAACCCCGCGAAGATGGCCTCTCCGATGAGCTTCCCCGCGCACGTGTACCAGCTGCAGTATCCGGACCACGCCCCCAAGGTCACCTGGCACGACATTCTGGACGCGTCAGGGTGGGCCGACAAGCCGACGGCATGACGAAATCCGGATTTCGGCAGCAGGTGATACGGGCGTTCGTCTCACCCGGACTGGCGAGTGCCCACCAGTTCCGCGAGTGTAGACATGTCGCGCAGGCTGCAACCGGTGACCCGTTGAACCGGCTACGACTGGCCTCGGGCCGACGCGCAGCTCAACGCGCTGCCGCAGTTCATCACCGAGATCGACGTGCTCGATATTCAGTCGCCGTCGCCAAATCCGCCGCAGCCGCATCGGTCACCGACCGATTCACCCGCCCCGACGAAATCGCCGACCTTGCACTGCAGCGCGAGCTGGACGGGGGCAGGTCCCGGATATGGCTCGATGCGCGTGCCCGGATCTGGTCCCGACTTGGATAAGGTGGTCGTGATGTGCGGGCAGGCGGTAGGCGGCACACCCCGTGGAGATCTGGCCCGGCCGGTGTATCTTGTCAAATCTTGCAACGCCCACCTGTACAGGTATGAATCAGGTACGAATACAGCGGGACACCTGCCGATGTGGATCGGGCTATCGAGGTGTACGGGCAGGCAGTGGACGGTACGGCCGTGAATCATCCTGCATTGCCGACACGTCTGTCCAACCCCGGTAACGCGTATGCGGCGAGGTTCGACCGCGGTCGGGTACAAGTCGATGCAGACCGGGCGATCGAGATGTGCGGGTTGGCGATAGGTGCCACCCCTGCGGGCCATCCAGATTTGGTGGTGTATAGATCCAACCTCGGCAACGCCTACTTGCTGCGCTACAAATATGGCGGAGTGCTGGCCAACGCGAACCAAGCGATTGAGCTCTACCGGCAGATGGTAGCCGCTACACCCGTTTGGCCCATCGTCGGAACGATGCGCTTTCACGCGTCGTTCGCATCTCGACGACGAGTCGCCGGAAGGCGATCGCTGCATGGAACATAAGTCCGACACTTGGGATCATCGTGGCAAAATGCGCGGGGCGACCAATGATATTCGTGACCAGATCAGCAAGGAGATGCGTGGCGGAGAGGTCTGAGATCGGTTGGCGCCCACCGGGGGTGCGATGACAACCGAATGGATCGGAAGAGTCGCCAGTTCGCAAACCCGACCCCTGGTTTGAAAGCGGAGTGTCTGATTACTTTTGGATCGCGAGCAGTGGGTGGGCAAGCAGTGCTTGCCAGGTTGTCTCCCATGGGAATAGGCGAATGTGGTCCGCCCCGGTGCCGGGTTCGTGCTGTTTGTTGACCGCATCGCTCACCAGCATCGTGACGCCCCAGTCGGAGAGGTCTCGGCTGGCGTTCTGGAGCGCGGGAAAGCTGATCTGCGCTGAGTTCGAGAAGGGCACGGCCACGATGGGCAGCCGTTTCCCGACTGCTTCCATGAGCAGGCCGAGCGGCAGGGTGTCGGAGATCCCGGCGGCCCACTTGGCCAGCGAGTTGCCAGTGAGTGGGGCAACGATCATCGCGTCCGCAGGGGGCAAGATGTCGGGGCGTCGGGTTCCTTGTAGCGGCTACGCACCGGTGCCCGGACTTCGCCTCCAGAGCCTCGGCGTCGATGAATCGAAGGCCGTTCGGGGGACGCTATGACGCACACGTCCTACCCGTCGGCGTGAGCGATATCCACCAGTCTGCCGATGTCGCGGGCGGCGGGAGCCGGTGACGATGGCGTAGAGAACGGGCGCACCGTGATCGTTCATGGTCACCAGTGTGTCAGCCGGGCAGCGGACTTCACTCTCACAGCGAGGTGCCCAGCCAGCTGGCGAATCCGGCCAAGGTATCGGTGCGTCGCTTCTCCGCCGCCGCGATGCCGTACAACGTTTCTCGGACGGCCGGGTGCAATCGGGTCTGCTGAGGTGCTGCTACCCGTGCCTTGTTCAAGGCCGCCAAGGCTTTCTCGGGCTTCCCGGACATCAGCCAGGCGCGGGCGTTGTCCTGCCAGTGGTGGCCGACCCTGGTCGGCGCGTTGTGGCGTGTGGGGATGACGATTTCGGCGCCCTCGAGTGCTGCCCGGTTCGGGTCGCCTGCTTCGAGTTCGATTGCGTGGGCATGGATTTCAACGTTGAGTGGTCCGAATGAAGTCATGTAGTCATCGGTTTCGCCTGTGCGGGAGGCGAATTCGCGGGCCGCGGTGACGTGATCGACCGCCCCAGCGTAGTCGAGTTTGCGGGCGGAGTTGATTGCTCCTGTGAGGTGGGAGTATCCCGCGAGAACCATCCCGGTACGTGTGGTGTCCGCGGTGTCGATTGCAGATCCGATGAGATCGGCCGCTACCTCCGATTCACCGTAATGAGTGAGCACCCGGGCACGGGCCAGCGCTGAGAGCGCACCCCACACGGGATCGTCGCTGCTTGACCCGTAGTGGTCGGCGAGGTCGAGTGCGGGCAAAGCCAACATGAGATGACCCGTGCGACGCACTGACCATTCGGCGAGGACGTACGCGGAGGTGAGCAACGAGTACGCGTGTGCTTGCTCGTTCCAGGACAGGTTGCGCACGGCGCCATGGATACGCCGAATGAGGGCGGGAAGGACTTCGATGGTCTGGCGGGTGCGGTCGGACCGGTACAGTTGTTGTGCCGCCTCGAGGTCGGCCTCGATCTGTGCGAGCGGGCCGGGATCGGTCGCGCGGGCGTAGCGGCCTTCGGTCAGCAGGATGGACAACTCGTTCACCGCGTCGGCGAGTGGCTTGCCATCGTCAAACGGTGCGCCTGTCAACTGTTCGGGGGTGATGCGCATGGCTTTGGCGGCGGCGGAGATGAATCCCGGGCTGGCGACTTCCCGGCCCTGCTCCACGGCCTTGACCATGCTCAGGCTGTAGTTCGCTCGTGCCGCGAGTTGCCGCTGTCCGAGTCCGGCGATCTTGCGTTCCGCGGCAATCCGTTCGCCAACATGCGCCATATCCCGAGCCTACGGCTACTCCGATCTCTGTTCTACCGGTATCGCATGGCCTTCCTGTCCCTTTCCTGTCCCATCCCAGCGTTGCCGGGCGCGAACATCATTCGTGCAAGCGACGAGAGGGGTGATCATGCGAGCTAGGCCAACAGCATTCGGCTGGTTGGACGCCGACGTGTCAGGTGTTGCGTTGCAATGGGATCGGGCGCAAATGGTGCGACTGGCGCGCCGATTGGGTTATGTACTGATCTGGTCTTCGGAGGACTCGGCCCTCGACTTGGTCGATCAGGTCCGAGAGGCGGACGTGGATGCCGTGATCGTCCCCGCGCCAGAGCATTTGGACGTCCTTACACTCGACAGGTTGATGCATCTCGCCGACGTGGAGACCGCGGCGCCGCGTGAAACGTTCGGTCGCTACTTCGGGGTCCCGGCATGAGGTCCGGGACGGCCGCCGAATTCGCGGTGCTTGGTGTCCTCGCGCCTGGTGGCCTGCTGACTGTCGATCAGCTCGCCGCCGAGGCGGGACTCACCTCGTGGACTACCCGCGGCGCTGTGGCTCGTCTAGCGTCCCGGGGCTTGATCGTTGACACGGCTCGGCGCGGACGCTGGTCGATCACACAGCGGGGGCGCGGCACGTGGGTGGCGAAGGGCCGCCGGTTCACGTGGTGATCGTCGGAGGACCGCAGGATGGGCCTATTCGGCATTCAGATCGATCAACTGATGCGGTGCCAGATTTCGTGGTCGGGGACCGTCATCGGACCAAGGTCTCGGTATAGCCGTCGGAGTGCCAGGGATCGTCGAAAGTCCGCCACGGCTCGGTCAGGTTGAGAACGACGGCCTCGACGGGATTTGCTGGTCTCGCTGCTTCCGCCTTGTCCTGGAGGGGGGACTGGTTAGGTGGACTTTCTCGGCGTGTCACGGAAGATGCTGTGCTGCTGGGCATTATCGCCAATGTTGCCGATGTTCGCGCCGCGTGCGTCGATCACGTAATTGCTCGCTTGGCCATCCTGTGGCTTTGCTGCGCCCTGGTCGAACTGTCGAAGATGGCGATGAGCGCCCTGTCGGCGCTCGGGGGCTTTGTTGCTATTTCTTCGGTGAAGGGCCTGGTGGACGACCGGAACAGCGCACTCCATGATCCAGGTTATTCCTCGCGCGCTACGCCAACGAGGGCCCCGGATGCGCTGTCTATGACCGCCACTGCGGTGCCGTCCGAGCGCTGCAGGCGAAGTCCAGCAGACTGGGCCAGCATCTTGATTCCGTCGCCAATGTCGTTCAGGTCCATTGCTTTCCCCCGTGAATCACGGAGATTCTCGCGAGCGAGTGTCACCTGCCTGGCCGCAGTATCCCATCGAGGCTCGTTCTGGGCGGGTGAGTAAAGAGCAGGACACGCGACCAACCGGAGCTGAGAAAGGGAAGGCCGCGATGCCTAGTTCCCGCGCAATCCTGGTCGAGGGCACGACCATTCAAGCGAGTCTGCCCGACTACCGCACCATCGCCAGGGCGTTCCACGGCGAAGCCGGCCGCGGCCCCGGCGCGCACTTCATTCTGGTCATGGCGGCCGGCCTCGCCGAGATCCACCGCTCGGACCATTGTCGGCCTGGCGACGGTCGCGGATCGGCCTTCCTCCGAGCCGAACTGGCATCGCTCATCGATCGATGGGTGGCAACAAATCTTCCCGGGCCGCCGGGATGGTAGGGGCCTCAACGATCGCTGGGGAGCCTCGTCGACGATATGGCCGCTGCACAGATCGAGACCGATCAACAGCGTGAATCCGGCGGTTCAGCGGAGTCGGATGAGCTCCACGCGGCTCAGTTTGGGCGAGCTTGCGATCGCGTGGCCCGATCTGATCGGCGTAGTCGCAGCGGCGCAGCCGTATTCGACGAGGAAGAGGATCTAATCCATGGGGGAGGTCATGAATGATGAATTGCCGCAGTGTGTTCCAGGAACACACTTCAATCTTCCCGTGACGCCGGTGGAGCAGCCTCCTGCCGAGCTGCTCGAGCGTTTGGTAGCGGCTGTTGAACTGTGGGCAAGAGATGCCGCAGCGACTTAGGAGCGGTTCACGAGCCCGGGTCAGCCCATCGATCGGTAGTCGGCAGGGCTCAGCACGGTGGACGATGGCGCTGGTCCGGCCGAATGCTCGCCGATGGAGACGTCGGCAACCGGACTGCGGCATTCCACGAGACAGATCACGACCCCGTCGCGGTCATCCGGATGACGATGCCCGCTGACCATTGTTCCACTGGGTGCGGCTACGGCCCCAACCTCTACTGATGATGCTCGGCGGCGATGCGTGCCACGACCTGCGGCAGCAGGACATGCTCGGCGTCGAGCACCCGCGCGGCCAGCGACTCGACGGTGTCGCCGGGCAGCACCGACACCTCCCGCTGGGCGAGCACCGCCCCAGTGTCGTACTCCTCATCCACCAGGTGCACCGATGGCCCGGATACTGTGTCGGCGGCCGCCAACACCGCCTCGTGCACTGCCAGTCCGTACATGCCGTGACCGCCGTGGCGCGGCAGCAGCGACGGGTGGATATTGATGATCCGGCCCGAAAAGTCCTTGCGCACAACAGGACCCAGCTTGCGCATATAACCCGCGGTGACCACGTAGTCGACTCCTTGCCCGATCAGCGTCGCGCGAATCGCGTCGTCCAACGCCTCGGGATCGGGGTGCGTGCGCCCGGACAGATGCCGCGTCGGGACGCTGTGGTCGCGTGCGTACGCCAACGCGCCGCTGCCCGAATTATTGGAGATCACGACAGCGACCACAAAGTCGGCATCCGGGGCCAGCGAGGCCTGATGCAGCGCCCGCAAATTCGATCCGGTGTGCGAGGCCAAAACACCGACCCGGAGCTTTGCCATGGCGGGCAGTCTTCCACATGAGCAGATCCTCACCGCACCTGCACTCGTACGCCTCACGTGGCCAAGCGTGCAGCGGCCGAACCCATCGCAACCAGGCACCCCGGAGCGTGGAGGAAGGCCGAACCATGTCAATGAATGAGCTGTCGAGCGAAGATCTCCGTCTCGAAGCTATCCGCAGGACCGGCGGGCTGGCCGACTTCGGCGGCCGCGCCCGCGAAGACGGCCTTAACCGACTCCTCACCGCCATGTATGGCACCGGACACGCTCTGCTTCCGGCCGGACTTGAAGCCGCCCCCCGGGGATGGTCGTGGAGGCCCTGCACAACCGGCTCCTGCTGCGCGACAACGTGAACCGCCATCCGCAGATCACTCAGATCCCCATCGACAAACCGGTCTTCGTTCTCGGGCTTCCCACCAGCGGGACCACGTTCCTGCACAACCTCCTGGTACTACACCCACAGCTCAAGGCACTCCTGTAATGGGAACTGCGTCACCCGATCACACCGCCGGGGCGAACCGTCGCCGAGCTCGAGCCCGCAGGAGCGGGTGCGTAGTCCGGAAGCCATGGCAATCCTCCCCGGGGACGCCTCGTACGAGGCCGATCGGCGCGCACGGTTCGGCGCACCGGTTTATGTATATGAATTGCTGCGGATCGGCACCCGACTCGCCATCCTGCCGGCCGAAGTCGTCTTTGCGATGCCACAGAACGCTCGGTCCTTGCTTTGGAGAAGATCCGCCACTGCCGACATCCGGAACAGCGTCGATCGGCACCTGGCCGGTACGTGACGACTGATCTGCCGCGGTGGTACGTATTTCTCGGAACCCGCGCGGCCTTGTTGTGGCGGTAGGTGGTCCGTGGGTGCGCCGGGGATATTCTGATTTGTGGGTGCGGTCATGGGACGGTAATGGTGGAGAATGATCCCTTCGAAACGCAGCGTGATGTCGGTATGGACCTCATCACGGAGCTGAGTGCGGCCGGGTTCGAGGACGCCGAGGAGATCGGGCGGGGCGGATTCGGCGCGGTGTTCCGGTGCACTCAGATTGCCGCAGGACGCGTGGTGGCGGTGAAGGTTTTCACCGGTGAGTTGGAGGAGAATCGGGAGCGGTTCTTTCGTGAGCAGCATGCGATGGGGCGACTCACCGGGCACCCGAATATCGTCGGCATGCTCGAGGTCGGTGAGACCGGGTCCGGTCGTCCGTATCTGGTGATGCCTTACTGCTCTCGAGGCTCGCTCGATGTACGGATCCGGCGTGATGGTCCGCTATCGGTTGCGGAGGTGCTTCGTCTCGGGGTGAAAATGGCGGGGGCGTTGGAGAGTGCGCATCGTGTGGGTGTTCTGCATCGTGATGTCAAACCGGCGAACATTCTGCTGACCGATTACGGTGAGCCGGCGTTGACGGATTTCGGGATCGCCCGTATCGCTGGGGGATTCGAGACGACATCGGGTGCGATCACTGGTTCGCCGGCCTTCATTGCGCCGGAGATCCTCGGTGGGCAGCCGCAGAGCCCCGCCGCGGATGTGTACGGGTTGGGGGCTACGTTGTTCTGCGCCTTGACCGGGCACGCGGCGTTCGAACGGCAAAGCGGGGAGGAGGTTGTCGCGCAATTCGTGCGGATCACGAGTCACCGGCTTCCGGACCTGCGTAAGTCCGGCTTGCCCGAGGACGTCTGCTCGATTATCGAGGCGGCCATGGCTCGCGACCCGCAGGACCGCCCCACGGTCGTAGGGTTGGGCGAGCAGCTGCGGCGCATTCAGCTCGATCATGGTTTCACTGTCGACGAGATGGCGCTGCCGACTGAGCCGGGGCTTGTCCCTGATGCTGTCGTGTCTTCGGAAGACTCAGTGTTACTAGAGGTTTCTCTCATCCGTGGTGGCAGGCTGCGTGCAGGCGTGGGCAACTTGCCGTTGGAGCTGACAAGTTTCGTCGATCGGCGAACCCAGCTGTCCGAGGTCAAGAACCTGCTGTCCAGTTCGCGGTTGGTGACCTTGACCGGGATCGGCGGAGTCGGCAAGTCACGGCTCGCCCTGCGTGTGGCGCACAAGATGCGCGATAAGTTCGCGAACGGAGCGTGGCTGATCGAGTTGGGGGAGCTGAACGACGCCGCGTCGCTGCCCGATGTCGTTGCCGCGGCCTTCGGTGTGCATGACTATGGAGGTGGTTCGACGCTCGACACGTTGGTCGAGCTTTTGACTCCGTACGATGTGCTACTCGTCTTGGACAACTGTGAGCACATGATCGACGCGGTTACAAGCCTGTCCGTATCGCTCATGCGAGCGTGCCCGCGTCTGCGGATTCTGGCGACCAGTCGCGAGGCTTTGGGGATCGGCGGGGAAACGGTGTATCCGCTACCGCCGCTGGAGATTCCCGATCCGGGCGTCGAACCGGAGCTGCGGACGGTGGCGCGTTATGACGCGGTGGCGCTGTTCGCCGAACGGGCTGCGGCGGCGGTGCCGGGTTTCGAAGTTACCGATGACAACAGGGTGGCCTCTGCGAGGATCTGTACCAGGTGCGAGGGTTTGCCGCTGGCGATCGAGTTGGCCGCGGCCCGGCTGCGCACGCTGTCGGTCGAGGAGATCCTGGCTCGGATGAACGACCGGTACGCGCTGCTGACTCGGGGCAGCAGGGGTGCTCCCAAGCGCCAGCAGACGATGCAGTTCTGCATCGATTGGAGCTATGACCTGTGCACGCCGGATGAGCAGCGGTTGTGGCGCCGGTTGGCCGTATTCGCCGGGGGTTTCGAACTCGATGCGGCCGAGCAGGTGTGTGTCGACGGCATGAGCGAGCCGGAGCTGCACGACGCGATGTCGGCGCTGTTGGACAAGTCGATCCTCTCCCGGAAGGAAGTGGCCGGTACGGTGCGCTTCGAGATGCTCGAAACGGTACGGGAATTCGGCCGGGAGAAGGCCGAAGAGGCCGGCGAATACGCAGACCTGTGTCGGCGGCATCTGGACTGGTGTACCGGACTGGTACAGGAAGCGGATTCGGAGTGGGTCGGTCCGCACCAGATGAAATGGGTTGAGCGGCTGGAACGGGAGCTGCCGAATGTGCGGAAGGCGCTGGAATTCGGCCTGTCCGAGTCCGACGATCGCGCGCTGCGAATCGTGTCCTCCTTGTTCCTTTTCTGGTTCGTGCGTGGGCGGCTCAGCGAGGGACGCCGCTGGTATGAGCGCGCCCTGGATCAATCACCCGGCGGCAGACCTGAGGACCGCGCCAAGGCGCTCTATGCGGCAAGCTCCATAGCAGCGATGCAGGGCGACCTGTCGACCGCCGGCAGCCGGCTGGCTGAGCTTCGGACGTTGGCCGAGCAGACGGCCGACCCGCTGATCACGGCCCTGTTGGCCAACGCGGAGTCGAACTACGCATTCTGTGGTGGCGACGGTGATCCAACTCGTACGATTGACCGTCTGGCCTGGGCTGCCGGCAACTACGAGCAGTCCGATTATCTCGGAGTGCAATTGAGTATCGCGTTGGGATGGGCCTACGCACTGAACGGGGATATGTCGCGAGCCCGTGCCTCCTACCAGAGGGCGCTCGGAATCACCGAATCGTCGGGCGAGATGATCTATCGGTCGTGGGCGTTGTGGGGGAACGGATTCGCCGAATGGCGAGGCGGCGAGCCCGACCGCGCCACGCGTGCGCTCGCCGAGGGTATTCGATTGGCCCATATGGTGAGCGATCCCCTCGTCGCCACCGGTTGTCTGGATACCCTGGCCTGCATCGCTGCCGAGCAGCACGACGCCCACCGTGCGGCCGTCCTACTCGGTGCCGCGGACGCGTCGGGGCGCCTCGCCGGCAGCTCCACGTCGTTCATCTTCCGCGCACTGCACACCTATCGTGACGAGTGCGAGCGGAGCAGTCGTCAGCTACTCGGAGCACGTGCGTTCGATGTAGCGCGCCAGGAAGGTGCATCGATGAGTCTCGATGCCGCGGCCGGTTTCGCACTCGGCCAACGGTCCAAACCTGCTGCACCGGTTCCTGATTCGTTCGAGAGTCTCACCGCGCGTGAACGTCAGGTCGCGAACCTGGTCGCCGAAGGTCTGACCAACAAGGCGATCGCTGACCGCCTGGTGGTTTCGCCGCGGACCGCCCAGGGACACGTCGAACACATCCTCACCAAGCTGGGGTTCACCTCACGCGCCCAGATCGCTGCATGGGCAGCGGCGCACGCGCACAACACATTCGAATGAACCGACACGCGGCATCTTCCCCGAGGCAGATTGACAGCGCGATCGGCGGCAGTGCGGAGTTTCGGGTTAACGGTGGATCCGATCTCCGTGTGGGTTGGCTTCCGGCTGAGGTGATCCCGCCTTGGCAGGTGATGGCGAACGTGTCGAGGGCCGGTTTAGCCCGCATGGCCCATCGTGCCCGACCACGCCCGCCTCACTTGCCGGGCGCCTGCATCGCCCTCGCCGAGAACGGGGGCGGCTTCCACCGCGGCTAAGAGGCCGTCACGTCCATCGTCATCATGGGAGGCAAGTGAGCCCATGGCCATCATCGACTTCTTCGACCGCGGCTGGACCATGGGTCCCACCGTCGGGTGCGCGTCCTACCGGTACGACAGGTCGACGGCGGGGTGTGGCGGGCCACCGGAACTGTGGGCACCGCGCATTTTTCCGGTCTGCTCCAGGCATAGGCATAGGCATAGGCATAGGCATAGGCACAGGCGCTGCTCCCTGCGGGCACGGGTCGCGGCGCTCTCGTCGAATTATTGCCACTGCCCAGGTAAGTGAATCCTGAGCTCGGTGTCGCGGGCGCAAGTGGCTTGTCACTCGAACCGCGGTGCGTCCTGGCCCTCCCAGATGTCGGGGAGTCCGTCGTTCACGGCGACAGGGAACAGCACCGGGCGTTTGTCGAGGAATGCCGCGACGCCCTCGCGCACGTCGGCGGATGCGCCGCGCGCGGTTAGCGCCCGGCTCTCGGCCCGGTGGGCGTACATCGGATGGGGAGCACCCGCCATACGCCAAATCATCTGGCGGGTAAGGGCGACCGAGACCGGGGCGGTATCGGCGGTCATCTCCCGTCCGAGCTGTTTCGCGGCGGCGAGGAGGTCCTCTGCGGGGTGTAAGGCGCTGAACAGGCCGCGGTCGAACGCTTCGGCGGAGTCGAAGACGCGGCCGGAGTAGCACCATTCCAAAGCGGTCGGTATGCCGACCAGGCGTGGCAGGAACCAGGACGCCGCGCCGTCGGGGACGAGTCCGCGGCGGGCGAAGACGAAGCCGAATTTGGTGCCCGGCGTTCCGATTCGAATATCCATCGGCAGTGTCATGGTCGCGCCGATACCCACCGCGTGCCCGTTGATCGCCGCGATCGTGGGCTTGAGGCTCTCGAAGATACGCAGCGTGACCAGGCCGCCGCCGTCTCGGTGCCTGCCGTTCTCCGTGCGGCCGGTCGCGGTGCCGGGAGGACGAACGGCGTAGTCGAAGGTCGTAGTGCCGGAAGACAAGTCGGCGCCCGCGCAGAACGTTCGCCCCTGGCCGGTGACCACCACCACGCGGACATCGTCGTCACCGTCGGTCTGGTCGAAGGCGGCGAGCAGATCGTCTTGCATCGTCACGTCGAAGGCGTTGAGCCGATCGGGGCGGGCGAGCGTGATCGTCGCGATGCCGTCGTCGATGTCGAGTGTGATGGCTCGATACGTCCTGGGCACTAGTGCTCCTCTGTTGTCTGAATAACCACAAGCTGCCAGTTCAGTGCCATGTTGAAAGGTTCAGCTCGTCCCCGCCGGGTATGCATCTTCTCGGCGGCCGGCACGCCCGTGAGCCAGCTGAGCAGCGGTACGCAGCGCGTACGGCATCGGGTTGACAGTGGCTTCGATGCCCTTGCCCGACACCGCGGCCTTGTCGGTGGTTGGTGCCTCTCCCACCACTCATATGTGGCGTAAGTCACATTCTGGCCGCATTCATTGAACCATGTTGCGAACGTTCGATCCAGTAAATTTGCCAGCGATCGGACATGGAGCTCTGATTGGACTGCCCTTCCTTGCGGTGGCTCTGGAGACCAATCTTATCGAATGTTCGATAAGGAGGACCTGTGGATTTCTCACTACCTGTGGAGCTGACCCAGAAGTTGGACGAGCTCGACGCGTTCATCGAACAGGAGATCAAGCCCCTGCAAGCCCAGGACGACAACGAGCGGTTCTTCGACCACCGCAGGGAATGGGCGCGCACGGACTTCGAGGCGGGTGGTACGCCGCGGCGGGAGTGGGAAGATCTGCTGCGCGAGATGCGGCGTCGTGCGGATGCCGCTGGATGGTTGCGCTACGCCCTGCCCAAGGAGATCGGCGGGCAGGACGGCACCAACTTCGACATGAGTGTCATTCGTGAGCACCTGGCGCGTAAGGGGCTGGGGCTTCACAACGACATACAGAACGAGTCGTCCGTGGTGGGTAACTTCCCGTACGCGCACATGATGTTGGCCTACGCCACCGAGGAGCAGAAGGCTGAATATATGGAGCCGATGCTCACCGGGGAGGCGCGGTTCGCTTTCGGGCTCAGCGAGCCTGATCACGGCTCGGATGCGACCTGGATGGAGACTCGCGCGATCCGCGACGGGGGCGACTGGATCATCAACGGCGCCAAACGGTGGAACTCCGGTATCCACTCGGCCAAATACGACATCGTCTTCGCTCGTACGTCGGGCAAGGACGGCGAGTCCCGCGGGATCACCGCGTTCTTCGTTCCTACGGACTCGCCCGGTTTCTCGGCGGACTTCTACTGGTGGACGCTGAACATGCCCACCGACCATGCCGAGGTGACTCTCACCGACGTCCGGGTACCGAATTCGGCGATCTTCGGTGAGGAGGGGAGAGGCTTGGATCTTGCGCAGACGTTCGTGCATGAGAACCGCCTCCGGCAGGCCGCTTCCGGTGTCGGCGCGGGCCAGTTCTGCATCGACCAATCAGTGGCATACGCCCGTGAGCGGGTGACTTTCGGAGTGCCACTGGCAGCGCGGCAGGCGATCCAGTGGCCATTGGTAGAGCTGCAGACCGAGGCAGAGATGCTGCGCGGGTTGATCCGCAAGACAGCCTGGGAGCTCGACCGGCTCCCGCACGCAGAGATCAGCGACAAGGTGTCGATGTGCAACTACCGAGCCAATCGGTTCGTTTGCGAGGCTGCGGATCGGGCCATGCAGATACACGGCGGTCTCGGCTACTCACGGCACACCCCGTTCGAGCATATTTACCGTCACCACCGTCGCTACCGCATCACCGAGGGCTCGGAGGAGATCCAAATCCGCAAGGTCGCCGGCTACCTATTCGGCTTCGCGGGCCCGAACAAGGTCCGCTCGTGAGCGGTCAATTCCTGGCGACATGGGAGTCGAGGTGCACAGGTCGATGATGGCGGCACTCGCAGGCATCGAGAAAGGCCCGATCGAGGAATGGCTGGTCGCGAATCTGCCCGGGTTCGCGGCCCCGGCCACGTTCACGTTGGTCCCAGGTGGTCGGTCGAACTTGACCTACCGGATCGAGGACGCCGCCGGGCACGTCTACGCCCTGCGCCGGCCGCCGACCGGGAACACGCTCCACACCGCACACGACATGGGTCGGGAATGGCGATTCGTCTCGGCGATGGCCGGGACTGCGGTGCCGGTCGCGACTCCACGGGCACATTGCACAGACCGCGCCGTGACGGGCGCGGAATTCACAGTGATGGACTTCGTAGAAGGTCAGGTCCTCGGTTCGGCTGAGGACGCACAGGCGCTCACGCTGGAGGCTCGGGCACGGGCAGGTGAGCACATGGTCGAGGTTCTAGCGGCACTACACGCGTTGGACCCGGACGAGCGAGGCATCCGCGGGTCGCGGCGCGGGTTCGCGGAGCGGCAGCTCGCTCGGTGGTCCGCGCAGGTGCGGGACACCGGCGTCGAGGGCCGCGAGCTGATCTTGTTCGACGAGGTGCACAGATTGCTGGCGAAGCACCTCCCGGCCGAGACCCGAGGGGTCGTGCATGGCGATTTCCGGCCCGGGAACATGGCATTCGGCCCGGACGGCTCTGTTGTGGCGGTGTTCGACTGGGAACTCTCGACCGCCGGCGACCCGATGGCGGACCTGGCGTACTTGGTCTCGCACTGGGCTGAGCCGGGGGAGGAGGGGCCGACGGCCGTCGAGGGCTTCCCACGCCGAGCCGATGTCGCTGCGCACTATGGCGCGCTGACCGGCCGGGACGTCTCGGGTCTAGGCTATTGGGTCGCATTCCACAGCTGGCGCTCGGCCTGCATCATCGCGGGTGTGCGCGCACGGTACTTGGCGGGTGCGATGGCGAACGACGGATATCTCGACCAGGTCCGTGCTGATCAGGCTGCGGGCCGCCTCCTGGCCGAATCTGCCCGCCAGGCACTGGAGGTCGCCGGCCTCAACTGACTGTAAAGCGCGGGTGCGCGTCAAATGAAAAAACCGATATCGAGTACGACGCGCGCTCCTTGTTTCGAAGTAAGGAAAGTGAACAACCATGATCATCTCGAAGCCCGCTGCCCCGGCGGGAATCGCCGGGTCGAGTGGACCAGCGATCCCATCGGCTACGGTCTGGTGTCCTCCAATCCGCAGCGCTGGTTGGTCGGATGACGCTCGTAGACGCGACTGAGCGGCCAGACCGATGACGTTCTCGGTGCGACCATGAATGAGTTATTTCTCGTTTGGATTTGTTATCGCATACTATGTTTGCCACACTCTTTCGCTGTCATTATCGGCGCGGTTATCCCTATGCCGGCGCTTGCTTGGTCCGAGAGGCTGTGGGATTCGACAATGCCCGTTCGTTCTGCGATGCGCACCTGTCAACCTGGACGACATCGCTGTCCGTCGCCGTAACACTCAAAATTCCCTAGCTCGAAGGTGTCGACATCGGCAACTGATCGATCTGCACGCTGGCAAACTGCCAAGCGCGATAGCCGTTCCGGGTAACAATCAGAAAGCGTCATGAACTCGCCCGCGCTGAAGTCATGACCGCCGTGAAAAAACAGTACGTCGAGTAACGATCCTAGTCATCGAGCAGCGACGAATTAAATGGACGCGCGTGGAATGCTTGCGCCCAATTCTAGTCGGACCGACACGAGGCAGGTCCTCGGAGAAATTCTGGAAAAATTTCCAAAACGTAGACAAACCAACCGGTTCACTCCTATGCTCATGACGCGTATTTCCGACGCATATCGCCAAAACATTAAAGGCACGGAAATGGCGTTGCGACTATTCCAAAGATGTCGCATTACATGCTATCCAGCGCGAGATGAGGAAACTAATGAGTAAGTTGACGCATGCCGTAGTAGGCGCGACAGCGGCGGTCGCGATCATCGGTGCCAGCGGAGGTACGGCCTGGGCTGACGACGTCGCCGAATCACAGCCGACGGTTGTCGTTTCGCCGGCGCCAGCTGTCAGCGACGTCACGCTGGTGGCGCTGCCTCAGCCAGGCAACACGTCCGCATTCGATCCGCTGGCGGACCTCAGCGATGTAACCGTACTGCCGGTCGATCAGCCGATGAGCCAGGACGACAAGATCAATGCTGCGCTGGGTGTGGCGGCGACGAAATTCGGCTTGGCCTCAGGCATGGGTGCCGCCACCGGCGCTCTCATCGGCGGTGTGGCGGGTTGTCTCATCGGGGCCACCACGATGTCTCCACTGTTTCTGCCCGGCATGGCCGGTGGATGCCTGGCAGGCGGTGCCGCCGGTGCCGGGCTGGGTTCGCTGGCAGGCACGGTCATCGTCGGCCTTCCAGTCGGCGTCGCCGCCGGAATCGAGGCGTGGAACAAGATCAACGCCCCGACGCCCCCTACCGCTCCCGTAAGCACCCCACTGACGGTCACCTCACCCGAGATGTAACTACAGCCCGAGATCGGCGACCTCGGATGCGTTGACTTCGAGGTCGCCGACGAGGCACATCTCGTCCACCCTGCAAGCCCGTCGACCACTGGTTCGCGGCACCCGTTCCCGAGGGCCCGGACGACTGCCGACACCACGACCCCGATCACCTAGAAGTCATAGAAGTTGAGGCATTCGCCATGAACGTTGAGGCTGGTTACATCCTGGAGCTTCGATCCGTGTCGAAGACGTTCGGCGCGGCGAAGGTCCTGACCGACGTCGATCTGACTGTCCGCGCCGGTGAGGTGCACGCTCTGATGGGCCAGAACGGATCGGGCAAGTCGACGCTCATCAAGATCCTCTCCGGATTTCACGCTGCGGACCCGGGGGCGTCAGCGCGCATCAATGGTGTCGAGCGGAATCTGGGGGATCCTGCTGAAATTCATACGGCCGGTGTCCAGTTCGTTCACCAGGACCTCGGACTGGTCGAGTCGCTGAGCGTCGTGGACAACCTTGCTCTCGGGCACGGCTATGCCAAGGTCTGGCGGACAGCGATCGACTGGCGGCGCCAACACGACCGCGCCCGCGCCGCGATGGAGTTGACCGGCTACCACGTCGACATCCGGCGGACGGTGGCGGAGCTCAAACCGGTCGAGCGGACGGCGGTAGCGATCGCGCGGGCGCTGTCCATCGCGGACAGCGCCATGTCCCTGCTCGTGCTCGACGAGCCCACGGCGACAATGCCGGCGCCTGAGGTAGCGCGGCTGTTCGAGGTGGTGCGCCGAGTGCGTGATCGCGGGGTCGGCGTGCTCTATGTGTCCCATCACCTCGACGAGGTCTTCGAACTCGCCGACCGAGTAACAATATTGGCAGATGGTCGTCGGGTGGCGACTCGGAAGACCGCGGACCTTGACCGCCGGACACTCGTCGACCTGATGACCGGCGGGACGGTCGACGAGGCTCCAGAAAGGGCGGAGCGCCAGTTCGGCGATCAGTGGCTGTCCGTTTCCGGCCTGGCAGGCGCCTCTCTATCAGATCTGGACCTCACTGTGCGGGCGGGCGAAGTCGTCGGTGTCGCGGGTGTCAGCGGTTCGGGCCGGGACGAACTCTGCTCGCTGCTCTTCGGTGGCCGTCCCCGGCGCGGAGACGTCCGTGTCCAGGGCACGACCATCCCTCCTCTCCGCCCGGACCAGGCCGTGGCGGCGGGCATGGCGCTGGTGCCATCGAACAGGCTCCGCGACGGGGTCGTACTCGGGATGAATGTTCGCGAGAACGTCAATCTCGCGACGCTGCGGAGACTGGCGCGCGGCGGGGTGGTCAGCCGGCGGCGTGACCACGGCCAGGCAGCGCAGCGCGTGCGCCGCTTCGGGATCAAGACCCCCTCGGCCGAAGTGAAGATCGAGGCGCTATCCGGTGGGAACCAGCAGAAAGTGGTGCTGGGCAAGTGGATCGAGACCAAGCCGCGGGTGCTGCTGCTCGACGAGCCGACCCAGGGCGTGGATATCGGCGCGAAGGCTGATCTCCATCGCCTGATCGACGAGGCGGCCGAGCATGGTGCCGCGGTGGTGGTCTGTTCGTCCGACGAGACGGAGCTCGAGCGGCTGTGCGATCGGGTCATCGTGCTTCGCGACGGGCGATGTTCGGCGGAGGTGACCGGTGCAGACGTCCGGGCAAATCGTCTGGCCCGACTCAGCCTGGGGCTTTCCTGACCTTGCTCGACCACACCAGCCACAACTGGACCATGGGCGCTCCTTGACGCCCACCAATTGATTCCAATGATGAGGAGTGCGTACTGATGATGGGTGTCGCTAGAAAGCTGCCACGGGGGGTGCTGCTGGCTGTGTCGTGTCTCCTGTTTCTCTCCGGTCTGACGGCCTGCGCGACCAGTGCTCAGCAAACGGGTGCGGGTGCGGGTGACCCCGCTTGTATCGCCGCAGCACAGAAGAATCTCGAACCGTGGTCGCACTTGCCGACGCAACTCCCAGACGGTTACACCCCGCTCTCGGCCAAACCCAAGCCGGGCTCGGTGATCTACGTCGGTGTCGGGGCAGCGCCAGCCGACGCCGACAGCGGCAAGGGTGTCGAGGAGGCTGCGAAGGCCGTCGGATGGACCTACTCGTTCATTTCGGTAGATGGCTCCGCCGAGGACTTCAACGCGAAGTTCAACGAGGCGGTCCGTCGCAAGCCGACGGCCATCCTCTGGTCGGGATTTCCTGCAGCCGCCCTCCAGCAGCCGCTGCAGGCCGCGAAGGACGCCGGCATCATCGCCGTGGCCGGGGCGATTCCGGAGCAGCCTACGAGCTTGCCCGGCTTGGCCGGCGTCACCAGCAACCCGCCCGAGTACGCCCGGATCGGCGACCTGATGGCCAACTGGATGATGTCCGATTCGAAATGTACGGGCAAAGCCGTCACATTCGGCCTCCCTTACCCTGTGCTGCAGGCCGAGGCGAATTCCTTCGTCAGCACGATCAAGGCGCACTGCCCGGCATGCAGCGCGAAGTACACGGAGATCCAGCTGAAGGACGTCGGCACCCCCGCTGCCACGACCGCAATAGTCTCGGCAGTGCAGGCGGACCCCTCGATCAAGTATGTCGGCGTCAACGTCGGAGTCTTGGCGACCGGCGTCCGTGAAGCGCTCAGCGCGGCCGGGCTGCCCGACGTGAAAGTGTTCGGTCTCAGCCCCGATAAGAACGCGATCAAAGCCCTTCAACAGGGCAAGGATGCGATGTGGATAGGTGCTACATCCAAGGCGTTCGGATACGAGATGTTCGATGCACTGCTCCGTACCTTGGACACAAACAAGATAACGACTGGTCTTCCGAAGCTACTCTCCCTGCTCACTCCGCAGAACATTCCGTCGGATGCCACCGACGCGGTCGCATACCCGTTGGACTTCCCTCAGCAGTTCTATCAAATTTGGCACGTGCAGTGACAGGTATGGGCCGGCCGCCGATCGGCGCCCGGCCTCCCAATTTCGTAGTCACCGACGTGGTTTGGTGCAGCCCACTGGGCGCTCGCGATCATTCGCACACGATCCACAGCCGGCCGTATCGAGCCGCAGAGAACGAACCCTGCCGTACCAAGGAACAGAGAAGTAATGACCGAGATCTCCGACAGCCGTGTCAATACCCAGCGTGAGGTCGAGTCTCCGCCGCGCCCCCCACTACTGGCCCGGCTCAGTATCGGCCGGTTCGCCGGGCTCTACCTCCTGATCGCACTGGTAGTGACGTTCTCTCTGACTGATCCACGGTTCGCGACGGCGGCCAACTTCCGCGTCGTCGCCGCGAGCCAGGCCATCGCCGGAATCCTCACCCTGGGTCTGGTCGTGTCGCTGATCAGCGGTGTCTTCGACATCTCGATCGCGGCCAACATGTCACTCGCGATCAGCCTTGTCGGCTTCCTCCAGTCGAACGTCCACCTCAATCCGTTCGTCGCGGTGCTGCTGACCTTGTGTGTGGGGCTTTTGATCGGCGCTGCGAACGCCGTGGTAATCACGCTCCTGCACGTCGAACCGATTGTCGCAACACTCGGTATGTCGGCCATCCTGGGTGCCGTTACCTTCTGGCTCGTCGGGGGGCAGACGATCCTCTACGGCATATCTGACGGCTTCAAGAAGTTCGGCCAGGCAACACCGCTATCTGTGCCTATCCCGGTGTTCTACTTCCTCGGTATCGCGCTCGTGCTCTGGTTCGCACTGGAGCACACCACATGGGGTCGCTACCTGCGCGCGGCGGGGCAGAATGCTGATGCCACCCGGCTGGCGGGGGTCAAAGTAATTCGACTCCAATGGTCGGCGCTGCTCGTGTCGGCCATGCTTGCGTCGCTCGCCGGCGTGGTGCTGACCATGCAGCTGGGCGCTTCATCGTTCGGGTCGGGGGGACCATATCTTCTTCCGGCATTTGCCGCTGCATTCCTGGGGGCGACTCAGGTGCAGCCGGGCAGGTTCAACGTGGCCGGGACGTTCATCGCGCTGTACCTCCTGGCGGTCGGCGTCAAGGGACTCCAGCTGCGCAACCCTTCCCTCCCGTGGATCGCCGACCTGATCCAGGGAGTGACCTTGATCGTCTCTGTGGCGCTGGCGACCTACGCACTCCGCAAGCGGCCCTCGTCCGGTACATGATCCCCGTCGGACCCGCTGCGGGGCGGCGGGCCCAATTTGCCAGTCATGGAAGTCCGTCTAGTGAGAAGGAGTAATAGGCTCGCCGCCGTCCCTGCGCCCCGGACACAGCTCAGCAGCCGAGCTGACAGAAAATTGGAGATGTCTCGACATGTTGGACTATGGCGAGAGTTGGTGGTGCGGAAAAGAAGTCGTTCTCGAAAACAGTGCGGCTGTCTACGAGTTCTATTGCGATCATCAGCATCATCGGCTGCCGGCACCCGGGTTGCTGAGGGCGACATGGATGAACGGTTTCCCACTGAGCCCGGCCTGGATACGAACTGAAGGTCGCCCACATAGTCGAGACGGAAGGTGTTGTCCCCGAACATCATCCGACCGCGCCGATCCTGCCGTTATCCCGTGACCCACCGGCCTTCCCCGCGTAGTCCGGCGATCCCTTCGACTATGCTGCCGAGGATGCTCTCATAGAGCATCGGACCTCTGCTCTCGTGGATGCCACCCTCTTCGCCATGTCCGCCGATCCGCGCTGGGTCGACCGATACAGCGCTGCCTTCGACACGGTGAGTAGCCCGCGCAGTTGGGTCCTGACCGCACGTCCCTCCGCGACATGAAGGTATTCCAGGTGATAACAGCTGACAACGAACCGCCGACCACCGTCCGGCTTCCCGCCCCGCTAGAGGCCGCGCACAGCGAACTTGTGGCGGCCACCCGGCGGCTGCAGGATGCGCTGACAGGAGCCGATGCTCCGATCGAAATCCTGCGAGCCGCAGCCCGGTCGGTCGAGGATGCGGCGACCGCCTTGGAGGAGTATCAAGTCGACTGGCGAGATCACGTCACGGGGATGCAAATGCATCTCCCGGGGCGCGGACAAACCCTCAGTCCTCCGGCTTATGTCGACAGGTTGGACAAGCATCGCCTGACCGCGCGCTGGACCTTCACCCGGTTCTACCGCGGGGGAGGGGGCGTCGTGCACGGCGGAACGATCCCGTTGATCGTCGACGAAATGTGCGGCAGGCTCGCATCGCACGTTCACGACGGCCGATCCCGCACGGCATATTTGAAGGTCGACTATCGCAAGGTCACGCCCTTGGACCGGGAACTCCGGTTCGAGACGTGGGTCGAACGCCACGAGGGACGAAAGCTCTTCGTCGCGGGTGCACTCCGCGACGGTGACGACCTGCTGTGCGAGGTCAGTGGCCTGTTCATCGCCCTGCTGCCCGGCCAGATCTGATCGAGCGGGAACGGTGCCGCAGCCTCGGCCGCGCGCACTCGAATGCTGGCGAGTGAGCGCGGCGAGGATCAGATCGACCTCATACCGTTCGAACCTGTGTGCCGCCTCGCGCAGCTTGACCGGATGAATCTCTACGCTTACTGTATCGATCGTTCGATCAGTAGGGACGGAGACCATGCGGCGGACCGCGCTCAGCAAAAATCATTGCGCCTTTCGTGAAGTCGCCAAGGCCGCTGTGGTGAAGGACGTCGTGGCGGTCTACTCGGTGCGGGCCACGAAAGGGCAGGTGCCGGGCGGGTTCCACGAGCAGATCGATGCTCTCGTCCAGCGAACCAGTGCGTCGTCCCCGGCCCCGAGTCTCGCGATCTATCGCGTTCTTGGTATCTCGACGTGCCCAGTGTTGGTCGATCTTGCGGCGGAACCAGTTGCAATCGAACCAGATCAACTCTCCAGCTGTTCGATATCGCTGCCGCCCTCCAACTCCGTCGCTTGATGCTTCGCTCGAAAGGATCCCTTCATGGCCCAGGTCACTCTTCAGGTCGATGATGCCGTCGCAACGATCACGTTGGATCAGCCCGCTCGGCTCAATGCGATGACGTTGCCGATGTGGCAGAGATTTCGTGGGCTGCTCGAGGATGTCGCCGATAACAACGATGTTCGAGTGCTGGTGCTCACCGGTGCCGGCGAAAATTTCTGCACCGGCATGGATGTGGTGGGCAGTGCTGTCGAATCGCATCCGATGCGCCGACTTCAGGTGACCAACCGGGCCATCCTTGCGTTGCACAACCTGCGGATCCCGACGATCGCTCGTCTCGACGGCGCCGCGGTCGGAGCCGGGGCCAATCTGGCGCTGGGTTGTGATTTGGTGGTCGCCTCGGATCGGGCTCGCCTGTCGGAGATCTTCACGCATCGAGCACTGTCGGTCGATTCCGGAGGCTCGTGGATTCTTCCGCGGCTCATCGGACTACACAGGGCGAAAGAACTCTGCTTCCTGGGCGACATGATCTCTGCTCAGCAAGGTCGCGAATTGGGCTTGTTCACGAAGGTGGTACCGGCGACCGAATTGGACAAGGAAGTAGCTGAGCTGGCTGCCCGGCTCGCCGCGGCACCGCCGATTGCGCTGCAGCAGACGAAGCGTCTGCTCAACGAAGGCTATTCCGCGACATTCGAGCAGGCGCTGGAGAGCGAGTTCCGCGCGCAGAGTGTCAATTTGCAGGGTGCGGACTCGGCCGAGGCGTTCGCCGCTTTCCGTGTCAAACGAACCCCGACCTACACCGGCGGCGGATACCGCAACATCACGCCATCGGCCGGCAACGAAGCGGACTGAGGTATGGGCTTTCGTTGCTCGAACGTGAATGAGGAGATCCGATGATCATCGGAGTGTTGAAGGAAGCCAAGCCAGGGGAGACTCGAGTTGCCGCGACGCCTACAACGGCAGCTCAGCTGCTGAAACTGGGTTACGAGGTCGTGGTCGAGTCAGGAGCCGGTGCCGCGGCGAGCTTTTCCGACGACGCGTACAGAGAAGCTGGAGCGTCGATCGGTGACGCAATCCGGGCCGAAGTGGTCCTCGGTGTAAATGCGCCGGTAAAGGCGCAGCTCGACGCAATGGCAGCGGGGGCAATACTGGTCAGTTTGCTGAGTCCGGCCACGAACAAGGACTTGGTAGACGACCTGTTGCAGCGTCCGCTGACGGCGCTGGCAATGGACGCGGTGCCACGGATTTCCCGAGCACAATCGCTGGACGTCCTGTCGTCGATGGCGAATATTGCGGGCTACCGTGCGGTGGTCGAGGCGGCGCACGCCTTCGGCCGATTCTTCGCCGGACAAGTCACTGCGGCAGGCAAAGTGCCGCCCGCGAAGGTGCTGGTCGTCGGTGCCGGCGTGGCCGGCCTCGCGGCGATCGGCGCTGCGGGGTCGCTCGGCGCAGTCGTCCGCGCGACGGATCCGCGTCCTGAGGTTGCCGATCAAGTCCGCAGCGTGGGTGGAGAGTACCTCTCCATCGAGGCCGCTGATGTCGAGGTATCGACGACCGGCTACGCCAAGGAAATGAACGACGACTACAAGGCGCGTGAAGCGCAGCTTTACTCGGATCAGTGCCGGGACGTAGACATCATCATCACCACTGCACTCATCCCGGGTAAGCCCGCGCCGCGGATCATCAGCGACGACATGGTCGCCTCGATGCGCCCGGGCAGCGTGATCGTCGATATGGCCGCGGCCAACGGAGGAAACGTTGCGGGCACCGTGGCGGGCAAGGCCGTGACCACGGCGAACGGGGTTTCCATCCTCGGATTTACCGACCTTGCGGGTCGGATGCCGGCACAGTCGTCCCAGCTGTACGGTACGAACCTCGTCAATCTCATGAAACTGTTGACGCCGGCCAAGGACGGCACGCCGGTTCTCGACATGGACGACATCGTCGTCCGATCCATAACCGTGGTCCGTGACGGCGAGCGCCTCTGGCCGCCACCGCCCGCGAGCGTCTCTGCAGCTCCATCCAAGATGGCCGAAGCTCCGGCGGCGGCCGCCACGATCGAGCCGGAAAAGTCCATGTCGGCGGCGGTCAAGCTCGTACTGACCGTATTGGCGATCGCGGTACCGTTCGGGTTGGTCGCGGTTTCCCCGCCTGCGCTCCAGAGCCATCTCACCGTATTCGCACTCGCAGTCGTGGTCGGCTTCTACGTCATCGGACGCGTTCGGCATGCGCTGCACACCCCGCTGATGTCGGTGACCAACGCGATCTCAGGAATCATCGTTGTCGGCGCGCTTTTGCAAGTGGGGCGCGGCAACGCGGTGATCACCTGGCTGTCGTTCGGTGCGATCTTGCTGGTTTCGATCAATATTTTCGGAGGGTTCGCCATCACCCGGCGAATGCTCGCCATGTTCTCGGTGGCTGCGCCGAGCCCGAGCCCGAAAGCCTGAGTCCGGACATGACTATCGACTCCCTTGCAGAGGCGGCGTATATCGTCGCCGCGTTGATGTTTGTCTTGGCGCTGGCAGGCCTGTCACAACACGAGACCGCGGCGACTGGCAACAGGCTCGGTATTGCCGGGATGGTCATTGCGCTTGCGGCGACCGTCGCGCTTGCCGTCCACCGGGAGATCTCCGTTCTCGGGGTGGTTCTCCTGATCGTGGCGATGTCGGCCGGTGCCGCGGCCGGTTTGCAGCGCGCTCGCGTCGTGCAGATGACCGGGATGCCTGAGCTGATCGCACTACTGCACTCCTTCGTCGGACTGGCGGCCGTACTGGTGGGCTGGAACAGCTACCAGCAGGTCGAAGCTCTGCCGACCGGCGCGGAGGCGGTGGCACTAGCGGACCTCGGCCTGGTCAGGATCCATTCCGCCGAGGTATTTATCGGCGTGTTCATCGGGGCAGTGACGTTCACCGGTTCGATCGTGGCATTTCTGAAGCTGTCGGCCCGAATCAAATCCGCGCCTCTGATGCTTCCCGGCAAGAACATCCTCAACCTGGGTGCGTTGGCCGTATTCGTGGCGCTGACGGCGTGGTTTGTGGCCGAACCGCAGCTGTGGCTGCTTATCGCGGTAACCGTTGTCGCTCTCGGATTGGGCTGGCACCTGGTCGCATCTATCGGCGGGGGTGACATGCCGGTCGTCGTATCGATGCTCAACAGCTATTCGGGCTGGGCAGCTGCGGCCAGCGGGTTCCTGCTTGCGAACAACTTGCTTATCATCACGGGCGCTCTTGTCGGCGCCTCGGGCGCGTACTTGTCATACATCATGTGCAAGGCCATGAACCGGTCGTTCCTCTCGGTCATCGCAGGCGGCTTCGGTGTCGAAGCGGGGCCGGCAGATGACACCGACTACGGCGAATACCGCGAGATCACCGTTGACGGCGTCGCCGAGCTGCTCGCCGACGCCAGCAGCGTGATCATTACCCCTGGCTACGGAATGGCGGTGGCGCAGGCGCAGCACGGCGTCGCTGAGATCACCCGTCGGCTGAGCGACAGGGGCGTGAACGTCCGCTTCGGCATTCACCCCGTCGCCGGGCGCCTGCCCGGGCACATGAACGTGCTGCTCGCCGAGGCTAGTGTGCCCTACGACATAGTCCTGGAAATGGACGAGATCAACGACGACTTCGCTGACACCGATGTCGTGCTCGTGATCGGCGCCAACGACACAGTCAATCCCGCCGCCGCGGAAGATCCAGCCTCGCCGATCGCCGGCATGCCGGTCCTCAATGTGTGGGAGGCCAGGAACGTGATCGTGTTCAAGCGGTCGATGTCTTCCGGCTATGCCGGGGTGCAGAATCCGCTGTTCTTCCGCGAGAACTCCGCAATGCTGTTCGGCGACGCCAAGGAAAGGGTCGACGACCTCATTCGTGCCCTGCCGTCGGCCGGCCCGGTTGGCGCGGCCCACTCGGCCGCGATCTCCGTGGCATAGTTCGGACTTCGCAGAAGCACCGCGTGGTGCTCCGTGAAGCCTTTTGACCTGGGCTTGTCAGGTATTTGCGTCTCAACAACCTTGACGGGAATGCCGCGAGTCCTCTAAATTTAACGATCGTTCGAACAGTAGAATGTGCAACTGAGCCGGATGGTCTTCGGCGCTGGTCATGGGGCCTGGAAGTTCAAGGTCCATCGACTCCCGCGCCGTTGTTTGCGACAGGCGCGAACACCCGTACACCACCGAGCGGATCGACTGAGGACAGAACTAATGACCGAACTTGCTGACGAGGTCCTGACCGAATTCGCGAACGGCGTCGCGTTGATCACGATCAACCGCCCCAAAGCGAAGAATGCGATGAACGCTGCCGCGGCAGCTGCAATCGCGAAGGCCATCGACACTCTGGAGGAGCGCGCCGATCTCTCGGTTGGCATCATCACGGGGGCGGGCGGAGTGTTCTGCGCGGGCATGGACCTCAAGGCCTTCACGCGCGGCGAGACGCCGAGCATCCCGGGGCGTGGTTTCGGCGGGCTTACCGAGTCCCCACCGACCAAGCCTCTGATCGCCGCCATTGAGGGCTGGGCGTTGGCCGGCGGATGCGAGCTTGCGCTGAGCGCCGACCTCGTGGTCGCCGCCCGGACGGCTCGATTCGGGCTGCCTGAAGTCAAGCGTGGGCTTGTCGCGACCGCTGGTGGCCTGTTACGGCTGCCGAAGGCGTTGCCGTATCCGATCGCTATGCGCGTCGCCCTGACCGGTGAGCCGATCAGCGCCGAAGAAGCGGAACGGTTCGGGCTCGTGTCCGTATTGTGCGAGGAGGGTGACGCCTTGTCGGCCGCAATGGATCTCGCGGCGACAATCGCTGCGAACGGACCCCTTGCGGTGCAAGCGACCAAGCGGATCGTCAGCGAGGCGGCGGGCTGGACAGACATCGAAGCGTTCGAAGCCCAGCGCGCAATTGCCAAGCCAGTGATGAAATCCGCCGACGCCAGAGAAGGCGCGTTGGCTTTCGCGGAGAAGCGTGCCCCGGTCTGGCGGGGCGAATGATCTTCGCAGTCTCTCATTCCGCGGTGAGGTCCGGCTGTAGGTCCGGAACTGCCGTGGTGCATCGATTGGAGTTCATGTGACCAGGCTCGGACTAACCGATGGACTTTCCGACGTACAGTCGGAGATCTTGTCCACTGTGCGCTCATTTGTGGATAAGGAGATCATCCCGCACGCGCAGGAGTTGGAGCATGCGGACGAATACCCCACAGGCATCGTCGAGGGCATGAAGAAGATGGGCCTGTTCGGGCTCACGATCCCCGAGGAGTTCGGCGGGCTCGGCGAATCGTTGCTGACCTATGCGCTCGTCGTCGAGGAGATCGCGCGCGGATGGATGAGCGTGTCAGGGGTGATCAACACGCATTTCATCGTGGCGCACATGATCGCCCGACACGGCACTCCGGAACAGAAGCAGAAATACCTTCCGAGGATGGCGACCGGCGAAATCCGTGGGTCGTTCTCCATGTCCGAGCCGGATCTAGGTTCGGACGTGGCGGCGATCAAGACCCGCGCCAAGCGTGACGGCGACGACTACGTGATCGACGGCGCCAAGATGTGGCTGACCAACGGCGGTACGTCCAACCTCATCGCTCTGCTGGTCAAGACGGACGAAGGCGCGGATACAGCGCATCAGAACTTGACTACGTTCCTCGTCGAGAAGCCCGAGGGCTTCGGCGAGGTCGTTCCCGGCCTGACTATCTCGGGCAAGATCGACAAGATGGGCTACAAGGGCGTCGACACCACCGAGGCGGTTTTCGACGGATTCCGTATTCCTGCTGGGCAGGTGCTCGGTGCGGCCCCGGGCAAGGGCTTCGCGTTCATGATGGACGGCATCGAGGTCGGTCGTGTGAACGTCGCTGCCCGCGCCTGCGGCATCTCGATCCGTGCGTTCGAGTTGGCAATCAACTATGCACAGCAGCGCAAGACATTTGGTAAGCCGATCGCGGAGCACCAGGCGATCGCATTCAGGTTGGCGGAAATGGCCACAAAGGTCGAGGCTGCGCACCAGATGATGGTTACGGCGGCCCGGCTGAAAGACAATGGCGAGCGCAATGATGTCATCGCGGGGATGGCGAAGCTGATCGCGTCCGAGTACTGCGCCGAGGTCACCCAGGATTCGTTTCGAATCCACGGCGGCTACGGCTATTCCAAGGAGTACGAAATAGAGCGTCTCATGCGCGAGGCCCCGTTCCTTCTCATCGGCGAGGGCACCAGCGACATCCAAAAAATGATCGTCAGCCGCGGTTTGCTCCGCGAATATTCACTTGTCGATCGAGCAAAGTGATCGCCACCCAGCAAATTGTCCAAACCAATCTGAGGTCTCCATGTCCAACCTTCTGTTGAATGACCGAACTGCTGTCATCACCGGTGCCGCACAAGGCATCGGGCTTGCCATCGCCGAACTCTTCGTCGCGCAGGGCGCGCGTGTGGTCATAGGTGACATCGACGGCGACGCTGCAGCCAAGGCCGCTGACGGCCTCGGTGGTGACCAGGTCGCCCGCGGTGTCCGATGCAACGTGACCGATGGCGCTGATGTGGACGCTCTACTCGCCACCGCGGCCGAAGCGTTCTCCCCGGTCGACGTCCTGGTCAACAACGCGGGCATCACCCGTGACGCGACCTTGCGCAACATGACCGAGGAACAGTTCGACCAAGTCGTCAACGTGCACCTGAAGGGCAGTTGGAACGGCATTCGCAAGGCTGCGGCGATCATGCGCGAGAACAGGCGCGGGGCAATCGTGAACCTGTCGTCACTGTCGGGCAAGGTCGGCATGGTCGGGCAGACAAACTACTCGGCCGCTAAAGCCGGCATCGTCGGACTCACCAAGGCCGCCGCCAAAGAACTTGCGCACCACGGGATCCGCGTGAACGCGATCCAACCGGGCTTGATCCGCACCGCGATGACAGAGGCGATGCCACAGAAGGCGTGGGATCAGAAGATGGCCGAAATCCCAATGGGCAGGGCCGGCGAAGTCTCCGAAGTCGCCTCGGTGGCGCTGTTTCTGGCCTCGGATCTGTCGTCCTATATGACCGGTACTGTGCTAGAGGTGACCGGCGGAAGGTTCATGTGAATACCGCAGGACCTGGACCACGCAGGAATCACTGTCGAGAACCATCTCCCGCTGGCTCGCAGTCCTCGACACCGTGGATGCGCACTTAGCAGATAACCGCGCGGGGGTCCTCTGGCCCACGCAGGGACGGGTCGGTGCCTTCGGGAAGTACTGATGCAACAAGCAACCGGATCGTGTTCTCACTGGTCGCTCGCTTCAGGGTAATCCGGGCCGGGCGAAATAGACCCTCTTGGTGAACGGACGGCCAGCAGGGCGTGCCGGGCTATTTCGCCACCCTGATCTCCATGATGCGTCGCGCCCGTGTCCGAACGGTAGTAAGCATCTCCCTTGCGGCAGTGGCGAGTGCCTCCGCTACCCCCGATGTGTGCCCGTCGATACGATCGTCGGCCGCGCATCGGTCAGATTCGACAGCGTGATGAAGAGAACCGACCGAATGTCGGGGTCGACGGCGACGCCGGCGGAGCGGGGGGCTTCGTCGGCAGCCGTTTGGTCAATATCCTTGAAGGGCAGGACTTTTCGGCGTTGTCGAGGACTGGTTGATGATTTCGTGGTCGACATCCTCGGCCTCTGCTCGGGATAGGTCCGGCGCAACCAGACACCGATCTGCCGCGGACTCCAGTCCATCTCCAACTTGGCCTGCACCAACGCGCGCAGCTGGAGATTTGCGAACAACTGACCAGGCTGACGGCGCCGGACGCGCTGGGCTGCACGGGCATTAGCGAGGCTGCGTCGTAACGCCCGTGGTTGTGGTTGAAAGTATTTCGCCGCAGTTCACGGCTGACGGTGGACGCAGCACGACCGAGGCGACGCGCGATCTCACGGACTGTGTGCGCGCGCTGTCGCAATGTCGCGATGCATTGACGCTCAGGGCAAACTCATTGACCGCTCTGATCGGATCTTGTCGGCGATCCTGGATGGCGGTAGTCCATGCTAAGGGTGGGGGTGGGCGCCGGGATTCGCGATGTAGTCACCGCTGGCTCGATGCTGCTCTGGAAGCAGTGGAACGGCCTGAGCCTCGACAGCTGCATCGCGACCGACCAGCGTCGGACGTCGGGTGTACCAGACCTTTTCCGGAGACGAACTCTGTAGAGCGACTGACAACCCGGCCGTTTGGATCATCCACAACATTTGTGCGACAGGGGAATTGATCTTCCGCTGGTGGCTGAAGGCGAAAATGCTGCGACACAATGGGTCGAGGCATCCAAGACGGCCGCAGCTGCTCGAAATGCGCCATCCGCGATCCACTGACGTTCTGCCGCAGAGCTTTGTCGCATATGCACCGAGCCCGTCCGTCCTCCGCGGCGCCTGGCGCGATAGGACAATGCGGAGTGTCGACTCACATCAAACGACACCATCGGCGGATACCAAGGTGATCGAAGAGCTGGCCATCTCATCCGATTGGGCGTGGCAACCCGAGGACGCTGGTGCCATTCACCAGCACCCATCACCGCCGCGGTTTGTAAACACAGTCGGCCGGCGCGTCTCTGTAGCCGATTACCTGCTGGCGCCCCGCCGGTTCGTCCGCAGCGAACAGTATGACCTCGGCGGGTGCGGCTGAACCTTCAGGATTCGCAAACGGGCTGGTGGCGGAAGCGAATCCTGTCGAGCGGCGGAGCGATCTGGTCGTTCGAATCACCAACTATGTAACCCGATCCGTGCCTCGAGAGCTTTTCACCAAGGCAACACGGATCCGGTCGGCTTACCGGCCGAACAACGCGGAGGTGTGGCCTTGGTCGGCAACGACGCTGGTGGCGTGAATGGCGCGGGCATCATCTGAGGCCAGGAAGACGATGATTCGGGCCATATCCTCTGGATCAAGGAAGAACTCCCCGTAGGGTCCGCTGCTCGTCTCATCGAGATGGGCGAGTGCGGCGGCCATCTCAGCGGTCTGCGGGTACGCGAGTGCGGCGGTCATCGGTGTTCGTGTCGCTCCTGCTGCAAACGCCACGACACGGATGCCGCTGCGGCGCAACTCCGGTGCAAGCGATGCCGTGAAGTGAGCGAGGCCGGCCTTGGTCGCTGCATAGACGGGGGAGTCCGGCTCAGCCAGCACGGCCTGAGTGGAGGTCACATTGACAAGGACGCCACCGCTTGGCCGCATGGCCGCCACCGCGGCGAAGCTGACGTTGATTGCGCCGACCAGATTCACCGCGACCAACTTGTCGATAATGACTGGATCAGGTGTGAACACCGGTGTCGGCGCGTAGACGCCTGCCGCATTGACTACGACATCGAGACGCCCGTACAGCTCGTTGATCTCGGCAAACAAGGCGGCAACGGTATCGCGGTCCGTGACGTCGCAGGTTACTGCGACAGCACGACCACCGTCCTTCTCGATCTTCTCGACGATGTCCTGCATCTCCGAGACGGGGAGCGGCGCGGCCACCACGGTCGCGGCTCCAGCCGCAGCGAGCATCCTGGCGGTGGCAGCCCCTATGCCGCTGGACCCCCCGACAACGAGGGCGATCTTGCCGTCGAACATCTTGTTTTTACTCCTAGATTGTGTGGCGGAGATCGGATAGCGGTGCGGAGTGTTCAGAACTCGCTGGGCGGCATGGAGACCGCGATCGTCTGGACTGTGCCGCCGAGGACGACCTGGCACCCGAGTCGGGACTGATCACGCCGCGAGTCGAGACTATCGAGCAGGTCCTCCTCATCCTCGGACAACGGCGGGAGTGCGTCGGACTCGGCGTCGTTCACCCACACATGGCAGGACGCACACGAGAGGCATCCGCCGCAGGTCCCGAGCTCATCGTCGATATCGGCGTCCCGAAGGGCCTCCATCAATGATGTTCCTTCACGGCACTCGAGGCGCAGAACTTCGCCTTCTCGGGTCGTGACGATAACAGTGGGGGACATGGTCGCTCCTCTTTGTTGGAAGGGAATGGGCAGTGTGTTCGCTGCGTTCACGCGGCGCTGGAGGACGGTCGGCCGCCGCCCTTGGCGAATGCCTGCAAGGTGAACTGGGGGTCTTCTGCGTTGTCAGGGGTGGGGCGCACAGTGGTCGCGAGAATCTTGCGAGCGGCCATGTGGTCTGCCGGTCGGTTGACCGACTCGACGCAGGTCAGGCGTTCGTCATCGAACCTCAACACCGAGAAGCGGCCAGATGTGATGTCGCCGTGGACAATCCGTCGGTCGTCCGGCGTGGGGAGCCCTGCCATCTGGACCCGGCAATCAAACTGGTGCGACCAGAACCAGGGCACATTGTTGTACCGCTCGTTTCGAGCGCCGTGGATGATCCCGGCCGCGACAAATTTCGCCTGGTCGACGGCATTTTGGACCGACTCGAGGCGGACGAGGCGATCGTCCGCGTGCAAGGATGGGAACGTCGCGCAGTCGCCGACTGCGGTGATGGCGTGGTCCGACGTCCGGAGTCGTTCGTCAACCACGATTCCATTGTCGGTGTGCAGCCCTGCCCGGGCCGCGACCTCCACGTTCGGAATCACGCCGACGCCGATGACCACGATGTCGGCCTTGAGGCGGGTCCCGTCGTCAAGTTCAACCTCGGTGACCGATCCGTATAGGCCGTGAAGGGCATTGACTGTCCGTCCCAGGAGCAGATGGGTGCCCTGTTCAGCGTGGACGCTCGTGAGGTAGCTCGACATCTCCGGCGAAAGTGCTCGCGAGAGGGGCCGGTCGAGTCCCTCGACGACGGTTACAGAGCGGCCCGCCGCCCGCTCGACCGCTGCGAACTCCAGTCCAATGAACCCACCACCGATAACCACGACATGTTCGGCCGAAACTCGGAGCTTGCGGAGCAAGTCCGCGTCATCGATTCCTCGGAGGTAGACGACTCCCTGCAGATCTGATCCGGGCACCGGGAGGGTGCGCGGCCGGGCGCCGGTGGCGAAAACCAGGTTCGAGTAATCCAGCCGGCTCCCAGAGCCGAGATGAACGCACCGCGCTGATCGATCAACGGCGACGGCGGGGTCACCGCGGTGGACCTGGATCCCCTTCTCGGGGAAGAATGATTCGTTTGCCAGCCGAAGCCCGTCGATGGACGTCGACCCCCGCAGGTAGTCCTTCGACAGCGGTGGACGTTGGTAAGGCAGGTGCGCCTCGCCTCCGACGAGGTCGATTGACCCGGTGAAGCCACCCGAGCGCAGTGAGTGCGCTACCTGGAAGCCGCCCTGTCCCGCTCCGATGACCACCACAGCGTCGTCGTTGCTCATGTTCCCTTCCGTGCATTTTCAAATTCGACAGCGTCGAACGTTCGATAACAACAGCCTCGGCCGAGCCCTCACGCCCGTGAGGGAAGGAGGTTCCGGTCGACGTGCACTCAGGGGCGGCCGTGCCGCCCCTGAGTGCACGCGGATCAGTTCCCGGTCGGCCAGGTCAGGGCCAGTTGGCTGACGCCGAGCATCTGGCTTGCCCGGCGGACGAGTGGGGTGTTGGGGTCGATTTCGAAGTCCGGGATTCGGGTCAACCATTCTTGGAGGAAGATTTTGACCTCGAGGCGGGTGAGGGCGGCGCCTGGGCAGGCGTGCGGGCCGACCCCGAACGCGAGGTTGAGTTTGGCGGGCCGGTCGAAGTCGATTTCGGCGGCGTTGGGGAAGAGGGTCTCGTCGAAGTTGTAGAGGCTGGCGGGGCATGCTGACTGGAGCCCGCTGAGCAGGTCCAGCGGTTGTGGGAGTTCTGATGCACCAGAATGGGTGCAGGAGGACGAGATCACGACATGGCGCGACGACG
>NZ_JBHZAF010000025.1:0-67890 GCF_042754085.1 Nocardia sp. NPDC059236
CGGATCGCTGGGTTTCCTTACCCCGCAAGCATTCCGGCAGCAATGGTCACCGACCGAGTTCGAGCAACGGCTACAACTCGCATAGCCGGTGGACCGCCATCGGGGCCCAGTCACCTGACTGCGATTCCTCTCATATCGTGGAGGCCGGGCCATAGAGGAAAGGTCAGATGGCGGAGAAGAGACGCAAGTTCGATGCGGAATTCCGTGAGGGAGCGGTCCGGATCGTGCGCGAGACCGGGCGGCCGGTCGCGCAGGTTGCCCGTGAGCTGGGGGTCAACGAGGGCACGCTGACCACGTGGGTGGCCCGGGACCGGCAGGCGCGCGACGGCGCTGCCGGTGACCGGCTCAGCGAGTCCGAGCGGCAGGAGTTGCTGCGGCTGCGGCGCGAGAACGCCGAGCTGGCGATGGAGCGTGATGTGCTCAAGCGATCAGTGGTCGGATGGGTGAAGGAGGCGACCAAGTGAGCGTGGCCGGGTTCATCGCCTCCCAGAGGACCGAACACGGTGTGCCGCACGCCGTTTCTTGCCGCGCTCTCGATGTCAGCGAGTCGTGGTTCTACAAGTGGAACGACCGCGAGCCCACCGAGCGCCAGCAGCGCCGCACCGATTTGACCGCCGCGATCGGAAAGGAGTTCGAAGATTCCGGCCGCACCTACGGCAGCCCCCGCATCGGGCTGGAGCTGCGAGAGAAGGGCTGGCGGGTCTCCGACAACACCATCGCCACCTGGATGGCTGAAAATGGTTGGGTAGCAAGGAAAGTCAAACGTAAACACTCGACTACCCGGCAAGGTAAACGTCATGCCGCGCCGGATCTGGTGCACCGCCAGTTCACCGCCGTCGCCCAGGACGTCCTGTGGGTCGGCGATGTCACCGAAATCGTCACCGACGAGGGGAAACTGTATTTGGCGGCGGTGGAGGACCGGTTCTCCGGTCGGCTGCTCGGCTACGCCACCAGTGCCCACCATGACGCCGAGCTGGCTTGTGCCGCACTGAAAATGGCTGCCGCCACGCGAGGCGGGTTCGATGCGATCGACGGGGTGATCTTCCACTCCGACCGCGGCAGCGAATACACCGCCGCGGCCACGAACGCCTTGTGCCGGCACCTCGGGGTGGTGCAGTCGATGGGCCGGGTCGCCTCGGCCCTGGACAATTCCCCGGCCGAATCGTTCAACTCCACCCTGAAGGTCGAGTTCGTGCACCGGCACCGTTTCCGTACCCGCGCCGAGGCCGCGCTGCGGATCGTCACCTGGATCACCAGCTTCTACAACCCGACTCGCCGCCACAGCCTGTGCGGCGGAATGTCGCCGATCAACTACGAAACCCACATGGCCGCCATCCGAGCGGCCTCGGCAGCAGCCCTGTCACGAGACCAGGCCTCATAAAGGAGCCTCCACACTTCGAGGGGATTGCCAAACCTCCAGATCGGTCGCGTTGGTAGAGGGCTGTGAGTCGCTTGACGGTTTTGCCGACGTCGTAGCGGGTGGCGCGGTGTCGGTTTCGTTGTCCGCGTGGTCGTCCGGGTCCTGCTCGGGTGGGTTTGGGTGCGCTGGCGGGACAGCCGATAGTGGCGCGGAGGTTTCGAAACCCTCGCCGGACCCGTGCTGGTGTAAGCCGGTGTGGCGCAGCGGGTTTCTCCCAGCGATGGCGCAGGTCGGCTGCCAAAGGGCGGGCAAGCCGTAGTTGGGTGTGGGCCGCGATCATCAGCCAGGTCCAGCGGTCGGCGGCTTCTGGGGTGCGGAGCCTGGGGCGGGTCCAGCCGAGAGTTTGTTTGAACAGTCTGAAGGTGTGCTCCAGGTCGAATCTGCGCAGGAACGCCTGCCAGGTCTGTCGACGTCCTCAGCGGCGGCGCCGGTCTTGGACGACCACAGCCAAATCGGTGGCGCGTCACGGTCTTTGGACAGGTGCTCGACCTCGAGGCGAATGAGGGTGCCCTCGAGCACGGGCAGCGGCTCGTCGTGGTCGAGCCAGGCCGCGCGGCGGGTCAATCGCGGGTGAACCCGATCCCATGCTTGCGTGGTGGCCTTGCCGTAGTTGGCGGTCGCGGTGATCGTGGTGATCGTCGGCGTGGGCCACGATTGCGGGTCGGCGAAGCGGAACTCCGGCCCGTGCATGGGTGGGCGGCCGTTGATCCCGGGCAGCCGGACCGGTTTCGGCAGTCGCATCACTCGATCCGAGCGCAGCCTGCCGACCATCTCGACCGGCAGGTCACGCAGCACCCACCCCAGTCGGCAAACGTCGTAGCCGGCGTCGGCGACGATCATGATGTCCGGGTCAGCGGGCCGCCATTGACCCGCGGTGATCAACCGTTCGACGACCTCACGCAACTGCGTGGTGGTGACCGCGGCCGCATCATCTTCGGGACCCAAGCGCACCGCGTCCAGGATCTGCGTCCACGAACTCCCACCGGGTTCGAGCACGGCCACGAACGAATACGGCCAGCCCGGAATGAACTGCGACGCCGATTTCGCGCGCCCGTAAACATGGCAGAACAACCGTTCCGGTGAACACGCCGCATCCGAACGCAACCATGCCGACACAACCACCGCCAACACGAGGCGACCATCGCCGAATCGCGGTAAAGCGATGCCAGACAACAGTTTCCGCAACCGTTTCGTATCGACTCGTCCGTCGTTGAGGCCGTCGTAAAGCGCCCCGTGGCCGCGGCGATGCTCCGGGGTCAGCGTCAGCTCGACCACCGACCGCACCGCGCCCTGCGCGCACAGCACCGCGTCGGTGAGTTCGAACAATTCATCGCCCCGCGTGGTTAGACACGCGTAGAACTCGCTGCGCACGCGTTGCAGTTCCGCGAACGCTTCTCCTGCTCCACCGCCAACCGGCAGACTCATCCTCACGGCCTTCGTCTCGATTACGTGCATCCTTGGTCGGAGCACATGAGCAGGCGAAGGCCGCCTGCCTGTCCGGCGAATCCTCAAGCAAGCCAATCAGTCTCGTCCGGACGATAAAGAACAAGCTAAGCTTGGTCTTTAACCTCCGGCTCGGTTGCGTTGGTAGAGGGTTGTGAGTCGTTTGACGGTTTTGCCGACGTCGTAGTGGATGGCGCGGTGACGGTTTCGTTGTCCGCGTGGTCGCCCTGGGCCGGCTCGGGTGGGTTTGGGTGCGCTGGCGGGACAGCCGATGGTGGCGCGGAGGTTTCGAAACCCTCGGCGGACCCGGGCTGGTGTGAGCCGGTGTGGCGCAGCGGGTTTCTCCCAGCGATGGCGCAGGTCGGCTGCCAACGGTCGGGCAAGCCGTAGTTGGGTATGGGCGGCGATGATCAGCCAGGTCCAACGGTCGGCGGCCTGCGGGGTGCGCAGCCTGGGGCGGGTCCAGCCCAGAGTCTGTTTGAACAGCCGGAAGGTGTGCTCGAGGTCGAATCTGCGCAGGAACGCCTGCCAGATTCTGTCGATGTCCTCGGCGGCGGCGCCGGTCTTGGACGACCACAGCCAAATCGGTGGCGCGTCACGGTCTTTGGACAGATGCTCGACCTGAAGGCGGATCAAGGTGCCCTCGAGCACGGGTAGCGGCTCGTCGTGGTCGAGCCAGGCCGCGCGGCGGGTCAACCGCGGGTGAACCCGATCCCATGCCTGCGCGCTCGCCTTGCCGTAGTTGGCGGTCGCGGTGATCGTGGCAACTGTCGGCTGCGGCCAGGACTGCGGGTCGGCGAAGCGGAACTCCGGTCCGTGCATGGGTGGGCGGCCGTTGGTCCCGGGCAGCCGGACCGGTTTCGGCAGTCGCATCACCCGATCCGAGCGCAGCCTGCCCACCATCTCGACCGGCAGGTCACGCAGCATCCACCCCAGTCGGCAGAGGTCGTAGCCGGCGTCGGCGACGATCATGATGTCCGGGTCACCGGGCCGCCATTGACCCGCGGCGATCAGCCGCTCCAGGACCTCACGCAACTGGGTGGCGGTGACCGCGGCCGCATCATCTTTCGGACCCAGGCGCACCGCGTCCAGGATCTGCGTCCATGAACTGCCACCGGGTTCGAGCACGGCCACGAACGAATACGGCCAGCCCGGAATGAACTGCGACGCCGATTTCGCGCGGCCGTAAACGTGGCAGAACAACCGCTCCGGTGAACACGCCGCATCCGAGCGCAACCATGCCGACACATCCACCGCCAACACGAGGCGACCATCGCTGAATCTCGGTAAACCGATGCCGGACAACAGTTTCCGAAACCGCGGGATATCTACCTGACCGTCATTGAGGCCGTCGTAGAGTGCTCCGTGGCCGCGGCGATGCTCGGGCGTCAACGTCAATTCCGGTATCGACCGCACCGCTCCCGGCGCGCACAGCACCGCGTCGGTGAGCTCGAACAATTCATCGCCTCGCGCGGTCAGACACGCGTAGAACTCGCTGCGCACGCGTTGCAGTTCCGCGAACGCTTCCCCTGCTCCACCGCCAACCGGCAGACTCATCCTCACGGCCTTCGTCTCGATTACGTGCATCCTTGGTCGGAGCACATGATCAGGCGAAGGCCGCCTACCTGTCCGGCGAATCCTCAAGCAAGCCAATCAGTCTCGTCCAGAGGATAAAGAACAAGCTAAGAGCGTGTGAACAAACTGATCGCGTAGGGGTTCCGGGGTTCTGATCTGCGGAGATCCTTGGGGCACTGTTGTTGTGGTGGCTGGCGGTTTATCGTTCGGAGCGGGGGTGCAGTCGGCGTGGAGGCGGCAATGGTGTCGTGGCGCGAGGAGTTGACCCGGCGCGAAGCGGCGGCCGCAGGGCAGGCCGAGCAGCTGCGGGGGCAGATTGCGGAGTTGACCGAGCAGCTGGTCGTGGCCGAGCAGCTTTGTCGAGGCTGGCGATCGCGCGGGAAACGATGACCGAAATCCTGGCCGAGACCGAGGTGTCGGAATTACCCGGCCAGGCCGACGAGCTCGAAAGTGATACGACTACCCCGGCGTGTATTCCGAACTGCGGCAACGACGTATCACCGGCTACATTGCGCGCCGCGGCACCTGTGACAGGGTCACCGCCGGCCGCTGGGTCGTCGAGCAATCCTTTGCCCGGCTGCGCCAGTACCGGCGGCTGGCGGTCCGATGGGAACGACGCACCGACATCCACCACGGATTCCTCGACCTCGCTGCAGCACTGATCTGCTGGCGACGACTCAGCAACAGAACCCGATAGGAGTTCTTAGGGTTTTGCGCACTTCCTGTACGAATCGCCACCGAGTGGTGCCGAAAGCTAGCAGAGTTTCCTCGACACTCGCCCCGCCGTACGGAGCCCATTGAATTTCAAACCGGATCAGGGCCCACGCTTCGGTGTCGACCGTGTGTCAAACCGCCAGGAAGTCACGCTGGTGGAGGCAGGAGCAGACCCGTGATGCATCGTAGGTTCTTTCATTGATCGTGTCGGTCTTCGACCTCGTGCCTTGCCGATGTTCGTATACCGGTTGTGCGGTCCGCCGAAGAGAGAGATCCCCTTCGTCGGCGGTTGGATAGTGAAGCAGGATCACCGGCGCGATCAGCATTACAGCCTCATCGGTCGTTCTTCGGACACTCGAAACGATGTCCAGTGCATGGCCTTTTAGGCTGGCTGGTCGCAGTCGAAGAAGTAGCTGAGGATGGCTTCCGAGCCATAGACGAGCTGCTCATGGGGGGCACGAGCGGGATATTCTGGCTGTTACCTGTCGAGAAGCTTGCGAGTCGCCGATGACCGAGACCGGTCCCTTCAAGATGCAGCGTGATGGTGGTGCTGGTGTCGTCACGGAGTTGGATGCTGCGGGTTTCGCGGACGCCGAGGAAATCGGACGGGGCGGTTTCGGGCAGGTATATCGGTGCACCCAGCTCGTCGTGGATCGTACGGTGGCGGTAAAGGTGCTGACCGGCGAGCTCGACGAAAATCGGGAACGTTTTCTACGTGAGCAGCGGGCGATGGCGCGGCTGACAGGCCATCCGAATATCGTCGACATGCTCGAGGTCGGGACGACCGCGACCGGTCGCCCATACCTGGTGATGCCCTACCTCGCTCGCGGCTCCCTCGATGCGCGCATCCGCCATGACGGCCCATTGCCGCTGCCGCAAGTGCTGCACCTCGGGGTGAGAATTGCGGGCGCGCTGGAGACCGCGCACCGGGCCGACGTTCTGCACCGCGATATCAAGCCGAGCAATATCTTGCTCACCGACTACGACGAACCCGCGTTGACGGACTTCGGGATCGCCCATATCACCGGTGGCTTCGAGACATCGACCGGCATGATCACCGGTTCACCAGCGTTCACCGCACCCGAGATACTCAGCGGGGCCGTCCCGAGCCGCGCCTCCGATGTCTACGGTCTGGGAGCCACGCTGTTCTGCGCCCTGACCGGACATGCCGCCTTCGAGCGCCGCAGCGGCGAGCGAGTGGTCGCGCAGTTCCTGCGCATTACCGAGCAACCTGTCCCAGATCTGCGCGAACAGGGAATCCCCGACGACGTGTGCGCGGTGATAGAGACGGCGATGTCGCGCCAACCATCTGACCGCCCGACCGCTGAGATGCTGGGTGAACGCCTGCGACAAATAGAGCACGATCACGGGTTCGCAGTCGACGAGATGGCCCTGCGGATCGAGCCGGGGGCCGAGCATCGGCGGGTGCTGCCGTCGATGGCTGCGGCGCACAAGGCTGTGCCGAACTTGCCGCTCGAGCTGACGAGTTTCGTTGATCGGCAAGCCCAGGTGGCTGAGGTCAGGAATCTGCTGTCTGGCTCGCGTCTGGTGACGCTGACCGGGATCGGTGGGGTGGGCAAGTCCCGGCTGGCACTGCGAGTCGCTCACAAGGTCACGCGGGATTTCACCGACGGCGTGTGGCTGGTCGAACTGGGCGATCTACGCGAGGCGACCCTGTTGGTCGACGTCGTTGCCGCAGGTCTTGGTCTACGAAACTTGGGCGCTGGACCGACGTTGGAGTTGCTCGTCGGATACTTGGCCGCGCGCAATCTGCTGCTGGTGCTGGACAACTGCGAACACCTGATCGATGCAGTCACGAAATTGACCGGGTCACTGTTGCGGACCTGCCCACGGCTGTGGATCATGACGACCAGCCGCGAGTCGTTGATGGTCGCCGGCGAATCGGTATTCACGGTGCCGCCGTTGGGGTTTCCCGACTCGGCGAGCAAACCGACGCCGCGAGCGGCGGCCCGCGCCGACGCGGTGACCTTATTCGCCGAACGAGGCGCCGCAGTTGTGCCGGGATTCGAAGTCACCGACCACAACAGGGACAGCGTAATCCGGATCTGCGCCCGGCTGGACGGGTTACCACTGGCTATCGAACTCGCTGCGGCCCGGCTACGCACGATGTCACCCGAACAGATCCTGTCCCGGCTCGACGACCGATACGCCCTGCTGACACGTGGGAGTCGAAGCGCCCCGAAACGGCAGCAAACCCTGCAGTGGTGCATCGGCTGGAGCTACGATCTGTGCACCACAATCGAGCAGCGATTGTGGAACCAGCTATCAGTATTCGCTGGCGGGTTCGAACTCGATGCCGCCGAACAGGTATCAGGCACCGACCTGACCGATGCGGAGTTACTCGACACATTGTCCGCGCTCGTGGACAAGTCAATCCTGATCCGCGACGACACCGACGGCGTCGTCCGGTTCCGCATGCTCGAGACCGTCCAGGAATACGGCAGGGAGAAGGCCCAGGCTGACGGCGAATATCTGGAATCTGCTCGGCGGCATCGGGATTGGTGCCAGCGGTTGGCACTGCAAGCAGAAGCGGAATGGGTTAGCCCACACCAGCTGCAGCGGGTTGCCCGACTGGAACGAGAACTACCTAACCTGCGGAAAGCATTGGAATTCAGCCTATTCGAACCGAACGGGAGCACAACGCGGATCACCACTGCGCTCGGCCAGTTCTGGACGCTGAACGGACGACTCAGCGAGGGACGACAATGGCTCGAACGCGGACTCGCTCATTCACCGGATGCGCTGCCGGTCGACAGGGCCAAGGCACTCCACCAAGCCAGTGTGTTGGCTGCGATGCAAGGTGACATCGCCACAGCCACAACCTACCTGTCACAACTCGGCACCCTGGCCGAACAACTGGGGAATCCCTGGGTCACTGCCCAACTCGCGCACGCCGAGACCTCCAAGATCCTCGCGGAGGATGACGGTGATCTGGCCCGCGCGGACAAGAATGCGGCCGTTGCTGTCGAAATATACGAAGCATGCGGTGACCTCGCAATGCAGCTGGACTCTCGGTTCCTGCTCGGGTGGGCTTATGCATTGCAGGGCGACACGACACGAGCCATTGCATGCCTTGAAAAGACACTCGCCATTGCCGAATCTTCCGGAGAAACGGTGGTCAGGTCGTGGGCGATGTGGGCAATCGGATTCGCGCAGTGGCGAGCGGACGCGCCCGATCTCGCCGAAGCTTCGCTGAAGGAAGGCATTCGGTTGGCCGAGCTCATCGGCGATCCACTCGTGGCTGCGGCATGTCTGGAGACGCTGGCCTGGACCGCTGCCGAGCAACATCACGACAGGCGCGCGGCTGTCTTGATGGGCGCCGCAGACTCGCTGGGCAACATTGCCGGTAGCTCTGCCGCCTTCATGGTTCGCAATCTGCTGGCCTTCCGTGAAGACTGCGCCCAGCGCAGCTGTAACGCCCTCGGGGCAAAAACATTCGAGGCGGCGCTACAGGAAGGCGCGGTGATGAGTTTCGATGCCGCGGTGAGTTTCGCGCGTGGGGAACGAGCCACAAGTACCGAGAAGGCCGCTTCTTCAGGTGTATGCCTGACCAAACGTGAGCGTCAGGTCGCTGAGCTCGTCGCTCAAGGGCACACCAACAGAGCCATCGCCGCACGGCTGGTGATTTCGCCGCGCACCGCCGCAGGGCATGTGGAACACATCCTCACGAAACTGGGATTCACCTCCCGCGCACAGATCGCGGTCTGGGTAAGCGAACGGCCAGATCTTTGAGTCTGTCAAATAGGTTGTCATGCAGCGGGATTCGCTGCCAGCTCGTCGTGCTGAATTGGAATCCTGCAACGTACGGCGGATGGTCGTCAGCGGGGGAGCATTGCTTTCATCATGGCGACCAAGTGGGAAGGGGTGCTCTCGTTGTCCTGGCGAAGGGCGGTGACAACATTGCGGAGCAGCTTGGGAGAAGTGTTGGCGCCGAGGAATCTCGTGTGACCGGTGGTCCCCATGGGGTCCGATTCTGTGGCCGAACCCGGTTCATCTAGACCTGTCTCATCGATCTGCCTGTCGTGGTGCAGATAGCTGGTGACGGTGTCGATGATCACTTGTTCACTGGATCCGCGACGGCCCACAGGTGTCAGGTGCTTTTCTCCAATGCTGCGGCCGGGATATCGGTCTGTCACAGCTGTACGAGCTCCGCGTTGGCTTTGGATCGTCCGCCGAAATATCAGCGGGTGCTGAAGGGTTCGAACGTGTACGCGGTCGAGCCGCAGGTCAAGATCTATTGGAGGTCTATCCGACGATGCCGCCGACGGTGATCGCATGAACGCATTCAGGCCGAGCTGACCAACCTCGGCTGCTACCCGCTGTTAGTGGTGGACGAGGTGGAAACCCAGCGAAACAGGGCATTCCACCACGTGTCGGCTGTTGAGATCGAACCGGCACCCGCCTCACGAGTAGCTGGGACTCCGCCACCCGCGTTCGGGATACGTATCGGCCGAGCGACTCCGCCTTTGGCGACACTGAACATCGGGGGCACCAACGAATTTGAGGCTCGCGATGCTAGGCGAACGCGATGTACTTGGTTTCGAGGTACTCTTCGATTCCCTCGATACCCGCTTCACGGCCGAGACCGGACTGCTTGACGCCACCGAATGGTGCGGCAACATCAGAGATGACTCCTCGATTCACGCCCACCATGCCGGACTCGAGGGCCGCGGAAACTCGGAGCGATCGGTCCAAATCGCGCGTGTAGATATATGCGGCCAAACCGAATTCGGTGGCATTGGCCGCGGTGATCGCCGCGGCCTCGGTCTCGAAACCAGTGATGGCGGCCACCGGACCGAACACCTCCTCGTGGAGAATGCGCGCATCCGGCGGTACATCTGCCAGCACCGTCGGTTCGAAGAACCAGCCGGCACCTGGAAGTATCGCGCCGCCGGTCGTGGCTCGCGCACCTCTGGCCAGGGCATCGTCGACCAATTCGGACACAATCGCGCGCTGTCCCGCCGTGATGAGCGGGCCGACTTGGGCTTCCGGATCGATGCCCGGACCGACCTTCAATGTCCGCATGCGCTCAGTGAGCCGAGCCGTGAACTCCTCGCGAATCGAGTTGTCGACGTGGAAGCGGTTGGCGGCCGTGCAGGCCTCGCCGGTATTGCGCATCTTGGCGGCGAACGCTCCCTCGACGGCAGCATCGAGGTCGGCGTCCGCGAACACCAGGAACGGGGCATTGCCGCCCAGCTCCATGGAGGTGCGCAGGACCAGCGAAGCAGACTGCCGGAGCAGGAGTTTGCCCACATTCGTCGAACCCGTGAAGGTTAGTTTGCGCAGTCGATCATCGGTGAACAGGGGAGCGGTGAGCTGTGCGGCATCCGATGTCGGCAGGATGGAGAGGACTCCCGGTGGGAGACCGGCTTCCGCGAAGATCTCCCCGAGCAGCAACATCGTGAGCGGTGTTTCGGGCGCGGGTTTGACCAGCACCGTGCAACCCGCAGCCAGCGCTGGCGCGATCTTCCGGGTGCCCATGGCGAGCGGGAAATTCCACGGGGTGATCGCGAGCGTGGGTCCGACCGGTTCCTTCACCACGAGAATGCGGCCGCTGCCGGACGGGGACTGCGAAAATCGGCCGCTCACCCGGACCGCCTCCTCCCCGAACCAGCGCAGGAACTCACCACCGTAGGCGACCTCGTCCTCGGCCTCGGCGAGCGGTTTGCCCATCTCGAGCGTCATGGTCAGCGCGAAATCATCTCGGCGCGCGCTCACCAATTCCCAAGCGGTGCGCAGGATCTCGGCGCGCTTGCGAGCAGGGGTGGCGGCCCAGGCGGGCTGCGCCGCGGACGCCGCATCGAGCGCGTGCATGGCGTCGGCCGGTCCGGCGTCAGCGACCTCGGCCAGGATGTCACCGGAGGCGGGATTGTGGACCGCGAAGGTTTGGCTGCTGCGGGCAGGCCGCTGCGCCCCGCCAATCCAGATTTCGGTGGGGAGGGAAGCGAGCAGTTCGGTATCGCCGCGCATGAAGGGATCTCCTGGAATGGCCGGATGGGTCGAGGACGCGGAGGCGACCGGGCGGGGCGCAGTGCCGTGCCGCAAATCACGGCACTGCGCAGCTGGCGGGCCTAGTTCTGTTCGGCCTCAAACTCTTTGAGCACCTCGCCCGCGATGCGGAACGCCTCCACACCGGCCGGAATACCCGCGTAGACCGCGAGATGGATCAGGGTGTCCTTGATCTCGTCGATGGTCACGCCGTTGCGCAGCGCGCCACGGGTGTGCAGACGAAACTCGGCGGTGCGGCCCAGCGTTCCGATGATGGCCAGGTTCAGCAGGCTGCGATCTCGCCGGGACAACGTCTCCCGACCCCATGAAGCACCCCAGCAGAACTCGGTGACCAGCTCCTGGAACTCCTTGCCGAAGGCGCCGGCGTTCGCGAACGAACGGTCGACGTACTCGTCGCCGACAACTTCCTTGCGGATCTTCAGACCACGATCGAAACCGGATTCAGTCATTCTGTGCCCTTCTTTCATTCTGTACGGGATTACGCAGGGTGCCAATACCTTCGACGGTGACCTCGACGATGTCGCCGTCCTTCAGGAACTCGGGAGGATTCCTCTTGAACCCGACGCCGGCGGGAGTGCCGGTGGCGATGATGTCGCCGGCTTCGAGCTCGATGAACTCGGAGATGTGCTCGATCAAGGTCGGAATGTCGAAGATGAATTCCGCCGTCGAGGCGTCCTGCTTGACGACACCGTTGATCGTCGTGGTGATCCGCAGATTGTGCGGATCCAGATCCTCGTCGGCCAGCGCGATATGCGGGCCGACCGGACCCGAGGCGTGGAAGTTCTTACCGCCCGTGTACTGCGTGACACGGAACTGGTAGTCGCGCACCGAGACATCGTTGAACACGGTGTATCCGGCGACGTGCTCGAAAGCCCGCTCCTTGGTGATGTGCCTGCCGCCGGCACCGATAACGACCGCCAGCTCACCCTCCCAGTCCACCTGATGCGACACATCGGGAACGATGATCGGCTCACCGTCCGCGACCTGCGTCGCGGCGAAGCGGGGGAAGAGGATCGGGATCTCGGAGACCTCGAGACCGGCCTCCGCGGCATGCTTGCGGTAGTTCCGGGCCACGCAGACGATCTTCGGCGGGTTCGGAATCGGTATCAGTACCCGCGATTTCGAGGCCTCGATGAGAATGCCCTGGTCGAAGGCATCGGATTCGTCGAGGCTGTCGGCGTGGGATACGGCCTCCCGCAACGCCTTCAGGCTGTCCTCGGCGCCCTGGAAGAAGGCGAGTGCGTCCGCGGGGAGCATCGCGTCGGCCAGCGCGGTCGCCGCGGCGACACCCTGACCCTGCAGTCGGGCGGCCAGCGCCCGGTTGACGTCGATGTAGTGCTTGCCGGCGACGACACCCAGTTTGTCGGCGCCGAGGTGATGGAATCTGACGAGTTTCGTCATGACGTTTCTCCTCCGCTGTCTTCTACTCGGAGCGCAGCGCGGCGGTACGGAGCGTCCGTTCGGCCTCGGCCTGCGCCTCGCGATGCGCGGAATAGGCGTCGAAGTCGAAGTCCTCGAGCTCGATATTCTCGATCGGCGGGTAGGCGCGGGGAATGCCGTCCCAGCCGATATGGTCGATATTCCAATAGAATTCGAGCAGATTCAGGTCGGGGTCGAGACCGTAGAAGCGGGGCTGATTGCCCGGCCCGCCGATGCGAGCGTTGATGATCGGCACCTCCCGCTCTTTGAATCGCTGGTACAGATCGACCAGGTCCTGGCTGGAGTCCATCTCGAAGGCGATGTGGTGCAAGCCGAGTGCCCGCGCGTCCGGGCGCTGCGGGCTCGGATCGCGCAGGGTGAAGATCGATATCCGGTGGTGGATGGTGTCCTCCCAGCCGCGGACGAACGCGCCCGCGAGTACCGCGACACCGTGCCCGACCTCGTTCTCGCCGTATCGGAAGATCTCCGTCAGTCGCATCCCGAGTACGTCGGTGTAGAAGTCGACGGAGCGATCGAGGTCGCTCACCGCGATCCCGACATGCCCTAGCCGCGCAACGCGTCCGCCCATAGTGTGTTGTCCCTTCGTGCCGCATAAGTCCGATAATCGGAACGTGATGTTCGAATAATGTAAATAGTCGGGTGGGGGCTAGTCAACAGTGGGGTCGGGTGAGGCGGTGTCGAGTGGGTGAACGCGCAGGTGGCAGGGGCTCCCGGAATGCGGACGGACGATCGTGACGCTGGGTGCGGGTCGCGCGAATCGCCTGTCACGAACTGTTAACAAGGGCTGGTCGGGTCCACTCTGGCCAACGGTCGGCAATCGTGGGCGACGGTGGCCTCGGTGGTCTGGGCCCGGGTTTCCGGTCCTGGGTGCGGCGTGGTCGATCGTCGAACTCTGTGGGATTCACCTGCGAGAACGGTTGGCCGGACCGGGGTTTGGGGGCTGTCCGCCGACGGGCTCTGCCGCGGCGGGTGGGCAGCGGTCCGGCTTGTTTGCCGGGGCGCTAATAGGGCCCGCAATCGCCGGGAACGGAGCATTGACAAGCGTTCGGGTGCGTGCCAGTCTTCCTCATGTACATATGTACGTGAGGAAGACTCGGGTTCCGGAAGACCCTCGTCGTACCGGCCGGCGCGCTGTTGAGTTGATGCATCCACAGGGCGCCTGGCCATTCGTCCTTACTTCGGCACGAACGAGCCATGGCACCGCCATGCCTGCTCCCCCCATGAAAGGAAATATCGAGATGAATGAATCTGCCTTGGTGGGGGTACAAATTCCCGTCGAAGACGTCGCCGCCGCCATGGACTATTACCGGACTCTGGGCCTCGACATCATCTTCCGGGACGGCGAACGATACGGCGCCCTGAAGAACTTCGACCAGGCGTTGTTCGTCGCCGCACCCAGTGAACAGGTACTTCCCGGAAAAGTCTGCATCCTGGTGAAAGTGCCGGACCTGGAGGCGGCGATTCGCGAAGTCCGCGCGGCCGGCGGGCGAGTCGAGACAGAAATCGAACAGGGTCCGCACGAGACACGCGTGGGCGTGATCGACCCGATGGGCAACGCGACGATTCTTTTCACCCCGGCACCACCCGCCTGAACGGGTGCGGCCCATATCCGGATCGAATCCGGGGCCTCCCTGACTATCGGAGAATTCCTTGAACACTTTATCGAGGCCGGTCGGCTCGGAATATGCGCCCGAGCTTATGTCGATCGACATCGACGGGTACGCCACCTCCGTCGCTGTTAGCGGCAGTGGATCGACGGTCCTGTACCTGTCCGATCACATCCTGGCCGGCCGCTGGCTGCCCTTCCACGAGCAGCTCGCGAGCCGGTTTCGAACCGTCGCGCCAGTGCACCCCGGGTTCGGCGGCAGCACGATGCCACCTGGGCTGCGCGATTTCACCGACTACGTCCTGCACTACGACCAGCTGATCCAGGCCCTGGCCGGCGACACCCCGGCGCATCTGGTCGGAAACTCCTTCGGCGCGTGGATCGCCGCCGAGCTCGCCGTTTTCTATCCCCGGCGGTTCGCCTCACTGACGCTCATCGCGCCATTCGGATTGCGCATTCCCGGCGAACCCGCGGTCGATCAGTTTCGCTGGAACGAACAAGAACGCATCGTCGCGATGCTGAACGGGGACACCGAAACCTGGGGCGTGCTCGTCGATGGCGGGAAATCGCCGGAGTCGGCCGTCATCGACCGGTACGCCGATTCGATCGCTTTCGCCCGGCTGGCCTGGAATCCGCGCTACGATGCGCGCCTCGAAACACGCCTTAGTCGAATCTCCGCGCCCACCACGGTGATTCACCCCGTCGACGACAAGGTCGCCTCGATCGATCAGGCGACCGGATTCGCGCAGGCGGTTCCCGGCGCGAAATTGGTGCTGCTGAATCCCAGCGTGACCACCCCCGCCAGCCATCTCTCGGTGCTCGCGCATCCCGAGCTTCTGGCGGCCCGTGTCGCGGATCAGGTGGCAAATGCGAACACGAAGGAATTGGCATGAGCGGCCACGACGTCGAATTCTATGGACTGTGCGATGTCGCGTATCCATGGGTTCCGAAGGACTCGCCGAAAACGATTGATATCCCGGGCGAAATGTATGACCGCGACCTGGGTGCGCGATCGATGGCCGCGCTCGGCGAATCCGCACGCCAACTCGAACGCCTCGGCTTCGACGGCGGGTTGATCACCGAACAGCACGGCGGCAGCGTCGGACTCATCTCCCAGGCGATGATCGCGGCGACCTGGATGGCCGCGGCCACCCAGCACCTGCGGATCGCGGCGGTCGGGCCGGTGCTCAACAGCTACCTGACCCCCGTGCGGCTCGCCGAGGAGATCGCCCTGGTCGACAACCTGTCGGGGGGACGGCTGTCGGTCGGACTGCCGATGGGCATCGGATCGCAGTACCACGCCTACGGTGTCACCAACCCGTCCTGGGCGCGCGGACGTTTCCAGGAGGCCCACGAACTGCTGATCCGGGCCATGTCCGAGATTGGGCCGTTCCATTTCCAGGGCGCGCACTTCGAAGCCCCGTACGTGAACCTGTGGCCGCGGCCGCTGCAGCAGCCCTACCCCGAAATCTGGATTCCGGCGGCCGGCTCCCGCGAAAGCCTGGGCCTGGCAGCGGAATTCCGCCACACCTACATGCAGGTGCTGGTGCCGTGGACGGTGCAGCGGAAGAACGCGCAGCTCTTCCGTGAACTGTGCGCCGAACAGGGCTACGTACCCGATCCGCGGCAAGTGGTCTGGGTCGGCAGCATCTACGTCGCGGAAACCGACGAACAAGCTCGCCTCGAGTTCGAGGCTACCCAGGCCTGGATCTTCCAATCCCTCGGGCTGTCATTCGAAGACGCGTTCCCGCCCGGGCAGGTCAGCCTGCCGTCCTTCCGCGGACTCGTACAGTCCGGCGGCTACCGCATCGGCGACGACAATCCGGACGCCATGACCTGGGAAAAGGCCATCGAAGAGCGCTGGCTCGTGGCAGGCTCACCGGCCACCGTGGTCGAACAGCTCCGCGCGATCACCGACGAACTCGGCGCGGGCCGCATCGTTTTCGACTCCGCCTGCATGCCCATGTGGATGAAGGAGAAATGCCTGACCCTCATGGCGGAAGAGGTGCTGCCGGCGTTCCGGCAACACTCCGGCGGACCGGTGTGGCGCAGCGCGCCCGGACCGAAAACCGTCTCCGAGGTCGGCAGCCCGCGACAGCGGACAGCGCCTCAGCTCGTCGATCTCGACGGTGTCGGGGAGATCGAACTCAGGCTCGGCCACGTCGTCGACGCACGCCTCGAGACACAACAAATGAATCCGGAATACGCGGACAGCTCGGCTTTGGAGGCAACGAAATGACCACGGGTGAAACCATTTCCACCGATGTGATCGTGGTCGGCGGTGGACTGTCCGGCCTGGCGGCGGCGGATCGACTACGCACCGCCGGAATCTCGGTCACCGTCCTCGAGGCGCGGGAACGCGCCGGCGGTCGCGTCGCGCGGGTCGGCGGACCCGGATTCACCCGCGACTACGACGCCGGCGCACAGTTCGTCTTCGACACGCAGCCCGAAATCATGGAACTGGTACGACGATTCGGGCTCGAGACGGTCCCCGCGTACACCACCGGGAAGATGGTCAACCATTTCGGCGGGACACGCATCGTCGTCGATCCGACCGTGCCGCCGCCGGACACCGCCGCCGCTCGAGAGATGGAGACGGCACTCGGTGCACTGTCGGCCATGGCCGCGACCTTCACCTCGGCCTCGCCGTGGACCGCTCCGCAGGCACAGGAATGGGACCAGCAGACCTTCCGGTCCTGGGTCCAGGAGAACATTCAGGACGAGGCCGCCCGGCACATGGTCGAGAGCCGACTCGCCAACGCACTGGGCGGCAGCGGCGGACAACTCTCGCTGCTCGGAGTCCTCGACTTCATCCAGAGCGTCGGCGGTCTGGGCCTGCCGCCGGAATTCTTCACCCTGAAGCACGGACTGTTCACGCTGCCGGAGGCGATCGCGGACAGCCTCGGCGACTCGATCATCTACGACTCCCCGGTGCGCGCGATCCGGACCGACACCGACGGCGTCGAAGTCGTCAGCGACCGCGTCACCCTCCGCGGCCGGGCCGTCATTGTGGCCATGAGCCCCGCGCTGCTCGAACGCATCGAATTCGAACCTCGACTCAGCCTGCGCCGCAAGCTGCTCACCCGGAACTGGCTCGAGATCCCCGGCATCAAGGCGCTCATCCAGTACGAGCGGCCGTTCTGGCGAGACGCCGGACTGTCCGGCATGGCGAACGGTGACCTGCCCGCCGCCTCGTGGATCCAGGACAACACGCCGCCCGGCCAGGCCGAGGGCGTCCTCGTCTGCTTCTACAACGCCAACGAGCACGCGGACTGGGCCCTCCTGGAGGACCCGGAGGCCCGCGCCACGGCCCGATTGCGTTCTCTCGTCGAGTATTTCGGCCCGGAAGCCGCCACGCCCACCGCGGTCACCGAATACAACTGGATCGCCGACGACTGGTCGGCCGGCTGCTCCTATGGGCTCTACCCCGGCGTGTGGACACAGTTCGGCCCGCAATTGCGCGAACCGGAAGGGTCGGTCTTCTGGGCCGGCACCGATACCGCCGAGAGCTGGCAGGGCAGCGTCGAAGGCGCGGTCCGGGCGGGATTACGATCCGCGGCCGAAGCCATCCGACACCTCGAGAATAGCGCCGTCGCGGCGGCGAAACCCTAACCGCGACAGCGAGATGCGATGAACAAAGGACATTCTGTGTCGAAAGGTATCGACCAGCCGATAACTCGCCGCGGCATGCTGCAGGGCGCGCTCGCGGGCGGTTCCCTGCTGGCTGTGGGCGGGCTGCTCGCGGCGTGCGGCAGCGGCGGCGGATCCGGATCCGGTACATCGGGTACGCCGACCAACGGCGGAACGCTTCGAGTCGGCCTGTCCGGTGGCGGCGAGACCGACACCCTCGACGCACACCTCGGGATCACCCAGGCCGACAACATTCGGCTGGCGAACCTCTACGACCAGGTGACGCAGGTCGACAACGAGTTCAAGTACGGCCCCCGGCTGGCCGAGGCCATCGAATCGAACGCCACCGCAGATCTGTGGACCCTCCGCCTGAAGTCGGGAATCGAGTTCCACAACGGCAAAACGCTCGACGCCGATGATCTGATCTTCACGCTGCAGCGCATCTTCGACCCGAAGCTGGTGACGTTCGGTGCCACTCAGCTCGGCCGGGTGGACCTGGCCGGCCTGAAGAAGATCGACGCGCGGACAGTTCAGATTCCGCTGGCGCAGCCGTGCGCGACATTTGCCACCCGGTTGGGTGACGGGCAACTATGCAATGTGGTTCCGGTCGGTTACGACCCGGCCAAGCCGGTTGGCACCGGGCCGTTCAAGTTCGTGAGCTTCGCGGCCGGGCAGCAGAGCGTATTCGATCGGTTCGAAAACTACTGGGACACACCAGCTTTGCTGGACAGCCTCGTGTTGGTCGACATTACCGACGACGCGGCGCGGGTGAACGCGCTGATCAGTGGTCAGGTGGATGCCATCACGCAGGTGCCGTACGCGCAGATTCCGGTGTTGAAGCAGAACAATCTGAACCTGGTCGAATCCAAGACCGGCTCCTTCGCCCCGCTCGTGATGCGCAGTGACACCGGAGTTTTCGCGGATCCCCGGATGCGGCAGGCCTTGCGGCTGTGCGTGGATCGCGATCAGGCCGTCGCGGTCGCGCTGTCGGGTCACGGCGTCGTCGCCAGCGACGTCTACGGACCGTTCGATCCGGCCTTCGATACCTCGCTGGTGCGCAAGCAGGACATCCCGGCGGCGAAGAAGCTGCTGGCCGAGGCCGGCTACAACGGTGCGCCGATCGAGTTGGTGACCAGCCCGATCGCGGCGGGTGTGGTCGAGGTGTGTTCGGTGATCGTGGAGAACGCCAAGAAGGCGGGGTTGAATCTCGTCGTCCGCAAGGTGGACCCCGCGACCCTGTTCGGCGCGAACAACCTGGAATGGCCACTGGCCGTGACTATTTGGCCCGCCGAGTACTTCCTGACGACCGCCTCGGTGGCCGACATGGTCGAAGGAAACGGTGCGCATTACCGCAATGACGCCTACCGTGCGCTGGCCGCGCAGGCCGAATCGACGGTGAACGAGGCGCAGCGGGCGCCGCTGGTGAAGAAGATGCAGCGGATCCTCTTCGACGACGGCCCCTATTTGATTCCGTTCTTCCCGAATTCCGTCGATGCCCACAACAGCTCGTTCGGTGGATGGATCGAAGAGGATCTGACCGGAATAGGTCTCGGCCGCGCGCAATTCAAGAAAGTCTACAGGTCGGCCTGACGATGAAAGTGTCCACCAAAGCCGCGGTCGCCGTCGTCTACGTGGCCGTCATGTTCATCACCATGATGGATACGACGATCGTCAACGTCGCGCTGCCGAGCATCGCCGAATCAATGGGAAGGAGAGCATCCGATGTCGATATAGCTGTCGTCGGCTTTCTCGTCTTCCTCGGTTTGGCGATGCCCGCCTCGGGATGGCTGAGTGACAGATTCGGGCGGAAGAAGATATTCCTGGCCGGCTTGATCGGATTCACGGTCGCATCGCTGCTCTGCGCGACCGCCACCGGTCTCGTCGAACTGGGCGTGTATCGGATGATGCAAGGCGCCGCCGGTGGAATCCTCTCACCGGTCGGGCTGGCCATGTTCCTGCACGCCTTCCCGCCCTCGGAACGGGCGCGCGCGAATCGAATACTCATGTTCCCGATGGTCATCGCCCCGGCATCGGGGCCGGTCGTCGGCGGTCTGCTGGTGGACACCCTGTCCTGGCACTGGATATTCCTCGTCAACATTCCGATCGCGGTAGTCGCCCTGCTATTCGGCGCGAAGTACATGCGGCGAGAGGAGCTGCGGACCCCCGCGAAGTTCGATCTCGGCGGCTTTCTCACCGCCAGCCTGGGGGTTGGCGGGCTGATGTACGTGCTGGCGATCGGCCCGTCCCGCGGCTGGAGTAGCCCCGATGTGCCGGCCGCCGGGGTGCTCGGGATCCTGCTGATCGCCGCGCACGTGCGGATCGAATTGCGATCGGATCATCCGCTCATCGAACTGCGGCTGCTCGGCAATCGCTTTCTTTCCCGCACGGCCGCGGTCATGGTCCCCTCCTATATCGGGTTCAGCGGTCTGCTGTTCGTTGTTCCTGTGCTGTTGCAGGAGGGGATGCATTCCTCGGGGCTCGCGGCCGGCCTGGCCACTTTTCCCGAGGCCGTGGGCGTCGCGATTTCCACTCAAATTGCCATGCGACTGATGAAACATTATGGTGTTCGGCTGTTGCTGGTAATCGGGCAGATTGCTGCCGCCGCATTCGTCGCGCTGCTGGTAATCATCATTCCGGTCGCATCGATTCCCGTGATCTCTCTGTGCATGTTCCTGGTGGGATCTGCGATGGCGTATTCGATGCTGCCGGGTCAGACGATCGCCTTCGCCACCGTCGACCAGGAACACAATTCGTCGGCCTCCACCCTGTGGACGCTGATAATGCAACTCGCCTCGGCGGCCGGCGTCGCCCTCCTCAGCACGATCATCGCCAGTGGAAGGTCCGCGGAAGCGGACGGACTCTTCTCTTATCGGCTGGCATTGAGCTGCGGCGCCGTGCTGCTCGCGATTGCGGCGGTAGTGGCCTCGCTGATCCCGGGCCGGGATGAAGTTCACGCGGCCATGCGGCGCGACGACGCCGCGGCCGCCGAAGTGCCGGGCAATTCCGCGATGACGGGGCGGGAGCTTTCCATATGAAGGAGACAGGCGAAAGAATGACCACCGATACCGATGGCACTTCCGTGACCACCGAGGCGACCTGGAATCAGGACCAGTATCTGAGCTCCGACGAGATCATGCAGCGCGTGCGGGCGCTGGGCCCGGTCATCGCCGCCGATGCCGCGGAGATGGAGCGGGAGCAGCAGCTGACCGCGAATGTGCTTGCGGCACTTGTGGATTCGGGTGCGTTCCGCATCGGATTCCCGGCGTCGTGGGGTGGACCCGAGATGCGGCTGGACCAGCAGGTCGAACTGCTCGAGGAACTGGCCTACCACGACGGTTCCACCGCTTGGAACGTCACGATCCTCGCCGACGCCGGGATGTTCGCGAGCCTGCTGCCCTACGAGGTCGCGCGGGAACTGTATGCGTCGATGGACATGCCGACCTCGGCGACAATGCATCCGATCGGCCGCGCCGAGCGAATCGAGGGCGGCTACCGGCTCAGCGGGACATGGGCGTTCGGCACCGGAATCCGCAACTGCGATCTGGCGGTAGCCTCCTTCCACAAATACGACGACGGCCAGGTGGTGTGCGGTCCGGACGGTAAGCCGCAAACCTGGATGGCGTGGGTTCCCAAGCGGGTGATCGAAACTCACGACACCTGGTTCACCACCGGCCTGAACGGCAGCGGCAGCACCGGCTGGTCCGTGTCCGGGTACGAGATTCCCGAGCATCTGCTGTTCCCGTTCGGGGAATTGTTCGAAGGCGCGCCCGAGCGGCATCGACTCATGCGGTACTACGCGGTCTTCATCGCCAATCAAGCCGGTGTTCCGCTCGGTTTGGTGAAACGCGCACTCGACGAACTGCAGGAATACCTCAGTGCCGACGCGAAATCCCATCGGGGCGCGACCCTCAAGTCCCGCACCTCGGTGCAGGTCGCGTTCGCCGAAGCACACGGACTATGGCAGGCGGCGCGCGCCTCGACGATGTCGCTCTTCTCTGAGGTCTCCGATGCCCTGTGGGCCGATGAACCCCTTTCCGCCGCACAGGAAGCCGCGCTGACCAGCGCCCCGATAATCACCGCGCGGCTGTGCTGGCAGGCCATGGACCTCATTATGGAGATCTTCGGTTCACGGTCGATTCTGCAGACCGAACCCTATGAGCGGATCTTCCGGGACATGGCCACCGCGGTCCGGCATCGATATTTCCGAAAGGACCACCTGGAGCTGGCCGGACGGCAATTGCTCGAGGAACCCCTCACCGAGGAGCTGGCCGGCTAGTCGGCCGGTACACCAACGACGACGAAACGGTACGAAATATGACGGAACTAGAGTTCTACCTATTCAATAACGGCAGCTACCCGTATGTGCCGCGCGCGGTGGAGACAGATCGCAAGAGCCTGTTCGTCTCGACGCCGAACAGCATGTACCGCCCGCTGCGCGGACAACAGGTGCTGTCGGAGTATGTGGATACCCTGGTCCACGCCGAGCACCTCGGGTTCGACGGTGTCCTCACCACCGAACAGCACAACGGGCCGATCGGGCTGAGCTCGGCCGCCATGCAGACCGCAGGCTGGGTCGCGGCGCGCACCTCGAATATTCGTGTCGGCGCAGTCGGGCCGATCCTCAACGCCTACGCGAGCCCGATGCGACTGGTCGAAGAGGTGAATGTGCTCGACACCCTCTCCGGCGGCCGATTCATTCTCGGACTGCCGATGGGTATCGGCATGCAGTACCACTCCTACGGTGTCACCAACCCGGCCGAGGCGCGCGGACGCTACCGCGAGGCACTGAATCTGATGCTGCGGGCCTGGACCGAAGACGGCCCGTTCGAGCACCGCGGCGAGTACTTCCACATTCCGTATGTGAATCCGTGGCCGCGCCAGATGCAGACCCCGCATCCCGAGGTGTGGATTCCCGCGGCCGGCTCCCGCGAAACCCTGGAACTGTGCGCAGAGAAGCGGCTCGCCTATCAGGCGGTCAATGTGCCCTGGCCGGTGCTGGAGAAGAACACCGCGCTGTTCCGGGAACTGTGCCGGGACGTTGGTTATGAAGCCGACCCGCGCCAGACAGTGGCCGTCGTCAATTTGCATGTGGCGGAGACCGATGAGAAGGCCCGCGAGGAAATGGAACCGCATCTGATGTGGGTCTTCCAGAACTTCCTGAAATCGCACTTCTACGATTCATTCCCGCCCGGACACGTCAGCACCGCGTCGCTGAGCGGAATGATGCGCGGTGGCTACCGCAGCAAGGAGGTCGCCGACACCACGTGGGAGGAGGCGGTGGCCGACCACACCCTCATCGCCGGATCCCCCGATACCGTCGCCGAGAAGCTGGAATTCGTGGCGCAGCGCCTGCAGGCCGGCCGCGTCATCGTCATCGCCGATCAGAGCACCATGCCGACCTGGCTGGTGCGCAAGAGTCTCGGCTTGCTGGCCGAGGAGGTTATGCCGCGGTTCCGGCGTGACGGTCGCCCGGTGTGGGATCGCGGGGAACCGGCCGCCGGCTGGCGGACGATCTCCGAACTCGCCGCCCGCGACGGCCGCCCGGAGTTGCAGCCGCGTGCGTCGGTGGCAGGCCGCGGGGTCGTCGAGGTGCGGAACGAGTACGCGAAATGACCGCCGTCGGACTGCGCGGCCTCGATATCGCGTTGGTGGGCATCGGTTTTCACGGCCGGCGCATCGGTGAGCTGTTGGTGAAGCGCGGTGCGAACATCGTCGCCGCGGTCGATCGCGGTGATGCGGGCCGCGCCCTGTCCGAGGTGATCGAGGGCGCCGACGATGCTGTCATCATCCAGCGCGAGGTGGCGGCGGCCTTCGCCGCGGCCATGCGGAGGCCGGTGATCGCTGTGCTCGCCATCTCCGGGCCCGTCGACGCGCACGATGCGGTACTACTGGCCTGCCTGGACCACGGGGTCAATGCCGTCACCCTGGAAACCGAGGTGTTCGATCCGTCGCAGCAGTGGCGGTTCGCGATGGATGAGCGGGCGCGCGCGGCGGGTGTGTCGGTGCTGGCGACCGGCATTCAGGACCTGTGGTGGGTGCAGCTGCCCGCGCTGGTGACGAATTTCGTGGCCGATCTGCACGGCGTGGATATCGACCACATCGTCGGGTTGGGCGACTTGTCGAAATCGGTGGGCGAGGTATTTCAGCTGGGGGCCGATGTCTCCCAGTTCGCGGCGGTGGAGGAACTGCTGTCACAGGAGGCCGCGATACTGGGTGCCGCTCTACGTGTTCTCGCCCGCCGGATCGGCCTGCGCGCCGGCGCGATCGAACGGCAATTCGAACCGGTAATCGCGGAGACTGTCCTGCCGGACGGTCACGGCGGCACGATCCCGGCCGGAAGCCTCGCTGGAGCCGTCGAAACGATCCGCTTCCAGGCCGCGGGCGTCGAGTTCACCGGCCGCTTCATCAGCAGACTCCTCCCGTCCGACGCCGATCCCTCCGACACCGTGATCCTTCGGGGCGATCCGGACCTGCGGCTCGAACACCGGCCCTTCCCGGGCGCGCGGCTCACCGACGCGGCCGTGGTCGCCCGCCTGGTCGATGTTGTGAACGCGGATCCGGGAGTTCTCGACCCCGCTCACTTCCCGCCCTCCTCGCCAGCGCTCGCCGGCGGCGGAGTCGCGGCCCTCGCCTCCACCGATGACAGCACATACGGGGTCACCAGATGACGAACGGAACGTTGACCTGGCTCGGTCACAACGCCTACCGGATCGAAACCCCTGGCGGCAAGACCATTTACATCGATCCCTGGCTTTCCTCGCCGACCTGCCCTGAGGGAGAACGGCATCCGGAGAAAGCCGATCTGATCGCGTTGACGCACGGGCATTTCGACCACGTCGGGGAAACCGTCGAACTGTACGAGCGATTCGGCTGCCCGGTCATCGCCGCCTGGGAGCTGCGGTTCTGGCTCGCGACGCAGGGGCTCGAGGTCAATGTGGGGGAATCGCTCAATCGTGGCGGCTCCACCACCATCGACGGCGTCACCATCAGCCTCACCGACGCCCGCCATTCGTCCAGCGCTCCGGACGGTACGGCACTCGGTGAAGCCTGCGGCATCGTGGTCGAACTCGAGGACGGTGTCCGGGTCTATTTCGCCGGTGACACCTGTGCCTTCCTGGATATGCAGCTGATCGCGCGCATCCACGCACCGGATCTCGCCGTACTGCCGATCGGCGGGCACGTCACCATGGGCCCGCTCGAGGCCGGAATCGCGGTCGAACTGCTGGGGGTATCGCGGGTCGTACCGACCCACTACGGCACCGAGCCGTTCCTCGCCGGAACCGTCGCGGAGTTTCGACAGCACGTGCCCGAGGGCGTCGAGGTCATCGAGTTGACGCCGGGTGCGTGGGTCGACCTGGTGGCTCGCACGCAACCACTCGAATTTCCCACTGCCAACACGTAATTCGAACAACAAGAGAGGGTTTGAAAGCAATGACCACGTGGACCACTTGGAGCCCGCCCGGCGCACCATTCCCGTTTTCCACCGCCATCGACAACGGCGAATGGATGTTCATCACCGAGGCCGGTCACGATCCCGCCACCGGTGAATTGTCCGAGAGCACCTATGAGCAGACGAAGACGGCGATCGCCAAGATCGCGCATCGTCTCGAACAGTCCGGGTTCTCGATGTCCGACATCGTCATGATCCGCCCGTACGTCACCTCCCGTGAAGTTGCCGGACAATTCGATACGGCCTTCGCCGAGGCACTGCCCGAACCCCGTCCCTACACCGCCGCTCTCACCATCTGCGAACTCTTCAACCCGGAGATGAAGATGGAAGTCGAGATCGTGGCGCAAAAGGGTGCCGAACTCCGATGACACCGATCCGCGCAATCATCGTGGGACTCGGGGAACACGGCTGCGCCGTGGCCCGGCTCGCGCTGGACGCCGGCATCGAGGTGATCGCCGCCGTCGATCCGCGGTGGGCCGGAACAACTCTCACCGATGTCCTGGGGCAGGCCGGCGCCCTCGAGGTGCGGGTCAGCGCGAGTATCGACGATATCGTGCCGATACTGCCAGCCGCCGATATCGCCTTGCTCGCGGCCCGGGTGGGACTGGATGGGTTCATCGACATCGCGCGCTCCTACGCTGCGCACGGCCTCGATGTACTGACCATTTCGGAGTTCCTGTTCAGCCGCTATGACCTGGATCCGAAGGCTGTCGCCGAACTCGACGAGATCGCAACGCGGTACGGCGTCTCCATCGTCGCCACCGGAATCCAGGACGTGTGCTGGGTCGGCCTGGTCGTGCACGCTTCGGCGGCGGTCCGGAACCTGCGCTCGATCCTGGTGCGGCAGCATCACGGCGTCGACGGGTACCCGCGAGAGTTCTTCGACGAGCTCGGAATCGGGGCCACACCGGAGGGATTCGCCGAAGCGGTCGCCGGATTGCGGACGATGCCCTCGGTCCTCGGCTCGGTGCTCCCGATCATCGCGGGCGAACTCGGGCATGAAATGGGCCGGATCGAACGCGAATTCACACCGGTGCTCGCCACCGAACCGCTGTATTCGAAAACGCTGGATCACACCTTCGGCGTCGGAGAGATCATCGGTGTCCGCGAATTCGCGACATTGACCAGCGACAACGGATTCGTGTTGTCCGCCGACCATTCGACGACCGCACGGCGACCGGACGTGGACGCCACCTTCGAGGCGATCCTCGACGCCGATCCGTCCATCACCCTCGGCCACGAAATCGTGCCCGGACCCGACGCGGTCAACGCGACCGTGATCAACCGGATCCCCGATGTGCTCGCCGCGCCCCCGGGATACATCCAGGCGTCGAGTCTGCCCACCCCGAAATACCGGCATCACCTAGCGCGACCCGAAACCGCCGGCATTCAGTCCAGTTAGAGAGAAGAGGAAACTCCGATGAGCGAACCCACATGGGACGACTACACCCCGCCGTCCACCCTCGATGTCCGCGGACTGCCGACCGCTTACCGGCGCAAAGGATCCGGTGAACCGCTGTTGTTCCTGCACGGCGCCGGCCTGACGCGGCGCTGGCTGCCGCTGTACGAGGAACTGTCGCAGACCTTCGACGTCATCGTCCCCGAGCACCCCGGCTTCGGCGACACCCCGCTGCCCGACTGGGTGACGACGTTCGACGACCTCACCATCCACTACGCCGATCTCCTCGACGCGCTCGAGCTCGACAAGGTGCACCTGGTCGGTCATTCGTTCGGTGGCTGGATCGCCGCCGAATTCGCGTCCTTCTATCCCGAGCGCCTGCGGTCGCTGACCCTCGTCGCGCCGGGCGGCCTGCGGCCCGACGCGGAAGATGCCATGCCGGACCTGTTCCGGATGAACGAACAGGAGGGGCTGGACGCCATGCTCGGCGCGGACGGCCCGAACTGGGTCGCCTATCTCGATGAGGGCGACCCCGCCGCGCAGATGATCCACAACTACAAGGAGGCGACGGCGCTCGCCCGCGTGTCCTGGAACCCGCGCTACAACCTCAAGCTGGAGACGCGACTGCCGCGGGTCCAGGTGCCGGCCCAGGTCATCGTCCCCGAGCGGGACGGGGTGCTGCCGCTCTCCATCGCGCGCAAGTACTCCGAAATCCTTCCGCAGGCCAGTCTCACGACGCTGACCGGCACCGCGGCCCCCACCGAGCATCTGCTCATCATTCAAGAACCCAAGCGCCTGGCGGCGCAGATCGCGACGACCGCGGGAGTGCACTCGTGACCAATACCGTTGACACCGAATCGAATAGCGGCGCGGCCGAGCTGTCCCGGCTGAAATTCCACCTCTTCATGTCGGGAAACGACGGCTACATCCCCGACATCAACGAGGGTCGCAAATCCAATTACGTCGACCTTCCCAACGGGGAGTTCAGCCAGCCCCTGCTGTCCCAGCAGGCCCTCGCCAGGTATCTGACCACCCTGGAAATGGGTGAGCAGCTGGGCTTCGACGGCATGGTCACCATGGAACAGCGTGCGCCGGGCCCGTTCCCGAGCGCGATGCTGCTGGCCTCGTGGCTGCTCGCCCGCACGTCCCGCATTCATGTCGGCGCGGTCGGTCCGGTCATCAACACCTACCTCAACCCGCTGAAGGTCGCCGAGGAGATCGCGCTGCTCGACATCATGTCGGGTGGACGCTTCTATGTGGGCTTCCCGCTCGGCATCGGTCCCGCCTACCACCAGATGGGCGTCAACCCGACCACCGCGCGCGGCCGGTACCAGGAGAGCCTGTCGCTCATCAAGCGGGCGCTGTCGGAGCCGGGCCCGTTCGAGCATCGCGGCGAGTACTTCCACCTCCCCATCGCCAATATCTACCCGCGGCCGCTGCGGGTGCCGCCGATGTGGATTCGTGCGGCCGGTTCCCGTGAATCGCTGGAGGTGGCGGCCGCCGGCCAGCACACCTACATGGCGATCATGAATCCGCGGAAGACCCTCATCCGCAATACGCAGACGTTCCGTCAGATCGCGGCGGACCAATACGGTTACGAGACGAACCGAGACCAGATCGCCGCCGTCGTCCATATCTATGTCGCCGAGACCGATAAGCAGGCCCGGAAGGAAGCCGAACCGCATCTGATGTGGTTCCACCAGAACCTGATGCGGTCCGCTTTCCACGATGCGTTCCCGCCCGGATATACCAGCGTCGAGTCATTGCAGGGCATGATGGGCGGCGGATATCGCTCCAAGTCGCCGTCGGAATTGAATTTCGATGATCTGGTGCGCGAGGGCATGGCCATCGTCGGCTCTCCCGACACCGTGGCGGCGGGCCTGGAACAGGTCGTCGACGAATTGGGCGCCGGACAGGTGGTCGTCACCGCCGATGGCGGAACCATGCCGGAGTGGATGACCCGCAAGAGCATGAGCATGTTCGCCCGCGAGGTGATCCCACGTTTCCGTGCCCCGGGCGGACGACCGTTCTGGGCCCACACCCCGCCAGCCGGCTACGAGACCCTGGCCGAGGCCGGCGCACGGTCGCCGCGTCCGCCGCGTCCGGCGCACGCGCATGTCGAGGGCGAGGGAATGCTCGATGTGATGACATCGCACGTGGACGAACTCCGGGTGCCGGTCATCTGATATGAGTCGCGATCGAATTCGCCGGTGCGTGGCTTTCCGGGAATTGCGTCGCAGTCATTGCACAAATCCAAGATGAAATGATCCAACATGACTCTTTCTCACCACCCAGATACCGATGAACAACCGGTGAGTAGCGACGATCTGCACCGCGGATCGTCGGTGCATATTGGCAAAACTGAACGACCGGCTCGGGCTTCTGGGGGTGGGAGAGCCAGGTTGGTTTTCACCGCGCAGCGGGTCGCATACGGGCTTCTCACCACCTTCGCGGTGACGGTCCTGGTATTCGCCGCGACCCAGGCGCTACCGGGCGACCCGGCCAGCGCAATCCTGGGAAATTCCGCGACACCCGAGCGGGTCGCGGCCCTGCGAAACCAGCTCGGTCTGGACCGGCCGCTGGTGGAACAGTATTTCTCCTGGCTGGGCAACCTGTTCCACGGGGACTTCGGAAACTCGCTGCTTGGCGGCAAGGAACCGGTCACGAAGGTTATTTCGGGACCGCTGTTCAATTCTCTGACCCTGGTCCTGCTGGCCGGTGGGATCGTGGTGGCGCTGTCGATCCTGCTGGGCGCGTACGCGGGCGCGAGGCGCGACAGCGCGGTCGATGTCGGTGTGCTCGGCGCCTCGGTCGCGCTGACCGCGATCCCCGAATTCGTCGTCGGGCTCATCCTCGTCGGGGTGTTCGCGACATCGATCCTGCACGTCCTTCCGGCGGTGAGCGTCATCGCCGCGGGGGAGAGCCCGTTCCACAAGCCGGAGCAGCTGATCCTGCCGGTCGCGACACTGGTACTGGCCGGCTTCCCGTATCTCACCCGGCTCACCCGCGGCTCGGTCATCGAAGTCTTCGAAAGTGAATATGTGCGGATGGCGCGATTGAAGGGTGTCCCGGCATCCGCGATCGTCCGCCGACACGTGCTTCCGAACGCCCTGGTGCCGACCATTCAGGGTGCGACCATGACGCTGGCCTATCTCACCGGCGGCACGGTCGTGGTCGAATACCTGTTCAACTATCCGGGTCTGGGCCGGACCCTCTCCGACGCGGTGTCGAACAGAAATCTCCCGGTGATCCAGGCGGTCACACTGCTGTTCGCCCTCGCCTATGTAGTTCTCAATCTGATCGGTGACGTCGTCACGATCTATGTTTCTCCCCGGCTCAGGACGGAGCAGCTGTGACCGCAACCGCAGAAACAATCACTTCCGAGCCGAAAACGGTTGACCGGCACACCCTTTGGTCCCGCTGTCTACGCGAACCGCGATTCGTGGCCGGGCTGGCGCTGACGGCGATCGTGCTCGCAATCGCCTTCATCGGACCGGTTTTCGCAGCGCACAGCGCGGGAGATCTCGTCGGAATGCCCTATCAGGGGCCTTCGTCAGCGACCCCGCTGGGCACCGACTACCTCGGGCAGGACGTGCTGTCGCGCACGCTGCTGGGTGGACGCAGCGTGGTGTGGATGGCCGCGCTCGCAACCATTCTGGGCGTTGTCATCGGTTCGGCGATCGGGCTGCTGGCCGGCTATTCGTCGGGCCTCGTCGACAACACGCTCATGCGGATCATGGACATCATTCTGGCCTTCCCCGGAATTGTGCTGGTGCTGCTGTTCGTGTCCCTGCTGGGCCCGAAACCCCTGCTGATCTCCGGCGTCGTCGCGCTGGCGTGGATTCCCGGTGTCGCCCGCGTGGTGCGCGGCGCGACGATGGAGGTCGCGAAACGCGAATACACCCAGGCCGCACAGGCATTGGGGGCGTCGACGCCCTACATCCTGTTCCGGGAGATTCTCCCGAACGTGATCACCCCGATCATGGTCGAGTTCGGCCTGCGGCTGACCTGGTCGATCGGCGTCGTCGCAGCCATCAGTTTCGTCGGTCAGGGCCTGCAACCGCCCGCCGCCGACTGGGGGCTCATGGTCAATCAGAACCGCCTCGGACTCGCCATCCAACCCTGGGGCCTGATCGCACCGGTGCTGTGTATCGCCGTCTTCACGCTGGGCACCAATCTGCTGACCGAGGGCGTCGGTCGCGTCATCGGCCGAATCGGTCCGCGTCGCAATCGCAAGAAGGGAACTGCCGGAAAATGAACACAGTTTCCGTCAATGGTTTGCAGGTCCGGCTGGAGAGCAGCGGAACCGTCATCGTCGAGGATGTCGCTTTCGAGATCGCTCCTGGCGAGATCGTCGGACTGGTCGGGGAAACCGGCTCCGGGAAGACGACCACGGGTGTCGCCCTGCTCGGTGACGTTCGCGCCGGCGCCGAGATATCCGGCGGCCATATCGTGATCGACGGTCGCGATATCGCCGAGATGTCCGCGGAGGAGCTGCGGGACATGCGCGGCCGGACGGTCGCCTACATTCCGCAGGACCCGGCCACTGCGCTGAATCCGGCGCACCGCATCGGAACTCAGCTGCGCGAGCTGTTCGAATTCCATGAACCGGGCCTGGCGAAATCGGAGGTCGAGACGCGCATCGCGGACGCCCTGGTCGAGGTGGGCCTGGGCCCGGAAATGAATGTGACACAACGCTTTCCGCACCAGCTTTCCGGCGGCCAGCAGCAGCGCGTCTCCATCGCCATGGCATTTCTGCTCAAGCCGAAACTCGTGGTCCTGGACGAGCCGACCACCGGGCTCGACGTGACCACCCAGGCGCGGGTCCTGAAGATCGTGAAGGAGATGAGCAGCGCGCACGGCGTCGCCGCCCTCTACGTCACCCACGATCTGACGGTGATCGCGAATATGGCGACCCGCCTGATGGTGATGTACAAGGGATGCATCGTCGAGTCAGGTGCGGTGGAACAGGTTTTCACCCGGCCGGAGCACGAATACACGCGCCGGCTGCTGTCGGCGGTGCCGACCCTGATGACGGCGGCGACACGCACGGAAACGCCTGTGCGGGCCGTGACCGCGGCCGGTCCGCCCGTGCTGACCGTGGAGAACCTCAGCGCCTCCTATGGGCGGACGCCGATCCTGTCCGGTATCAGCTTCTCCCTCAACGCGGGCGAGTGTCTCGCGGTGGTGGGGGAGTCCGGCTCTGGAAAGTCGACCCTCTCGCGGTCGATCGTCGGCCTGCATCATCAGCATGCCGGAACCGTGAAACTCGGCGGTGCGCAACTGCGCCCGCACGCGCGGCGGCGTACCCGCGATCAGCGACGCGAGATCCAGTACATCTTCCAGAATCCGTTCAGTGCGTTGAATCCCCGTCGTACTGTGCGGGATTCGGTCGGCGCGCCGCTCGACCTGCTGACCTCGCTGTCGCGGTCGGAGAAGGACGCGCGGATCAGCAGCGTGCTGGATCGGGTCCAGCTCAGGGCATCGATCGCCAGCGAATACCCGGCTCAGCTCTCGGGCGGCGAGCGGCAGCGGGTGGCGATCGCCCGTGCGCTCATCAGCCGGCCGCGGGTGCTGGTGTGCGATGAGGTGACCTCGGCGCTGGATGTGTCCGTGCAACAGGGCGTCATCCGGCTGCTGAAGGAGCTTCAAGAAGAAGAGCACTTGGCGCTGGTGTTCGTGACCCACGATCTCGCGGTGGTCAGCGAGATCGCCGACACTGTCATGTCCCTGCATCAGGGCAGCATCGACGAGATCGGGACCGCGGCCGAAGTGCTGCTCAGCCCCCGGGCCGCGTATACCCGCGGACTGCTGGCCGACACTCCGGTCCTGCCGACCGAGCTGGTCCTCGATTTTCGAGCAGACTCAGTCGGTACGGAGGATCTTCGCGAAGGAACGGCGCAGATCGTGTCGTGACGGAATGACGTCGGTGATGAGAGAACGCAGGATGATTCCTTCGCTGAAGCTCGCCAATTCGGTCGCGGACTCGGCTCCGATCAGCGGGGTCAGCACCCCGACTATGCGGCCGAGTGATTCTTTCGCGATGCCGCGAATACGTTCGGACCGGAATGCCGCGACAAAGAGTTCGAATTCAGCGGTCGGCATTCCGCCATCCTCCAGATAAGTGGCGACCAGATCGGCCATTTCGGCGGCGAGATCAGTCGAACTCATCAGCCGGTCATCCCAATACTGCATGGTGGCGTCCTGCTGCTGCATTTGATATTCCATGGCTTCGGCGAGGAGGTCTTCCAATGAAGCGAAGTAATAGGTGGTCGATCCGAGCGGAATATTCGCGCGTTCCGCGACCAGGCGGTGGGTCAGTTGTCGAACGCCGACTTCGATGATGAGATCCCTGGCGGTGGCGATTATGAGTGCGCGCCGGGCCTTCGGGTCACGCGGCCGCCAGGTCGACCGATCCGATGAACCCGGATTGGCAGGCTTCTCCTTGGACTTCGTATCCGAGTCGTGCTCGGAGGACCCTGGGGTTCGTTTGGCCATGGCCCAAGCATAGAACATCGGTCACAGATACCGGAATGTGCGCAAGATTATACGATGGACGACTCGATGTCGTGGTACCTACTTCGCCTCGAATCCGGTCGTCTCGAATTGAGAGGCAATACTGATGATGTCTGCTACGAGAGAGTTCGACTCCGTGAAACTGCGGCGGGTATTCGGTGAATGCCCCAGCGGCGTGGTCGCGGTGTGCGCCCTGGACGGCGAGTCGCCGGTGGGCATGGCCGTCAGCACCTTCGTGCCGGTGTCCCTGGATCCCCCGCTGGTAGCGGTGTGCATTCAGGATACGTCGCGGACCTGGCCGATCCTGGCCGAGAGTGCGGTGCTGGGGGTCAGCGTGCTCAGTCAGGCGAACCGGTCGATCGCGCGGGATCTGGCTGCCAAGGAAGGCGATCGGTTCGCGAACGTGCGCTATTCGGCGCGTCCGTCGGGAGCGGTATTGATCGATGACGCGGCGGCGTGGATGGAAGGCTCGATTCATTCGTCGACGGTCGCCGGTGACCATCTGATCGTCGTTCTCGCACTGAATCTCATCGATATCGGCGCGCACTCCGATCCGCTCGTCTTTCATCGCAGCGGGTTCCATCGGATTGTCGGCGCCGAGCGGGATTGATCGGGCCGGCCGATTACCGAAGTTCTGACCGGGTAGGTGGAGGTATTTTGTCCAGAATCGCAATATTCGGTGCCGCTGGAACGGCTGGAGTGCGTATCGCCGGTGAAGCGCTGCCTCGTGGGCATACGGTGCTTTCGGTGGTTCGCAATGCGGCATCCACACAAATTATGCCCGGCTCGGAGTTGGTGGAGGGAGATGCACTGGATGCGGACTTCGTGGCCGGAATCTGTCCGAGTGTCGACGTTATCGTGATCGCGGTGGGATCTCGAGACGGCAATCCGGCCTTCGAAGTCGCGAAGAATATGGTCGCGGTAGTTTCTGCGGCGAAGGTCCCGCGCCCGCGGTTGATTCATATGGGTGGCGGAGGCAGTCTGCTCACCCCGGATGGAACGCGAATTGTCGATTCGCCCGGATTTCCGGTGGCCTTCCTGGGGTCTGCCCGGGCGCAGGCCGCGGCATTGGATCACTATCGGGAGCATGCATCGGCATGTGGCGTGAGCTGGACTTTCATCTCGCCGCCTCCGGTGTATTTCGAGCCGGGGCAACGTCTGGGTATGTATCGCACGGGACTCGATGGCCCTGTCGTGGACGCGGCCGGGAGATCGTCGATCTCGTATGAGGATTTCGCCACCGCCATTCTCGATGAGATCGAGGAACCGCATTTCGTGGACCAGAGATTCACTGTCGGATATTAGAACAACGATAGGTAAATAATAATGTTCACCAATACGTCATCGATCGCGACGGACCGCGGTGCCCGTTACGTCAAGCAGTTCGTCGGCCATTGGGGCCGGCGTGCGGCGAGGCTGGAGGATTCGGAGGGGCAGGCCACGATGCACTTCGATGCCGACGAGAAGTTCTCGGCGTGTGTCGTGGAGTTTGCCAGTTCCGATGCGGCCCTCGAGCTCCGGGTGAGCGCGGCAGACGCCGGCACGGTCGAGGCGATCTGCGAGGCGCTCACCGAGCATCTGGTGAGATTCTCGGCCAAGACGGACAAGCTGGATATCACCTGGTCGTGGAGCGATGCCTGAGCGGATCGATCACCCGCCCATCGATGAGCGGGTGAGAATCCATGCGGCGCACTAGATTTCGATATGCGCTGTGCCACCGGGATAGGTGTGCACGATCCACAGTTCGGCGTCGCCGTCGACGGCCTGCCAGCGGTGCGGACGGTCCGCGGGGTAGGTGACGTAGTCGCCGGCCGTCACCGTCACCTCGTACCCGACCGGGCCGAGTGTGATCGATCCCGTTCGGACCAGGACGTGTTCGCGGGCGCCGGTGCCGTGGGAAGGGGAGACCTCGCTGACGCCGCTGTGGAAGCGTTGCGAGTGCACCTCGAGGGTGCCCGCGCCGATCACCTGGCTGCGCAGAATGCTCCCGTCGGAGGCGTTGTCGGAGATGTTCTGGCCCTCGCCGGGCCGGACCACCTCGACGATTGCCCGGTCGGGAACGCCGACGAGGTCGGCGAACGGAACGCCGAAGGTGTCGGCGATGGCGACCATGGTTTCCAGGGTCGGATTCGTTCGAGCCTGTTCCACCTTGAACAACGTGGCCTTCGCGACGCCACACCGGTCACTCAACTGCGCCAGTGAGAGTCCGTGCACCTCGCGCAGACGTTTGACGTTGGCAGCGAGTGCCTGGAGGTGGTCTGTCATGCCAGCGATCCTTCCATGGTTGCGGAGCAACTTCTTTGTCGTACCGGTTGTCTACTAAAGAATTACGTATATACTCTCAGAGGAAACGCTCCCATGGAGTGGCCCCCTACCGCAATTCCCGATAAGACCGCCCGCGCATGGGCGGCTGTGCTTATCGGCGAAATCATCGGCCTGCCGTGCCGCAGCTCCAGGCGATATCAGACAGTGGAGAAAAGACATGAATGAAAATGGATCTGCGTCGAGCAGGCTCGAGCAGCCATTGTCTCGTCGTCGCCTGTTGCAGGGTGCGACCGCCGGAGCCTCCTTTCTGGTGCTCGGCGGGCTGCTCGCGGCATGTGGTAACGGCAATAACGGCTCGGCCCCCGGCCTGACCGGCAACCCCACCAAGGGCGGAACCCTGCGGGTCGGGCTGGCCGGCGGCGGCGTGACCGATTCGCTCGACGCCCATCAGACCGCGACGGTTCCCGACGGTTTCCGGTTGGCGAACCTCTACGACCAGGTGACACAGATCGACAACGAGTTCAAGTTCAGCTTCCGGCTGGCCGAGACTGTCGAATCGAACGCCACCGCGGATTCGTGGACCATTCGTTTGAAGCAGGGGATCGAGTTCCACAACGGCAAGAGCCTCGATGCCGATGATCTGATCTTCACGCTGCAGCGCATCTTCGACCCGAAGCTGGTCGCGTTCGGCGCGAATCAGCTGGGCCCGGTGGATGTGGCCGGCCTGAAGAAGATCGACGCGCGGACGGTTCAGGTTCCGCTGCGGCAGCCGTGCGCGACCTTCGCCACCCGGTTGGGTGACGGCCAGCTGTGCAATGTGGTTCCGGTGGGTTACGACCCGCTGAAGCCGGTCGGTACGGGACCGTTCAAGTTCGTGAGCTTCACTCCGGGGCAGCAGAGCGTGTTCGATCGGTTCGAGAACTACTGGGACACACCGGCTTTGCTGGACAGTCTGGTGCTGGTCGACATTACCGACGACGCGGCGCGGGTGAACGCGCTGATCAGTGGTCAGGTGGATGCCATCACGCAGGTGCCGTACGCGCAGATTCCGGTGCTGAAGCAGAACGGGTTGAACATGCTGGAATCCAAGACGGGGGCCTTCTCGCCGATCGTGATGCGCAGCGACAAGGGAGTTTTCGCGGATCCGCGGATGCGGCAGGCGCTGCGGCTGTGCGTGGACCGAGATCAGGCCGTCGCGGTGGCGCTGTCCGGTCACGGCGTCACGGCCAGCGACGTGTATTCGCCCTACGACGCGGCGTTCGATACGTCACTGGTGCGCAAGCAGGACATTCCGGCGGCGAAGAAGCTGCTGGCCGATGCCGGATACAACGGTGCGCCGATCGAGTTGGTGACCAGCCCGATCGCGGCGGGTGTCGTCGAGGTGTGTTCGGTGATCGCGGAGAACGCCAAGAAGGCGGGGTTGAATCTCGTCGTCCGCAAGGTGGATCCGGCCACCCTGTTCGGTGTGGGCGCGCAGAACAGCGCGGAATGGCCACTGGCAGTCACGACGTGGCCGTCGGTGTCCTTCCTCACCACCGCGGCAGTCGCCGACGCGACCGAGGGGAACCCGTCGAATTACAACGATGAGGAGTATCGCGCCGTCTACAAGCAGGCCGAGGCGACGCTGGATGCGGGTCAGCGGAGCGTGCTGGTGAAGAAGATGCAGCGGATCCTCTTCGACCGGGGCCCCTATCTGATCCCGTTCTTCCCGAACTCGGTGGACGCATACAGCGGTTCTTTCGCGGGATGGGCCACCCCAGATCTCACCGGCTTCGGTCTGGGGCGTGCGAAGTTCAAGCAGGTCTACAAGGTCTGACGGTCGGATAAACCGAAGACGGTCAGGTGAGGACAGCGGTCAACGCGGATCGCAGAGCGGAGTCGATACTCCGCTCTGCTTCGATGTCCGGATCGGAATCAATGGTGAGACGGGACCCGGCCGTCGGACTCCGCGGCTACCCGGCGGCGGATATCGCCGGCGTCGGCGAGCGGCAGGGAGTGCAGATTCGCGAAAGCTGCCGCGTCATCGAGGTTCGCCAGGCCGGTCGGATTCGACAGGCCGACGAGATCGGCCATGACGATCGTGTGCGGCAGTCCCGCGCAAACGGCGAGAGCGGTTGCCGCACCGGCGAATCCGGGTGTCCGCGCCTGTGGATCCAGCGCGAGAACCATCAGGTGGCCCGGCCGACGGAAGGAATCCGCAGTGGAACTCTCCCGCGAGAGCAGGCGTGCGGTGAGTCCGCGGTCGGCCGCCGAGATGCCGGTGGTGATGTCGTCGGCGGCATCGACGCTCACACACCATTGTTCGGCGGCGAAGAAGGACGGGGCGAGGGCGGGTATCCCGAGCTGCGTGGCTCGCTGGAACGACAGGGTGGCGGTCAGCAGTCCGGAGGTGTGCCGGATGGCGAAGGCGCAGAGTTCAGTGGTCGCGGCTCCGGCGGCGAAAACGAGGGCGGTGCGGGTGGCCAGCTCCGGATCTTCGCGTAGCACTATGGCTCGGCCCGCAGTCAGATCATGGAGACAGTCGTCCAGGGTTGAGCGGGGTTCGGTCATCTGCTGCTCCTACTGCGGGTTCATGGTGCGCATGGCCGGGCTCCGGCGGCATGATCGCCATCGATCGGAAAGTTCGAATATGGTGAACAATGTACCGAAAATCGGACAATGTGTCTGTGAGTGTGCGGCAGGCCGGGCGATCCGTCAAGCATCGCGGGATGGTCTGGGTCGAGACAGCAGCCTGCTTGGATCTCGGTTCGGCCCGTTGATAACGGGCTGCGGCAACGGGCTGTGGGCTGGTATAGGCTCCACCGAAAGTGTTCGTATAACGAACATGCTGTGCGATAATCGATCCGATTGGATCGACTTGAGTGAGGAGACACCGTGACTCGTATCCGAATGCCGAATACGCGCCTGTTCATCGGAGGCGTCTGGCTACCCTCCGCCGATGGAGGGGAGATCGATGTCGTCGATCCCGCCACCGAAAAGCCGCTCGCCACACTGAGCGCGGCAACCGCCGCCGACGTGGACGCGGCCGTCCAGGCGGCTCGGCGGGCATTCGAGAGCGGCCCCTGGCCGGAGCTGTCCGGGAGCGAACGGGGACGACTGCTCTGGAAGCTGGCCGACCTGATCGAACGTGACCGCGAGACGCTCGCTCGTCTCGAAGCCGCCGATGTCGGCAGGCCGTTCAATGAACCGTTCCTCTTCGAGATTCCGCTCGCGGCCGATACTTTCCGCTATTTCGCGGGTTTGGCCGACAAGGTCACGGGGTCGACGTTCTCGCTGCCGCCGTTCGCGGGTCGCGACAGAATGTCCTACACGCTGCGCCAGCCGGTGGGCGTGGTCGGGGCGATCACCCCGTGGAACGCGCCGACGATGATCCTGTCGTGGAAGCTCGCGCCCGCGTTGGCAGTCGGCAATACCGTGGTCGTGAAGCCCGCCGAGCTGGCGTCGCTGAGCACCCTGCATATCGCGCAGTTGATTCAGGAGGCCGGGTTTCCTGACGGTGTAGTGAATGTGATGACCGGATCGGGGGCGGTGGCCGGCGAGGCGCTGGTTCGGCACGACGACGTCGACAAGATCAGCTTCACGGGCAGCCCGGAGGTCGGCCGGCGGATCGCGTCGATCGCGGGCGACGGGTTGAAGAAGGTCACCCTCGAACTCGGCGGCAAGTCGCCGCAGATCATCAGGGCCGACGCCGATCTCGCGCAGGCGCTGCCCGTGGTGGCCAACGCGAATTTCGCCAATCAGGGTCAGACCTGTGCGGCGGGGTCGCGGGTGCTGGTGCACGAATCGCGGGTCGAGGAGGTCGCGGCGGGTCTGGCAGAGATCGCGCGGTCGATCGTCGTCGGGGACCCGATGAGCCCGGAGACTACGATGGGTGCACTGGCGAGCCGCGCTCAACTAGATCGGGTACGGCGGTACGTCGAGTCCGGCATCGCCGAGGGCGCCCGCCTGATCATCGGCGGCAGTCAGATCGGTGATACCGGATTCTTCTTCGCGCCAACGGTTTTCATCGGTACGAACGATATGACGATCGCCAGGGAAGAGATTTTCGGCCCCGTCGCGACGGTGATCCCCTATGCCGACGACGCGGAAGCCCTGCGGCTGGCGAACGATACGGCCTACGGCCTGACCGCGGTGCTGTGGACGAACGACGCGACCGCGATCGCCCGCTATACGAAGGCACTGAAGACCGGATCCGTCTGGATCAACGCCTGGGGTCCGCCGCATCCGGCGCTGCCGTGGTCGGGTCAGCGGTCGAGCGGGGTCGGCGTGGAGTTGGGTACGGAGGCGATCACGGCGAACACCGTCGAGAAGACGGTCAACTTCATCAGCGGTTGACCCGTGGCCGCGCTATCACTGTGAATTCGCTGGGTGAAGAGGTGGGGAGATGGCGGAGATCTCGAAGACGGCCGATCAGGCGTTGACGATCCTGCTCGCGGTGGCCGAGCGGGGGCCGCGCTCATCGGCTCAGCTGGCGCGCGATCTTCGATTGAACCGGACGGTGGTGCACCGGCTGCTCTCCACGCTGCGCGAGCGCGGTTTCGTCACTCGCGCTGAGGGCGGATACATCCCGGGGATCTCGTTGCTGCGGCTTTCGGAGCGTGTGCAGCCGGAGCTTCGGGCGTTGGGGCGCATCGCGATGACCAGGCTGGCGGAGGAGGTCGGGGAGAGCATCGTGATGCATGTGCGCGATGGCGAGGAGGCGGTGGTGCTCGAACAGGTGGTGTCCACCGGGCACATCGTGCGGGTGGAGCACACGATCGGTTCCCGCCATCCGCTCGAGGACGGGGCGAGTGGCCGTGCGATTCTCGCGTTCCTCGATGATGCGTCGGTGCGGCGCGTGGTCGAGCGGCTGCGCGATCCGGAGGTCCTGCTGGAACAGTTCGACCGGACGCGGCGGCTCGGCTATTCGCTGTCACATGATGAATTGCAGCAGGGCGTACACGGTTTGGCGGTTCCCGTCTTCGGGGACGACGGACGGGCTGTGGCCAGCGTGGGTATCCTGGTGCCGACATCGCGTTCGGAGGATCTGACCAGGCATGCCGACGTGCTGTTGACGGTCGGTGCCGAGATCTCGAATGCGTTGTCGCGCAGTGTGATCGGCGGATCCCACTAGGGGTTGTGCTGGGAATTCCGGCAATACGCCGAGCGACGAGCGCCCTGATCCTCGCCGATGGCGGAGATCAGGGCGCTCGTTCGGTTCCGTCCGGATCAGCCGATGCTGAACGGCTGCCCGTAGACGGTGATCCAGGAGGTGACCGTCGGGGTGATCACCTCGACGCTGACGAAGGAGCGAGCCTGCGCGTACCCGGCGCAGCCGCTGAGCCCGATGGTCTCATCTGCCCACGTCACCGAGCCGTTGTTGCCTTTGAACATGTTGAAGTTGTTGTGGGTGTCGGCGCCGAACGGATCGGGTGCTTCCAGATCCAGCACATAGAACGACTTCGCCTGTCCCGGACCGAGAGTCAGGCTGGCTCCGCCATTGGCTCCGGCGCTCGGGCGCACGGTCTGGCCGTCGCTCCAGTCCAGTCCGCCACTCGGACCGCCGTTGACGTTGCCGCCGGCGATATTGACCTGGCAGCCTACGATGTACCCGGGGTAGATCGACCCGCCGACGTCGGAGTTGTTGCCCGACAGTTCGACTTGTGCGCTCGCCGAGACCCATGCGTTCCGGTGCAGCGGCGTATCGCCCAGTGAGGGGTTGATATTCGCGGACTCGCCGGCGATGCGAACGGTGACCGCGGTGCCGTCGGACAGCGTTTTCGTCAGTTCCGCGCCCGCCAGCGGGACGATGGTGTCGGCGTGGCTGATCGCGGTGTCGGCGAGAACAATCGATGCGGCGGCCATTACGCCGGCGGCACCGCATCTGCCTGTAATGCTATGAAATTTCATGGAGTGTCCCTCTCCCTATTGATGTCCTGCGAGGATTTGGTGGTTTCCGAAATGGATGCGGTCAGCCGATGCTGAAGGGCTGACCGTACAAGGACGTCTTCGAATAGTGGTCGCCGACGACCTCGACGACGGTGTACGCGCGGGCTTGGGCATAGCCGGCGCAGCCTTGGATATCCATCTGGACGTCCTGGTATTCGACGGAGTAGGTGCCGGGCGCGGTGATGTCCTTGAAATCGATCGGAACGAATTTGACTTCGCCGGGACCGATATTGACGCCGAGGGAGCCCGAGGCATTCGCGCCGGTGGTGGAGATGCCCGCCGCGATACCGGCGCTGATCGCGTCGTCGGCGATGCTGACCTGGCATCCGATGATGTATCCGGTGTTGAGCTGCGAGGTTCCGTGGGTGGACGAATTGTTCGTGCCGGGATTTCCGGACGGGAAGTTGAACGGGCCGGGGGTGGTCGAGGGCGCGTTCGGAACATCGGCGCTGACATTTCCGCTGACCCATACGTTCCGGCCGGCTCCGTTGGCCGCCAGGGACGGGGAGATGATGGCGTGTTCGCCATTGCGGGTAATGGTGACCGAATCGGGGCCCTGGCGCTGACCGTCAGGAAGCGGAACGAATGTGTCGGCCGTGGCCGGCCCGATTGTTACGGTGCCGAAAAATGTTCCGCACGCGGCAATGGTGCCGACTGAAGCAAGGACCTGGGTCCTTTTCTGCGTCCGGTTGCGGGCCATGGAGATCCTCCGTGAAAAAGGGGTCTTGGGGTCGGAAGACACTGGACCAACCGAATTCGTTATCGGCGAATACCGGCCATGCGTCATGGCGGTTTCGCTCGGTGAATGAATGTCGCCGTTTCAACGGTTGGACGGTCTTCGACGGGGTGGGGGGTGTTTGCTTCCGGCCGAAGTGTCCTCGTTCGAGGGAACCAGTGCCTTGGAAGTGGCTCAGACATTAGCACATGAGACCGTATATAGATCAAGAGATTTCGAATATCGGAAACGATTGATCACCGATTGATGGGCGCAAATCATCGGATGATGGGCTCTATTTCTGGCGCATGCGGCAACCACGGAACCCGTGGGTCAGCCGATGATCAGTGCCGCGATGACACCGTCAGCCCTCGTCGCTCGGACCGGCGAAGAGGGCTGCGGTGATCTGCTTCGCCCCCGCGAGCAGCGCGTCGATGTACTGCTCGATCCCGGTCGAGCGAATGACCGGGGTCAGCACCGCCAGGCTGCCGAGGGGGGTGTTGTCCGGGGTGAGGATCGGCACCGCGACCCCGTGCACACCCTGCTGGAGTTCATCGTGCGACGTCGAATAACCCAGCTGCCGAACGGCTTCGAGCGTACGCTCGAGGCCGGCGGGCTGGTCGGAGTTTCGGGTCATCAGCTTGATGAGAGCCGGTTCGGAATAGGCGAGAATCGCCCTGCCGCTGGCGCTGACGGCCAGCGAGTGGCGAGATCCGATCTCGTGGTTGACCTGCACGATGTGTCGGTTGGAAACCGCCTGGTCGAGGACGACGGCATCCTGATTGTCCGGGACGTGCAGGACCGCCGACTCGCCCGTCTGCTGAGCCAGGGCTTCGAGCACGGGGGCCGCGATCAATCGCAGATCGGGCTGAATGACTTTCGCCAGCCTGATGAGCGTCGGGCCCGGCCGGTACAGCGAACCGTAGCGTGAGACGAAGCCGCGCGCGGCGAGGGTGGCCAGCAGCCGGTGGACGACGGTGCGGTTGAGGTCGAGACGTTCGGCGAGCACGGCTGGGCTCAGCGGTTCCCCGTTCCCCAGTTCGAGGAGGATCCGCAGTGCGTGGTCGGCAGTCTGAGCGATCTCGGCCATGCCCGGCATCGTACCGTTATTCGAACACCTTCTTATGCAACGGGCATTCCGTGCGGTGCTTCAGACGCGCTGGCGTCGTTTCACGAACACGCCGTCGAAGAACGCGCTGAGCTCGTCGGTCGCGTCGAGAGGAAGGACGTCGGCGACGTACTGGTCGGGCCGCACGACGACGATCACGCCGTCGCGAGAGATACCGCGCGCCGCGAAGATGTCGTCGGAAGGCGCGGCCGCATATACCTTTTCGTAGTCGGTGACCCGGAACGGCCCGACCTTCGGCAGGAAGACCGCGGGCACCCTGCTCAGATCGACGCCGGCGTGGTCCTGCTGGTAGATGACCTTCACGTCGAACCACGCGTCGAGGTCCGAACTGTCGGGGGAATGGGCCAGTAGTGGCGACGAGGCCGACGTGATGAGCCAGTCGGCGAGCTCGCTCGTCTTCGAGGGTTCGCCCGCAGCGGGCGTGTCGGCGAAAACATAGATCCGCCACCGGCCGTCGGCGGTCGCGTGGTGACCGAGGTGTTTGGGATTCGCATCGCACACCCGCGTCACCATGTTCGATTTGAACCGCTTGCCCAGTGGAAACCCAGTCGCGAGCTCCTGGTGCCCGGCCTCGGCGACCAGCATCGACGGCGCGTATCGGGTCATGAACCCGGCTGGGAACTCGGCGGTCTCGAGGTAGAACTCCTCGAGGTGGCCGGGGTCGGCCATCTCCTCGGGCCGGGTCGCCATCAGGGTCGACCATTCGCGGTCGAAGTCGATGAGGTTCTGGGCGACCACCTGTCGTTCGGCGGAGTAGGTGTCCAGCAGCGATTCGGGTGCCCGGCCGTCGAGCACATGAGCCAGCTTCCAGGCGATGTTCCACCCGTCCTGCATGGACACGTTCATGCCCTGGCCGGCCTTGGCCGAATGCGTATGGCACGCGTCACCGGCGATGAAAACCCGTGGCCCACGCGGGTTTCGGTGTTCGGCGGGCCCGTCATCGAACCGGTCGGTCACGCGATGGCCGACCTCGTAGACGCTGCGCCAGGCGACATGCTTCACGGTCAGCGTGTACGGGTGCAGGATTTTGTTGGCTTGGGCTTCGACGTCCGTCTGTGAAGTCTCGCGGACCCTGCCGTTGTCGCCGGCGGGCACCTCGCCGAGATCGACGTACATTCGGAACAGGAAGTTGCCCTCGCGCGGGATATTGAGGATGCTGCCGCCGTCGTTGGACTGGATGGCGCATTTGAGGCGGATATCGGGGAAGTCGGTGTCGGCGAGGACGTCCATCACGCCCCAGGCGTGGTTCGCCTGATCGCCGATGAACCGGCACCCGATCGCTTCCCGGACGCGGCTGCGCGCGCCGTCGCAGCCGATCACATACTTGGCCTTGATGATTCGATCCTGGCCGGCGTGCTCTCCGGTGGTGTTGCGCAGGGTCACGGTGACCGGTCGTTCACCCTCGTCGGCGACCTCCAGCGTCACGAACTCGTAGCCGTAGTCCGGCTCGAGCCGGGTCGGCGCGTTACGGGCCACCTCCGCGAAATAGTCGAGGACCCGCGCCTGATTGACGATGAGGTGCGGGAATTCGCTGATGCCGCGGTCGTCGTCGGGTGTGCGGGAGACACGCACAATATTGGCCGGCTGCTCCGGATCGGGCTTCCAGAAGGCGGTTTCGGTGATTCGGTATGCCTCGGCGGTGATGCGTTCGGCGAAGCCGAAGGCTTGGAATGTCTCCACACTGCGGGCCTGGATGCCGTCGGCGTGCCCGACGTCGAGGCGTCCGGGTCGGCGATCGATGATGCGGGTACTGATGGCCGGGAACTGGGCGAGCTGGGCCGCGGCGATCATGCCGGCCGGCCCCGCGCCGACGATGAGCACGTCGACCTGGTCGGGAAGGTCGGCGGGGCGTTCGATGCCGGTGCCGGCGGGCGGTCGGACGCGCGGATCGGTGGATACGTAGCCGTGGTGATGGAACTGCATGGGTTGTCCTCCCTGTGGGAGCTGAGTTTCGAAAGACTTGCGAGGGATCGGCGTTCAGCCGGGGATGAGGGTGTACTTGGTGGCGAGGAATTCGTGGATGCCCTCGAAACCGCCCTCGCGGCCGATGCCCGACTGTTTGACACCGCCGAAGGGAGCCGCGGCGTTGGAGACGACGCCGGCGTTCAGGCCCATCATGCCGGTCTCCAGGTCGTCGATCATGCGGTGACCGCGTGCGAGGTCGCGCGTGTAAACGTAGGAGACGAGACCGTATTCGGTGTTGTTCGCCAAGCGCACGGCCTCTTCCTCAGACGCGAAGGTCGAGATCGCGAGGACCGGGCCGAAGATCTCCTCGCGCAGGATGTCGCTGCCCGCGGCCACTCCGGTGAGGACGGTCGGCTGGTAGAAACTGCCGGGTCCCTCGACCCGCGCGCCGCCGGTGCGCACCGTCGCGCCGCGCGATGTCGCGTCGGCGACGAGTTCGGCCGCCTTGCGGACCGCGTCGTCGTCGATGAGCGGGCCGATGGTGACGCCGTCCTCGGTGCCGCGGCCGATCCGCATCGACTTGACGCGTTCGGTCACCCGCTCGGCGAATTCCGCCGCGACGGCTTCGTGCACGATGAACCGGTTGGCGGCGGTGCACGCCTGCCCGATATTGCGGAATTTCGCCGCGAGCGCGCCCTCGACCGCCTGGTCGAGATCGGCGTCATCGAATACGACGAACGGCGCGTTGCCGCCGAGTTCCATCGAGACCCGCAGCACGTTCTCGGCGGTCTGCGCGATCAGTTGTCGGCCGACCTCGGTCGACCCGGTGAACGAGAGCTTGCGCAATCGCGGATCGGCGATGATCGGCGTCGCGACCCGACGCGACGAGGTGGTGGTTACGACATTGACCACGCCCGCGGGCAGCCCTGCCTCCGCCAGGAGTTGTGTGAAGTACAGGGTGGTCAGCGGGGTCAGCTGCGGCGGCTTGATCACGACCGTGCACCCGGCGGCCAGTGCGGGAGCGATCTTGCGGGTCGCCATCGCGAACGGAAAGTTCCACGGGGTGATGAAGAACGACGGCCCGACCGGCCGCTGGGACACCACCATCCGCCCGGTGCCCTCCGGGTTGAGCCCGTACCTGCCCTGGATCCGGACGGCCTCCTCGCTGAACCATCGCAGGAATTCGCCGCCGTAGGCGACTTCGCCGCGGGCCTCGGCGAGCGGCTTGCCCATCTCCACTGTCATCAGCAGAGCGAGGTCTTCCTTCCGCTCCTGCACGAGTTCCCAGGCCCGGCGCAGGATTTCGGAGCGCCCGCGCGGTGGGGTCGCCGCCCATGACCGCTGGACGGCTACCGCGGCGTCCAGCGCCAGGATCGCGTCCTCGGCAGAGGCGTCGGCCACCTCGCACACGACCTCGCCCGTGGCGGGGTCGTGCACCGGGAACACCGCTGCGCCGGCGGCGTCGACCCATCGGCCACCGATGAACAGTTGGCGGGGCGCAAGGGAGAGCAGTGTCTTCTCACGTTCGGTCACGTCATCACTCCTGAAGATCTTGTCGGCAGCGCACGGCGCGGCCAGGTTGTGGATGGTTCTCGCCTGGTTCGGGTCAGTAGGAGGTCGGCCTAGCTGAGTCCGTGTTTCCGATGAATGCCCGCGCCAACTGTTCGGAGCCGCGCGCGAGCAGCGCCACATCGGCGCCGACGAGGATGAAGCGTGCGCCGGCCGCGGCGTAGTCGCGGGCCGCGGCGGGATCGAAGGCGTTGACGCCGATGGGTTTTCCCGCGGCGGCGATACCGGCGAAGGCCTCCTTCACGGCGGCCATGACCTCGGGGTGGGTTTGCTGCCCGATCAGGCCCATCGAGGCGGCGAGGTCGCTCGGTCCGACGAAAACTCCGTCCACGCCAGGTGTTTCGGCGATCGTGCGGGCGTTCGCCACACCCTCGGCCGTCTCGATCTGCACGAACAGCGAGACGTGTTCGGCGTCGTCGCGCAGATATCCCTCGATCCGGTTCCAGCGGGCCGATCGTGCCAGCGCACTGCCGACGCCGCGGACGCCGGCCGGTGGGTACCGGGTCATCACGGCGACGGCTCGCGCCTGCTCGGGGGTCGAGATCATGGGCACGAGGATGTTCTGCGCGCCCAGGTCGAGCACCTGCTTGATGATCACGGTGTCGCCCTCGGGCACGCGCACGATCGGCGTCGCCGGATACCCGGACACGGCATACAGCTGTGCCAGTACCGATTCCAGCCCGTTGGGGGCGTGCTCCATATCGATGAGCAGCCAGTCCAGTCCGGCTCCGGCCATGATCTCCGCGGAGACCGGTGAGCCCGAGCAGATCCAGCCGCCGTACAGGGTGCAGTCGGTGCCGCCGAGCCGGTCGCGGAAGGTCGGGTTCAGACGAAGCGGCACGAGATCGTTCCCATCGGTCCGTAGTCGGCGAGGACGGTGTCGCCGCATTCGACCCACATCGGCCGCGTGAAGGACCCGGCCAGCACGATCTCGCCGGCCTCGAGTCGATCGCCGTGCTGGTGCAGCTTGTCCGCCAGCCATGCGACCCCGGTGGCCGGGTGGTTCAGCACCGCCGCCGCGACCCCCGACTCCTCGATGGTTTCGTTGCGGTACAGCAGCGCAGATACCCAGCGCAGGTCGATCTCGCTGGGCGGCATTGGATTTCCGCCGTACACCAGGCCGGCGAAGGCCGCGTTGTCGCTGATGGTGTCGACGATCGTGCGGCCCGGCAGCTCGATGCGGGAGGACAGGATCTCCAGCGCCGGGACGACGTAGCGGGTGGCGCGCAGCACGTCGAAGACCGTCACGTCGGGGCCCTGCAGCCGTTCGGCGAGGACGAACGCCAACTCGACTTCGATGCGGACGTTGGAGAATTGCGCATGCTCGATCACCGAGCCGTTCGCGAAGACGGCGTCGGCGAAGATCGCGCCGTAGTCGGGTTCGGTGATGCCGGTCGCGGCCTGCATCACCTTGCTCGTCAACCCGATCTTGCGGCCCACCAGCTTGCGGCCGGCGGCGATGCCGCGGCGTCGCCATTCGTTTTGCACGGCGTACGAATCCTGGATCGTCATGCCGGGGTGCCGGGCGGTCAGCAGCGGCACCGTGGTGCGGTCGCGTTCCGCCGCCGCGAGTTCGCCGGCGATCGCCGTGATGGTTTCGGCGTCGAGCGCCATCCCCAATTCCTTTCAGTCGGGCCGAGTTTCGGGTGTCAGAGCTGGTGGCCCAGCTTGTACTCGCCCTTTTTCCATTCGGGCATGTCGTTCTGGTCGCCCGCGCGGGTGTAGCTGAAGCCGTCGGCGCCGACGGTGACCTCGAGTTCGCTGGATTCGACCCGCGCCACCACCGGCTGCGGGTTGCCGTCCAGATCGAGGACGAGGGAGGCCTCGGCGTACCAGGTCGGCACGACCGGGGTGCCCCACCAGTCGCGGCGCTGGTTGTCGTGCACGTCCCAGGTCACCACCGGGTTGTCGGGGTCGCCGGTGTAGTAGTCCTGGGTGTAGATCTCGATGCGATGCCCGTCTGGATCGCGCAGGTATAGGTAGAAGGCGTTGGAGATGCCGTGCCGGCCGGGACCGCGTTCGATCCGGTCGGACCGGCGCAGTGCGCCGAGCTTGTCGCAGATTGCCAGGATGTTGTGCTTCTCGTGGGTGGCGAAGGCGACGTGGTGCAGGCGCGGGCCGTCGCCGCCGGTGGTGGCGGTGTCGTGAACAGTGGGCTTGCGGCGCATCCACGCGGCGTAGGTGGTGCCCGCCTCGTCCTGAATGTTCTCGGTGACGCGGAAGCCGAGGTCCTGGTAGTGCTTGACGGCACGGGACACGTCGGGTGTGACCTGGTTGAAGTGGTCGAGCCGGACCAGCGCGCCGGGAGTCTGGAGGTCGTAGCGCCAGGCCAGGCGCTCGACGTGTTCGGTGTCGTGGAAGAACTCGTAGGGGAAGCCGAGTGGGTCGACGACGCGCACGGAATCGCCGATGCCCTTGGTGAAGCCCGTCTTTCGCCGCTCCACGCGGCAGCCGATCTCGGTGTAGAACGCTTCGGCGTGATCGAGATCCTCGGGGGTGCGCACCCGGTAGGACAGTGCGGCCAGCGCGGCGACCGGGCCGCGGCGGATCACCAGGTTGTGGTGGATGAATTCCTCGAGCGTGCGCAGGTAGATAGCGTCCTCGTCCTCATCTGTGACGACCAGGCCGAGCACGTCCACGTAGAACTCGCGGGAGGCCGCCAGGTTGGTGACGATGAGCTCGGCGTAGGCGACGCGCAGGATGTCCGGCGGTGTTGCGGACGGTGTTGGTACCGGATTCGCCGACACGATGGGGGCTTCCTGGGTGATGAAGAAGCCGGAGGAGGTGGGGATACGTTCATTCATCGTGTAATGCCTTGCTGTGCTGGTGAATTGGAGTCGGTGCTCATTTACCGAAGGTCGGGTTGTGTGCCTTGCCGAGCGTGATGTGGACGGCCTGCTGATCGGTGTAGAAGTCGATGGAGCGGTAGCCGCCCTCGTGGCCGAGGCCGGAGGCCTTCACGCCGCCGAACGGGGTGCGCAGGTCGCGCACGTTGTTCGAGTTGAGCCAGACCATTCCGGCCTCGACTGCCTGGGAGAAGTTGTGCGCACGCTTGAGGTCGTTGGTCCAGATGTATGCCGCCAAGCCGTATTTCACGCCGTTGGCGAGTGCGAGCGCCTCGTCGTCGGTATCGAAGGGCGTGATCGCGACGACGGGGCCGAAGATCTCCTCCTGGAAGATCCGGGTGTCGGGTTTCACGTCGGCGAACACGGTGGGCCGCACGAAGTTTCCGGTCGGGAACTCGGCCGGGCGCTCGCCGCCTGCCACCAGCCGGGCCTCGGCCTTGCCGATCTCGATGTAGCCGAGGACCTTCGAGTAGTGCTCGGGGTGCACCAGTGCGCCGACCTCGGTGGGCGGGTCGTGCGGGTATCCGACCCGCACGCGGTCGGCCCGGGCGGCGTAGCGCTCGACGAACTCGTCGTACACCTCGCGCTGGACGAGGATGCGGCTGCCCGCGGTGCATCGTTCGCCGTTGAGGGAGAACACGCCGAAGATGGTGGCGTCGATCGCGGCGTCGAGATCGGCGTCGGCGAAGACCACGGCGGGCGATTTGCCGCCGAGCTCCATGGACAGACCCTTCAGATACGGCGCGGCATTGCCGAAGATGATCTGGCCGGTGCGGCTCTCCCCGGTGAACGAGATGAGCGGCACGTCAGGGTGTTTCACGAGCGCATCGCCGGCGTCCTCACCCAGGCCGTTGACGAGGTTGAACACGCCTCGCGGCAGTCCGGCTTCCTCGAAGATGCCGGCCCACAGCGACGCCGACAGCGGAGTGAACTCCGCGGGCTTGAGCACCACGGTGTTTCCGGTGGCCAGTGCGGGCGCAAGCTTCCAGCTCTCCAGCATGAACGGCGTGTTCCACGGGGTGATCAGGCCCGCGACGCCGATCGGCTTGCGGTTGACGTAGTTGATCTGCTGTCCGGGCACCTTGTAGGTGTCGTCGGCCTGGGCCACGATCAGGTCGGCGAAGAATCGGAAGTTCTCCGCGGCGCGGCGGGCCTGGCCGAGCGCCTGGGTGATGGGCAGGCCCGAGTCGAAGCTCTCCAGTTCGGCCAGCCGGGCGTCCCGTGATTCGACGAGGTCGGCGATGCGGTGCAGCACCCGGGAGCGTTCGCGGTGGAGCAGCTTCGGCCATGGGCCTTCGGTGAACGCCTTGCGGGCCGCGGCGACGGCGCAGTCGATGTCGGCCTTCTTGCCCGCGGCGGCTTGCGCGTAGGTGGCGTTCGAGACCGGGTCGAGCACGTCGAAGGTGTCGCCGTCGATGGAGTCGACGAATTCCCCGTCGATGTAGTGCCGGATGATCTCGGGTAGTCCCGACGGGATGTGATGCTGAGTCATGTTGTCTGTCATGGGTTTTCCTTCATGCGTTCGGACGCTGTTCAACGGGTTGCGGCCGGGGAGTCGTGGTGGCGGCGGTCGTAGCGGGCCCGCCATTCGGAGTTCATCGGGAACAGCCCGTCCACGGGATGTCCCGCCGCGACCTGTTCGGCGATCCAGGCGTCCTCGGTTTCCTGGGCGAGCGCCGCGTCGGCGATGTCCTCGGCGAGTGTGGCGGGGATGACGATGACGCCGTCGTCATCGCCGACGATCACGTCTCCGGGGAGCACGGTCGTGCCGCCGCAGGCGATGGCGACGTCGATGTCCCACGGGACGTGTTTGCGGCCGAGGACGGCGGGATGCCCGCCCTGGCTGAATACGGGGATGCCGATCGCGGCGACCGCGGCGATATCGCGAACGCCCCCGTCGGTGACGATGCCCGCGGCGTCGCGTGCCCGGGCGCGGAGTGCGAGTACGTCGCCGAGCGTGCCGGAGTCGCGTTCGCCGCGGGCTTCGATGACGAGGACTTCTCCGGGTGCGACCGTGTCGAAGGCGCGTTTCTGCGCGTTGTAGCCGCCGCCGTGGCTGTGGAACAGGTCCTCGCGGTTCGGTACGAAGCGCAGGGTTTTGGCGGTTCCGACCAGTTTGGTGCCCGGCCGGATCGCGTGCACCCCGTCGATGGCGACATTGTTGAGGCCGTGCCTGCGCAGTGCCTGCGACAGGCCCGCCACCGGTGCCTCCATCAACTTCGCACGGAGGCCGGGTGAGAGTGCTGGTTCGTCGGAAAGCCCTGCGGCCGTTCGTGATCCCCACGCCTCTTCGCGCTGCCGGTCGTCGACCGATGGGAGGGAGCCGAGTGTGGGATCGAAGGCCGCGGAACCCTCGACTACGCGGCTGATGAGGCGGCCGCTGGTGGGGGCGTCCGCGGCGGTCGGCGCATCGACCTCGACCACGACGATGTCACCGGGTTGCGCGACCGATGATCCCGCCGGGGTGCCGGTGAGGATGACATCGCCGGTGTCGAGCGTGAAGTGTTGCGACAGATCGGCGACGATCTGAGTGAGCGGGAAGATCAGGGCCGCCGTGGTGTCGGTCTGCGTCAGTCGCCCGTTGTGCCAGGTCCGTACCCGGATCGTGGCGGGGTCGACCTGCCGTGCGTCGATGAGTTTCGGGCCGAGCGGGGTGTACCCGTCGCGCCCCTTGTTTCGCACGTTGGAGCCCTTGTCATTGGCGCGCAGATCGTAGAGCCCCCAGTCGTTCGCGGCGGTCACCCATGCGACGTGGTTCCAGGCGTCTGTGACGGTGACATTGCGTGCGGGCGTGCCGATTACGAGGGCGACCTCGCCCTCGTAGGCCAGCAACTCCGTTCCGGCGGGGCGTTCGATTTCGGATCCGGGTGCCGCGACCGAGCTGGCGGGTTTGAAGAAGTACGACGGCGCGGCCGGTCGCCGGCCGCGCTGGGCGGCTCGCGACTCATAGCTGAGGTGGACCGCGATGATCTTGCCCGGCGTGGAGATCGGCCCGGTGCGCTGCCGGTTTCCGGCCTGTCCGGTGGCCGGATCCGCTTCATCCTGGTTCATGTCTCACATCAATCTGCTATCAGACCCGCTGGCGGGGTGTGGTGGTTGTGGTCTGCCGCTCGGTCGTTAGCGGGTGGGTGGTGACGTGCACCACGTGTCGACAGTAAACGAGCGTACGCTTATAGTAACCATTCTGTACATCGGTACATGAAGGAAGGTGGAGGTGGCAAATGGACTCACACACACTCGCGGAGTTCACCGCGTGGCCGCCGTCGGAGGAGACGGTGCGCTGCCCATTCGGCTACTTTGCCCAGCTACGAGAGGCCGCGCCGGTTCATCGATTCCCGGAACCGGGTCCCGACGGCGGCCACCTGTATGTCGTGTCCCGCTGGGAGGAATGCGTCGAAGTCCTGCTGCGTGCGGATGATTTCGTCAGCGGCCTCGACGGCATGGAAGCCTTCGAGAACAATCGCGAGCCGCTGGTTGCGCCCGACGCCGGCAGTTTCTACCACGAGAACAGCGTCTTCTTCTCCGATGGCTTGGATCACAAGGTCAAGCGATCCTGGGTGACGCCGCTGGTGTCGCGCGCCCGGCTGGCGCGGGTCCGTCCCATGGTCGAGGCCGAGGTCGACACGCTGATCGACACCTTCATCGGCGACGGCCGCTGCGACTTCCGCGCACAGTTCAGCGACGTGATGCCGATGAAGGTCGTCCGCAGGGTGATGGGCCTGCCCGAGGCCGCCGATCCGATGATCAAGCGACTCTCCGCGGCGCTCGAGATCAATGACAACAACCCGAATCAGACCGAGGATATGGTCGCCGAGCTGCGGGAGGCGTGGACGGGCGTCCTGAATCTCAACGCAGACCTCCTGCTGAGCCGTGAAGCGCGGCCGATCGACGGTGACTACGTATCGGAATTGGTTCAGCGGCAGGTGTCACGTGACGGCGCACTCGATCTCAATGCCCTGTCCAAACATCTCGCCGCGACGGTCTTCGGAGCCGATCACGCCATGGGCGGCCACCTGGCCGATATCGTCGCGCGGCTGGGCCGCGATCCCGAACTGCAGCGACGGGTGCGCGAGGACCGCTCACTGGTCCGCGCCCTGTCCAATGAATCGCTGCGCATCGAGAGCCCGCTGCCGTGGTTGTTTCGCCGCTGCATCGCGAACACCACGCTCGGCGGTGTCGAAATCCCTGCGGGCGCAGTCGTTATGGTCGCTCAGGTGTCGGGAAACCATGATCCGCAGGAGTTTCCGGATCCGGAGGTATTCGATATCGATCGACCCAATATCGAGCGTGACGGCCTCACCCTCGGCCGGGGTGAACATCGATGCGTCGGCGCTGAGATGGCGAAACTACAGGTCGACGTCACCGTGAATCGCCTGCTCGACCGACTTTCCGAGATCAGCCTCGACACCGAGTCCAGCGATCTGCTGCCCAAATTGAGCTACGGATTCCGAATCCCGACCGCTGTCCATCTGACCTTCCGCGCTGCGGTCTGAAAGGAATCCTCATGGCTCACGTGATCACTCGCTCCTGTTGCACGGACGCGTCCTGTATTGCGGTCTGCCCGGTCAACTGCATTCATCCCTCGCCCGGCGAGCCGGATTTCGGCAAGACCGAGATGCTCTACATCGATCCGGCGGTGTGCGTCGACTGCGGTGCGTGCGTCGCGGCCTGCCCCGCGGCCGCGATCGTCCACGAATACGAACTGTCCGAGGATCAGCAGCCCTACCTTGATATCAATGCGCTGTGGTTCGCCGAGCCCGGTCATGCCGACTACAGCCGCACGCCGATCCCGCTGACCGCGAAGAAGTGGAGCGCCGGTCACCTGCGGGTCGCGATCGTCGGTTCCGGCCCGGCGGGCTTCTACGCGGCCGATGAACTGCTGACCCAGCACGGCCTCGACGTCGAGGTGGATATGTTCGAGCGACTGCCCGTGCCGGGCGGTCTGGTGCGTTACGGGGTCGCGCCCGACCATCAGGACACGAAGTCCGTCGCCGAACTGTTCGAGACGACCATGTCCCGCAAGGGTTTCCGGCTGTATCTCAATACCGAGATCGGCGCGGACCTGTCCATGTCGGATCTGGCCGAGCGCTATCACGCGGTCATCGTCGCCACCGGCGCGCTGCGCGATCGTCCGCTCGGTGTGCCCGGCGAACAGCTGGCCGGCTGCCATTCGGCGACCGAGTTCGTCGCCTGGTACAACGGTCATCCGGATTTCCGCGACCGCGCCTTCGACCTCTCGGGCGAGCGGGCGGTGATCGTCGGGAACGGCAATGTGGCGTTGGACGTGGCGCGGATTCTCGTCTCCGGCGCGGATCATCTCGCGCGGACCGATATCGCTGATCATGCCTGGGCCGCACTGGGTTCCAGCAAGATCAGGGAAGTCACAATCATCGGCCGGCGCGGTCCCGGTCAGGCGGCCTTCGCGGCGAAGGAGCTGCTGTCGCTGGTCCGGACGCCAGGGATATCGGTCGAACTCGCCGAGGATCTGGACATCGAGCAGTTCGGCGAGGAATTGTCGCGATCCGGTTCGGTTTCCGGTCGGTTCAAGCTGGACCTGCTGCGCGGTCTGACCGAGGGCTCGAGGGGCGGCGACCGAAAAGTCGTGCTGCGGTTCCTGGCCGAACCGATCGAGATCCTCGGCCGCACGGAGGTCGAAGGCATCCGGCTGCGGCGGACCGAGCTCGAGTTCAGGGCATCGGGCGAAGTGCAGGCCGTCCCAACCGATGTCGTCGAAGACCTGCATTGCGGCCTGGTGCTCAGCGCGGTCGGCTTCCGTGGCTCGGCGGTACCCGGAATCCCGTTCGACGATGTTCGGGGTGTCATCCCCAATCGGTGCGGGACGGTGGTGGATCCGTCGACCGACGCGGCGGTCCCGGGCAGGTACGTCGTCGGTTGGATCAAACGGGGGCCGTCGGGCGTCATCGGCACCAACAAGACCTGCGCGCAGGAGACCGTCGCCGGCATTCTTGCGCACTACCGGGAAGGTCGTCTCGGCACTCCCGACCGTGCGGCACAGGACATTCCACGTCTGGCGCCCGGCCACATCCTGGCCGAAGGCTGGCGTCGCATCGATCAGTACGAGCGGGTCGCCGGTCGGTCGGTGGCACGTCCCCGGGTCAAGCTCGTCGATATCGGCGACATGCTGGCGGTTGCCCGTGGGGGGCCTGAGGGTCCTACCGGCCTGCTCGGGGTGCCTGCCTGCGTGTGACCCGAGCCATACTGCGTTTATTTGAGTACTACATACGTATCATCTAAAGTGAACGGCGGGGCCGGTCTGAGCGGGGATGAGAAACGCATCCGAAGGATGATTCATGAGTTTGGTCAATTGGGAATCGCTCGATGAGCTTCCGTTATTGGCGGTAGGCATCAGTCAGCAGACGCAATATCGGTTGCCGTTCACCGGTGAACTCGCCGGCCGCACGCTCACCCTCGTCGATGGCGACGGCGATGGGCGCGCCTATTACTTCGAGGACGCGCACACCGTGCGAACCGACGGTATCGGCGCCGGGTCCTACGACGCCACGGTCATTCGTGATGGCATCTACCTGGTCGACATGATGTGGGAACGATCGAGCCACCCGGACGCGGTGCCCGGCCTGCCGGTCAACGAGACCTGGGCCCTCGATCTGACATCCGGGCGAGTAACGGCCACAACGTCTTTCGTCCGCGAGCGCACCGACGGACAGTGGTGGGTCCGCAGCGTCGATCGGCACATGTGGCTGGCGGACGGCCCGCGCGCCGGCCGCCACGAACCCTCGTCCGGACTGGCCGGCAAGCGGGTGATCTGGCAGTACAGCGATACCGATCGCTACGACCACGTGTATCTAAACGCACACAATTTCGCGTGGCAGTGCGTATCCGGCGTCGAAGCGGGATTGACCGAGCTGGACCGGACCCGGACCTACGAGGTCGCCGACGGCCTGTACTTCTTCGGCTGGAGCGAGCATGTGCAGCCGGTCGAGTCGATGCTGTTCGTCGACCTGCGCGAGCTGCGGACCAGCGGCCGGATGTTCGGTTGGGAGGCCCGCACCGGCGAGATCCTGCATCACCAATTCAGCGCTCGCGGAGCACTTTTGAACGTGACCACCTACCCCGAACCCTTCGCGTGACCCAGAACGGCTGAGAACGTGAGACAGAACAGAGAAGAAGAGGACATGGACAAGTCGCTGATTTCACACTGGTGGCACAAGATGGAGATCGCCAACGGTGGCCCGATCGCGGAACGTCCCGCGCTCGAGGCCGACGAGGAAGCCGATGTCGCGATCGTGGGCGCCGGCTACACCGGTCTCTACACTGCGCTCGAGCTGCTGAAGGCGGAGCCGACGCTGAAAGTCGTGCTGCTGGACGCCAATGTCGCCGGGTTCGGCGCTTCGGGCCGCAATGGCGGCGCGGTCATCGCGCAGATGAACGGTTCCCGCGCGTTCTGGGCCAAGCAGGGCGGCGGCCGGGATGCCGCGGGCGCGATGGAGCGGGCGGTTCAGGATGCGGTGGCCGAGGTCGGGAAGGTCATCCAGGCGGAGGGCATCGACTGCGGTTACGCCCACAACGGCGTGTTGATGGTGGCGCGAACTCCCTTGGAGGCAGAGCGTTTTCGCGCGGGCGTGCGTGAGGATCGCACCTACGGTTTCGGTCCGGAGGACTCCCGCTATCTCGAGCAGGCCGAGGTGCTCGAGCGCATCGAGATCGCGGGTGCGCTGGGCGCGCGCTGGAGTGCGCACTGCGCCAGCGTCGACGGCGGCCGGCTGGCCCGCGGGCTGGCGCAAGCCGTGGAGCGTCGCGGCGGCGTGATCTACGAGAACTCCGCGGTCGTCCGGATCGAGCCGGGTAAGGCGATCACCGCCCGCGCTGCGGTACACGCCAGGTATGTCATTCGCGCGACCGAGGCTTACAGCCGCTCCATCGAGGGGCATGAACGCGCCGTGGTGCCCATTCATACCTCGATGCTCGCGACCGAGGTGCTCACCGCCGACCAGATCACGCAGCTGCGCTGGTCCGGGCATGAGGCGCTGCTCGCCGAGCATCCGTTCCTGCACCTGCAGTTCACCAGTGACGACCGGATCACCATCGGCGGCGACGATCCGCGGGTGCCGTACCGGTGGGCGTCCGCGCCGAATCCCGATGAGCCCGCGCATCCCAAGGTGCATGACCACTACTACGGTCAGCTCATCAAACTGTTCCCGTTCCTCGAGGGCATCGCCGTCGTGGACAGCTGGCAGGGCGTTTTCGGCGCGACCAAGAAGTGGGCTCCGAACGCGAGCCTCGATGTGCGGTCGGGACTCGGCAATGCCGGCGGTTACGTGGGTGAGGGCCTCGCGCCCGCCAACCTGGTCGGTCGCACGATGCGCGATTTGATCCTGGGTCGCGACACCGAGCTGACCCGTCTCCCGCACGCCAATATGACCTCGGGCAAATGGCAGCCGGAGCCGTTGCGCTACATCGGTTCCGGTGTCGTGTGGGCGGCGCGCGCGGTCGGCGATGCGAGTGAGCATCGCACTGACAAACCGTCGAAGCTCATCGCGGCCGCGAACGGGGTCGCGGGTTTCACCGGACATCTCGGCTGACAACGCAATTCATCGCTGACCCGGCGATTTAACGATACGGCCCGGCGTGCGACCGCACGCCGGGCCTTCCGGCAGAAGGAGTTTCCATGAGCTACATCGTCACCGTGGTGTTCGAATCCGACGTCGAGAATCTCGAGCAGGTCGAGCGGGAGCATCCGGAGATTCTGGCCGGGGTGGGCGCGGCGGCGCAGGGGCGAATGGTCAGCCACACCCGCTATGTGCGCGACGGCTACACCATGGACGTCGATCACTACGAGTCCAGGGAGGCGTACGAGGCGTTCGTCGCCGAGGCCGGTCCGTTCATCCGGCAGTACGCCGATTTCGGCGGTGCCGTGCCGGTCGACACACTGTGGCAGCGCCACGAGAGCTGAGAGCGTGCGTGGGTGCGGGGGCTGAGCGGGAAACAGCCGTTTCTCACTGGCGAAACGTCCGCGAAATCCGAATAGCGTTTCATATGCGAGTACGACTGTAGTACTGTAAGTTCCAGAGTGGCGCGGATCACTACATAGTTGCCTCGGGCCTATGGGTCCGCACAAGCCCATGTGGCGCACGGCGATCCACCGCCGGTCCACCCGAATCCGGGCACAGCTCATCGATCTCTAGGAGTTTGGCGTGACCATTTCCGATAGCGACAGTAGCGTCGCTGTTTCTCCCGCACATCCGCAGCGAACACTCGGCACCTGGAACATCGTCGTCCTGATCATCGCGGCGATGACCCCACTGTCCCTGGTCGTCGGCACGCTGCCGCTGGGACTCGGATTCGGTGGGCCGTCCACCGCCGCCATGTGCCTCATCTCCGGTGCCGTCATCTGGGTGTTCTGCGTGGGTTACGGGCAAATGGTCCGGCGCATCAACCGGCCCGGCGGCTTCTACAGCTACATCACCCGCGGTCTCGGCCGCCCGATCGGCGTCGCGACCGGTGTCGTCGCCGCCGTCGGCTACACCATCTCCCTGATCACCGCGGCGACCGTCCAGGCGGTCGTCACCCGCGACATTCTCGCCTCGACCATGTCGGTGCACGTGGATTGGCGGTGGCTGCTGGTCGTGCAGACGGCGATTGTCGCGATCGCCGCATGGCATCACATCGACTTCAATGCCCGCTTGCTGACCGTCATGGTCGTCGTCGAGGTCATCACGATCATCTGCCTCGTCATCGGGATCATCGCGAATCACGGCATCGGCGTTCTGTCCTTCTCGACCTTCTCCCCGCACGTCTTCACGATCGGCGACTGGCAGGTCGCGTTCATCTTCGCGATCCTCTGCTTCCAGGGTTATGAGGCCGGCGCGATGTACGCTCCCGAGGCCAAGCGGCCCGAAAAGACCGTCCCCCGAGCGCTTTACGGCGCACTCGTCATCCTGACCGGTACGGTCGCCCTGCTCGCCTGGGCGCTGACCGGCATGAGCGGCGCCGAGAACCAGATGCGCGATGTGGCGGACCAGGGTTTCACCGGATACATCTTCGCCACCATCCAGGACAACCTGGGCATGTTCGGTCTGCGCGTCGTCTCGGTGCTGGTGATCGTCGCACAGCTGGCCTGTTCCATCGGCGTCACCAGCTTCTCGGCGCGTTATCTCAACGGCCTCGCCAAGGATGGGGTGCTGCCTTCGGTCCTGGCGAAGAGTAATCGTCACAATGTCCCGAGTACCGGGATCGTGCTTCTCGCAGTGCTTTCCATCGTGACTCCGCTGGCGCTCGCCGCCGTCGGAGTGGATCCGTACACCCAGTTGTCCTCGGCGGGTTTCGGTTTCGGCGCACTCGTGGCCACGACGATCCAGGCCATCGCCTCCGTTGCGGTCATCGCGTACTTCTTCCGCGAGGGCCGCGGTGACATCGCCTGGTGGAAGACCACCCTCGCCCCGGCCGTCGCCGCGATCCTGCTCGTCGTCGCCCTGATCATCGAGATCAATGGATTCGCCTACATCACAGGCCAGTCCGTCGCCTGGACGACCTACATCCCGTGGGTGCTGCCTCTGTTGTGGGCAGCGGGGGCGGGGCTCGCCCTTTACTTGAAACTGCGTCGCCCGCGTGTTTATGCGGGGCTCGCGGCTGGTGACACGGCGGAGGAGGCGGAAGTGCTCCGGTCGGCCCGTCTGGCCGCGCAGGAATGACGTCCGCCCAGTGACCGGTCGGGTGTTGCTCCCGAAATCGGAAACTACGGCTTCCCGGCATTGTCGGCCTGAGTTCCTCACGCAGTGCGGTTTTGTGCCGGGCCAGTGTGTCGCGGGCGGGTTTCTTCACTCGATCGGTGAAGTCGGCGAATTCTTCTTTCAGGCTTCGCATTTCGCGTATCCCTCCCTGGGCGGACCTGATCTGCCCGGGGTAGGGAAGGATACCGACAGAGGCGGTCGGGTTCTCGCCGTATTGCGAAAGCTCTGCTCGTCGAGAGCAGAGCTTCAAACCGCTCAGCAATCGGGTTTCTCGCCAGGCCGGAAGTCAACCACCGCAATCGCGGTGGCTTCCTCTAGAGCGATCCCGGTACGGCTCAATGCCTCTTGTCGCAGAACCAGTGATGGCCGTCGGTCTTGGCCGTAGTGTTCTTGTAGAACGTGTCGCAGTACCGCTGGACGTCGATGCTGCTCGGCAGGTGCGGGTTCAACTGATCGGACATGACGCCTCATCTCAGCCAGTCGGGTCGGTGTTCGAGAACATCAGTGACGGTACGGACGGCATTCGCCACGGCTTCGGCGGCGGTGGTTCCGGCGGCGATCATGTCCTCGCGGCCCCTGATCCGCACCACGCATCCGACGAACGGGGCGTCCGGCCACGGTAGCGGCTGGCCGATTTGGATCAGGGGCGCGAACTCGCCTGGCGGCGGACCAAGATGGTTGCCGACCGAGACAGCAGGGGCATGGTCCTCGCTGGTCATGCCGGGCGATGCTACCCCGTGGGGCTGGCGCAGTGATAGAACCCGGGAGTAGCGCCGCTGGTCACGCTGCCGACCCAAATCCAGTCTCCCCATACGGGCATCCCGTCTACGGCAGTATCACCCTGATGCCTGCACACGCAGTATGCCTCGCCCGCTGCAGCGTTCATGCGCGTGTCCGATCGAGGGTCATACGGTGCCGGGCGCACCCTTCGGGGCAGCACTCCGTTGTGCGCCAACACGGTTCGCCGATCGCGGCCGAGACGAAACGGATGGCAGTTATCGATGCTCACCGCGCCATGGGTGGCGTAGCGGCCGTGGAACAGCGCCGGCCGATCCGGATACCGTCTCCGGACAGCGGTGAAATCGTCGATCACTTCCTCGGCGTCCATGCCGCGGCCGACCAGAATCCCGGTGCCGGTGACCACCGCGAAACCATGACCGTCTCGATTGACGCGCGCACCGTTTCGCAATGCACCGACATCGGGGTTTGTTCCCGGCGGGAGAAAACTCAGCAGGCACACGCGAGTCCTCCATCTCCGCCCGAAGCGGTGCGCATCGTCATCCGGGACCCGTCTGTGGTGCGGGATCTCCGGTCGACCGCCGGTCTGGGTCGGTCATGGATTGCACGAGTTGTTGAGATCCGGTATTTCCGCGATTACATGCCCCTGACGGACATCTACCGGTATCTGGGGCGGTGCTATGAGAATCATCGAAGACAGTTGACGGTCACCGGCGTTCGCGGCTTGTGATGGCCTCTGGTGTGTCGGTCAGTGCGGTGAGGGCGGGGATGCCGACGGGTTCGGTGTCGAGTGCGGGGATGATGGCGTAGCGCTGGGTGTGGTGGGTGACCCGGTCGATCGGGGCGAGTTCGGCGTTGGCGCGGCGTTGCAGGAGCGGGTCGGTGGGTGCGGCGGCGGCGAGGCTGTTGTTGACGATCCAGGCCCAGGGGTGGATACCGGCGCGTTCGAGATCTGTTTGCAGGTCGAGGGCTTCGAGGACCGGGGTGGTTTCGGGCAGGGTGATCAGCAGGACTTTGGTCGCGGAGGGGTTCTGCAGGCGCATCAACGGGGTGGTGAACCGGGTGCCGGGCGCGAGTTGTCGCACGATGTCGCGGTGGTAGGAGCCGGTGGCGTCGAGCAGGAGCAGGGTGTGTCCGGTCGGGGCGGTGTCGATAACGACGAAGCGGCGCCGGGATTCGGCGATCACTTGGGAGAAGGCTTGGAAGACAGCGACTTCGTCGGTGCACGGGGAGAGCAGGTCTTCAGCGAGGGCGGCGCGGCCGGCGTCATCGAGGGCGGAGCCTTTGGCGGCCATCACGCGGGCACGGTAGTCCTCGACCGCCTGGGTGGGGTCGATGCGGGACAGGTGAAGGTGATCGATGCTGCCGCCGAGGGTTTCGGCGAGGTTGGCGGCGGGGTCGGTGGTCGACAGGTGCACGTCGTGACCTCGGCGGGCCAAGGCCACCGCGACCGCGGCTGCGACGGTCGTCTTGCCGACTCCGCCTTTGCCCATGCACATGATCAGGCACGGACCGTCGCCTTCGATATCGTCGATCAGCTGCGCCAACGATGCGTGTGCCGGGGCGTTCGGTGCTGCTGTGGTGGCCGGTGATGGTGGGGTGGGGTCGAACAAGGTGGTCAGGGCCTCGATGCCGACGATATTGGCTGGTTTGAGTTCGATGAGGTCTCGCGGGAGGTCCGCGACGGTGTCGGGCATGGCGGCGAGCGCGGCGCGTTCACGGCGTTGGACGGCGGCGGCCAGTGGGTCGGTGGCCTGGATGGTGTCGGGCAGGACGCCGTTGACGACGACGTACTGGTTGTTCATGCCGATGGCGGCGAGTTCTGTTCGGGTGCGGGCGATTTCGGTCAGCGTCGAGCGGGAGGGGCGGGCGACCAGGACGACTCGGGTACGGTGCGGGTCGGCGAGTGTGCTCACCGCCGCGGCGTAGACGGTCTTGTGCTTGTCCAGCCCCGACAGTGGTCCCAGGCAGGTGGCATCTCCACCGCCGGTTAGGAATTGGCTCCAACTTCCGGGCAGTTGCAGCAGGCGGATGGTGTGCCCGGTCGGTGCGGTGTCGAACAGGATGTGGTCGTAGCCACCGGTGTCGTCGGTGAGCAGCATGGTGAACTCGTTGAACGAGGCGATCTCGGTGGTGCACGAGCCGGACAATTGCTCGGTCATCGCCGCGATATCGGTGTCGGAGACGGTGCCGCGCAGCGGTGCGATGATCCGTTCCCGGTATGCCTGCACGGCCTGTTCGGGGTCGATCTCGAGGGCCCACAGACCGTCGACTCCCGGGATCGCGGTGACGGTGTTGCCGATCGCGAGCCCGAACACCTGGCCCACGTTCGATGCCGGATCGGTGGAGACCAGCAGTACCCGCTTGCCCACGCGTGCCAGCTTCACCGCCGCCGCGCAAGCCACCGAGGTCTTGCCGACACCGCCCTTGCCGGTGAAGAACAAGAACCTAGGGGCCTCGGCGAGGAACTTCACGACAGTCATCGACTCCAACACCTCTCGATCACACACGACACCAACGGACCTACCCCGATCCCGGCTCCATCCGACCGCACCGACCCGCCACACCGGCAGGGCCGAAGGTCACCGGACATCGGGCCGAACAGCGACAGCGCCGGTCGCAATCAGGTGCAGCAGTTGGGGTCCAGCACGAGGCACAAGGCGGCCAGCGCGTCACGGCGAGCGCGGTGGTATGTGTTCATGCCACGGCGTTCGGACTCGACCAGCCCGGCCTTCTTCAACTGCCCCAGGTGATGGCTGACCGTGGACTCGGCCAGCCCGACCGCCACGGCCAGGTCACCGGTGTTCTTTTCACCGCCGACGCCACTCAGCAGCAGCGACATCAACCGCACCCGAGCCGGGTCTGCAAGGGCCTTGAGCCGCAACGCCACTTCGAGCGCGGCAGCGTCGTCCACCGGTCCGGCGGCCACCGGGGCACAGCAGACCGGGGCGGACATGTCGATCACGGGCAGTGCCTTGGGCATGCGACCCACCTTCTTGACATATGTCGAAGAATTGGCGCAGACTCGGTCAAACGAGTTCTTCGACATATGTCTCACAAGTGGAGGTACGGTCTCATGTCCCGCGTCCAGCTCGCCCTCAACGTCGACGACCTCGACCAGGCGATCACGTTCTACTCGACCCTGTTCAATGCCGAGCCGGCCAAGCGCAAGCCCGGCTACGCCAACTTCGCCATCGCCGAACCCCTGCTCAAGCTGGTGCTCATCGAGAACCCCGGCCACGGCGGCAGCCTCAACCACCTCGGTGTCGAGGTCGAATCCAGCGACCAGGTCCACGGCGAGATCGCGCGCCTGTCGGCCGCCGGCATGTTCACCGAGGAGCAGATCGCGACCACCTGTTGCTTCGCCACCCAGGACAAGGTCTGGGTGACCGCCCCCGACGCCGAGCGCTGGGAGGTCTACACCGTGCTGGCCGACAGCGAAACCTTCAGCACCGCACCGGTATTGGCCTCCGGTGAAACCGCCGACGACGCGCAGGCCATGGCGGTCTGCTGCGGCACCGCCGAGGAAGCCGCCGCCGAGGGTGCGTGCTGCGGCAGCGCCGCCAAGGCCGACACCGTCGCCTCCGGCGCATCCTGCTGCGGCTGACCTTCCGGTTCGTTCACCTGATGTTCGCTTGCCCGTGGGTCGTGGGTGTACTACCGCGTCGAACCCGCCGCGCTGCAACAACTGTCGGCGCTGCTCGACATCACCGCTGCGGTGGAGGTGGCCCGATGACGACGTTGACGCGGCGGCTGCTCGCCGAATTCGTCGGTACCGGGCTGCTGGTGGCGGTCGTGGTCGGGTCCGGCATCGCCGCCCAGCAGCTGTCCCCGAACGATGTCGGGGTGCAGTTGCTGGAGAACTCGACCGCGACCGTGTTCGGGCTGGGCATCCTGATCCTGATGTTCGGCCCGGTCTCCGGCGCCCACTTCAATCCCGTCGTCTCCGCCGCCGATTGGCTGGCCGGACGCCGCCGCGGCACCGGCCTCACGACCACCGACCTCGCCGCCTATAGCGGCGCGCAGGTCCTCGGCGGTATAGCCGGGTCGGTGCTGGTTCGGCCTACTGGTTCACCAGCTCCACCAGCTTCGCCAACCCGGCCGTCACCATCGGCCGCGTCTTCTCCGACACCTTCGCCGGCATCGCCCCTGCCTCGGTCCCCGCCTACATCGCCGCTCAAATCGTCGGTGCCGCAGTCGGACTCATCCTGATCGGGCTGATCTATCCCGACCCGGTTCCGGCCGAGAACATCGGCACACCCGACCCCGCACCCGAACACCCGCTCACCGATCCGGGGAGCACCCCATGACAGACCACCCCGTCGCCCTGCCCGACCACATCCGCGCCACCCTCACCGTCGACCAGCAACTCGCCTTGAAAACCGCCGCCGCCCGATTACAAGACGAGTTCGCCGACACCTTCGGCGTGGAGACGATCGAGAAGTTCCTGTACTCCTCCTACGACCAATTCGCCTCCCGCGCCACAGTTCTCAACTTCCTGCCGCTGCTGGCCGAACGCTTCGCCCGCCAGCGCCTGCAAGCACTGGCCAAGGTCGAAGGCAAAGCGCTCACCGGCAAGCCCACCGTGCTGTTCCTGTGCACCCACAACGCCGGACGCTCCCAAATGGCCCTCGGTCATTTCGCCCACCTCGCCGGGGATGCCGCGGTTGCCTGGTCCGGTGGCTCCGAGCCCGGTGACCAGATCAACCCGGTCGCGATCGAGGCGATGGCCGAGATCGGTATCGACATCGCCCGCGAGTACCCCAAGCCGTGGACCGAGGAGATTCTGCGGGCCGCCGATGTGATCGTCACCATGGGCTGCGGCGACGCCTGCCCCTACTTCCCCGGCAAGCAATACCTCGACTGGAAACTCGACGACCCCGCCGGCCAAGGCATCGACGCCGTCCGACCCATCCGCGACGAAATCCGCACCCGCGTAGAAAAACTCCTCACCGAACTGCTGCCCACCCCATAACAGGCAGCGGCCCAAACACCCGCTGTACCGTATACCGCGCTGACCGAACCGGCCAGCGCGAGCGCTCCGAAGATCAACAGGCTGAGATCATCTCACCCGACTGGGCCCGCCAGCTGTGCACGGAAATGCCGAATGCAGAACGTTTGGTCAGAAGCCTTTGACTCTGAGCGGCGGAGCGCGACCATCGTTGTGTGAGTGTGCCGGCGCTCGGACCGAGGTGAAGCGATGTCACAACCGAACGTCGACCGTGACGCATTGGCAGCAGATCTCGAGCGGGCACGAACCGATTTCCATCACCTGCTCAGCACCACCGGTGAGGGTGAGTGGGGGGCGCCGACGAACGGAACGCGTTGGACCAACGAAGAGCTGCTGTTCCATATGGTGTTCGGCTACATGATCGTTCAGAAGCTCCTCATTCTCGTGCGACTGTTCGGCCGCCTACCCAGTGCTGCCAGCAGCGCGAACTCGAAGGTCCTCAACGCGGTGACCAAGCCGTTCGACATGGTCAACTTCTACGGCTCCCGCCTGGCGGCGCGCGTGTACAACCGGCGCAGGATGGGCGCGAAGATGGACCGCGTCATCGCGTCGTTGCAGCAGTCCCTACGCCGCGAGACCTCGGCGGACTTCGCCCGCGGTATGCAGTACCCGAATCGTTGGGACCCGTACTTCCGCGCGTACATGACTCTCGCCGATATCTACCGGTATCCGGGGCAGCACTACGACCATCACCGAAAACAGTTGACGGTCACCGGTGTTCGGGAACCGTAGGCGGTGATCACTGGATGCACCCCTTGTAGTGCAGCTTCTGCCGAGCAATGGGCGTCAATCGTGCCCGCAAACCTTGATCGCCGACAACAGGAGCAGGGCGGCCAGTGCCGGGATGAGAGCAACGCCGGGGATCACGCCCAGCAGCAGCCCACCGAGAACCGTTCCCACGATCGATCCAGCGGCCATGGTCGCCACGAATCGGGTGTTCTCGCGGAGGACATGGAAGCTGTTGTCGCGACCGTAGCGCGCGAAGGTGACCAGCATGGTCGGCGAGGACACCAGCAGCGAGAGACTTCGCGATTTTGATGTGGCTCCTTGGAACTGGTCCGCGCTTGTGAGAGCTGAGGCAGAGTGATCATCGGGGAGGTCACTGTGCCGAAGTCGTATTCGTTATCTGTGCGTCGTCAGGTGTCTGCGCGGCTGCGCAGCGGGGAACCCGTCGCCGAGATCGCCTCGGAGACAGGCATTTCGCCGGCCCTGGAATCGTTCGGCACCGTGGGTGATGCCCCGATAACGCCGTCATGGAGTCGTTCTGGGGACGCATGCAGACCGAACTGCTCGACACCCGGAAGTGGTCCAGTCCTCGGACAGGTTCGCACCAGTCGTGTTCGGCCAGCAGAGCTGCACGGATTCGGCGCTTCCCGTAAATCCCACGGGAGCGGCGGTGGATCACCTCGACGCGCGTTGTCCAAAGCCCTACACCTACAGGGAGTTTCGGCTCATGACCCGGCAGTGCGTGGCAGGCGCTGTTGATCAATCACCGTCGCGGCCATCCTGATGAGAACATCGAGCAGCGGGGTCCGTGTCAGTGAGATCGGACCTCGCCCTCGTCTTTCGGCGGTGTTGGGGGTCGCTGGGGTTGACGGATCTGGTTGGTGGGCCGCCCACAGCCGATGTTGGGCCAAGGCCGGACCGAAACGACAAACACTGACCCGCGAGACAACAACGCTGGCACGCCAACGCCGAACCGAGGGCGGGGCGGTCGTGAGTGCTGGCTCGGGTCAGCCGGGCGTGGGGGGGGGGGGCGCCCCCCGCCGGGGAATTACCCGGGGGCCCCGGGGCCCCCACGTGGCCGCCCGGGGGGGGGATAACTGGCGTTTGGAAGGCGCTTGTCAGTGTT
>NZ_JBHZAF010000025.1:67900-118041 GCF_042754085.1 Nocardia sp. NPDC059236
CGATTTTGGGCAACCGCCGCACCTAACCCACAACCCCGCCCCCGGGACACAACACGGGGGGCCCCCCCCCCCCCCCCGGGGGGGGGGGGGGGGGGGGGGGGGGGGGGGGGGCGGCGGGGGGGGGGGGGGGGGCCCCCCCACGGCCGTTCATTTCCCGGTCTGCCCGGGGCCGACATCGTGGCCGCCGGGTGCTCGTATCAGTGCAGTTGCATAGGCGCTTCTCATGGTAGGGGCGGAGATTGGTCGGCGTGGTGCCAGGTGAGCAGCGCTTCGATGGCCGGGGGGTGTGGTTCGCCGGTCATCGCGGCGAGGGCTTCGGCGACTTCTTCGATCCCTGCTCTGGTGTAAATGGTGGTTGCCCCGTGGCTGTGTATGGACGTGTCCTGCATAGGCTTTCGCGACTGAGTGACCAAAGTTGCGTTCGACCCACCTCAGGGTGGTAATCGCCGCCACGATCGCCCAGCCGGGAAACGCGGAAGTCGGCAGACGCTGGCGACCAAGACGGTATGTACATGAATCTCCCAGGCATGTCGGGACTTTGGTCTCTTCTCCACCATCTGGCCTTTCCCTTTGTGGTCCGGCCTCCAAATATGAGGGAATCGCAATTGAGCACCTCTGCGAATCTTCGTGTCCATGGGGGACAGTCCGAGGTCCTCGGATGTGATGCCCGTCTCACACTGAGACGCCCACGAGACCGTTCTGCGGCTCCAATGGATCGGGCAACGGCCCCACCGCCGACACACCGTCGGCAGTTGATCCAGGAGGCGAACATTGAGTAGGCAAAGCCTGACGAAGGCGCATGCGAAGATCACCGAGCTGTCATGGGAACCGACCTTCGCGACGCCGGCGACGCGGTTCGGGACCGACTACACCTTTGAGAAGGCCCCGAAGAAAGACCCGCTCAAGCAGATCATGCGGTCCTACTTCCCGATGGAGGAAGAGAAGGACAACCGTGTCTACGGCGCTATGGACGGCGCGATCCGCGGCAATATGTTCCGGCAGGTGCAGCAGCGGTGGCTGGAGTGGCAGAAGCTGTTCCTGTCGATCATCCCGTTCCCGGAGATCTCGGCCGCGCGAGCGATGCCGATGGCGATCGACGCCGTGCCGAATCCCGAGATCCACAACGGGTTGGCCGTGCAGATGATCGACGAGGTTCGTCATTCGACGATTCAGATGAACCTCAAGAAGCTGTACATGAACAACTACATCGATCCCGCCGGGTTCGACATGACGGAGAAGGCGTTCGCGAACAACTATGCGGGCACCATCGGCCGCCAGTTCGGTGAAGGGTTCATCACCGGCGACGCGATCACCGCCGCGAACATCTATCTGACCGTGGTGGCCGAAACCGCCTTCACCAACACGCTTTTCGTGGCCATGCCCGACGAGGCCGCGGCCAACGGCGACTATCTGCTGCCGACGGTGTTCCACTCGGTGCAGTCCGACGAGTCCCGCCACATCTCCAACGGCTACTCGATCCTGCTGATGGCGCTGGCCGATGAACGCAATCGCCCACTGCTGGAACGGGATCTGCGCTACGCGTGGTGGAACAACCACTGTGTGGTCGACGCGGCGATCGGTACCTTCATCGAGTACGGCACGAAGGACCGCCGCAAGGATCGCGAGAGCTACGCCGAGATGTGGCGGCGCTGGATCTACGACGACTACTACCGCAGCTACCTGATCCCGCTCGAGAAGTACGGCCTGACCATTCCTCACGATCTGGTCGAGGAAGCCTGGAAACGCATTGTCGACAAGGGCTACGTGCACGAGGTGGCCCGGTTCTTCGCCACCGGCTGGCCGGTCAACTACTGGCGCATCGATGCGATGACCGACAAGGACTTCGAGTGGTTCGAGCACAAGTACCCGGGTTGGTACTCGAAGTACGGCAAGTGGTGGGAGGAGTACAACCGTCTCGCCTACCCCGGCCGGAACAAGCCGATCGCCTTCGAGGAGGTCGGATACCAGTATCCGCATCGCTGCTGGACCTGCATGGTGCCTGCACTCATCCGTGAGGACATGGTGGTGGAGAAGGTCGACGACCAGTGGCGGACCTACTGCTCGGAAACCTGCTACTGGACCGACGCTGTCGCCTTCCGCGGCGAGTACGAGGGCCGCCCGACCCCGAATATGGGTCGGCTCACCGGATTCCGTGAGTGGGAAACCTTGCACCACGGAAAAGACCTGGCCGACATCGTCTCCGATCTCGGCTACGTCCGTGACGACGGCAAAACCCTTGTGGGCCAGCCGCACCTGCATCTGGACGATCCGAAGAAGCTGTGGACCCTCGACGATGTGCGCGGCAACACCTTCAACAGCCCGAACGTGCTGCTGAACCAGATGTCCGACGCCGAACGCGAGGCGCACATCGCCGCGTACCGCGCGGGCGCCGTCCCGGCCTGATCCGGCCCGGTGGGTGGCGCCGACGTGGCGCCACCCACCGCCTCACCACCGATTCCCGAGCCCAGGAGACACGCCCGTGGCCGACAAGCACCGTATCAACTTCGAGCCCGTCGACATCGAGATGGAAGTCGGCGAAGAGGAGAACATTCTCGATGCCGCGTTCCGGCAAGGAATTCACCTCATGCACGGCTGCCGCGAGGGGCGGTGCTCGGCCTGCAAGTCCTACGTCCTCGACGGCGAGATCCAGATGGAGAACTACTCGACCTTCGCGTGTAACGACGCCGAGGTGGAGGAGGGCTTCGTATTGCTCTGTCGCTCACATGCTTTCAGTGACTGCACCATCGAACTGCTCAACTTCGACGAGGACGAGCTCCTCAGCGGTATCGCCATCCAGGATGTGCGCACGCAGGTGGTCGCGATCGAGCTGATGACCAAGGACATCGTCTCGCTGCGGCTGCGGCTCGTCGAACCGGCGGCCTACGAGTTCAAGCCGGGCCAGTACTCCGATCTTCGGATCCCCGGAACCGAGGAACACCGGTCCTTCTCAATGGCGACGACACAGTCAACACCGGAGGAGGTCGAATTCCTCATCAAGAAATACCCGGGCGGCAAGTTCGCCGGGTTGCTCGAGGACGGGATCTCGGTGGGCGACGAGATCGGATTGACCGGCCCATACGGGTCTTTCACCCTCAAAGAGGGCCACGTCCTGCCGTTGGTTTTCATCGGAGGCGGGGCGGGGATGGCCCCGATTCTCTCGCTGCTACGGCACATGAGTGAGACGGGCAATACCCGGCAGATGCACTTCTATTACGGGGCCCGCACCCCGGCGGATCTGTTCTATCTCGACGAGATCCTCCGGCTCGGAGCACATCTGACGGATTTCACGTTCGTGGCCTGCCTCTCGGAATCGCTGGATCCGCACCAGGTTTCGGACGCGGTCGTTGTCGAAGCAGGGAATGTCACCGACGTCGTCGCGCGCCGGGAACCCGCTCTCGGCAAGGCCGAGGTCTATCTGTGCGGACCACCGCCGATGGTCGATGCCGCCCTCGAACTGCTCGAGGCCGGCAATACCCCCAAGGACCAGATCTTCTACGACAAGTTCACCAGCCCTGCCTTCGATCAGTAACCGCGGGAACCAGCTCCTCCTGCACCGACAAGAACTGAGAAACGAGATGACCGCAACCACCGGGAACAAGCAACGCAGCTTCCCCACAATCGAGTTCACCGACTCCGAAGCCGGCGCGCTCGAGTTCCCCAGCTCCCGAAGCCGCACGTACAACTACTACAAACCTGCCAAACTGCGTTCCACGATGTACGAGGACGTGACGGTCGACGTACAACCAGACCCCGAGCGCCATCTCACGCAGGGCTGGATCTACGGCTTCGCCGACGGTCCGGGCGGCTACCCGCAGGAGTGGACCGTCGCGAAATCGTCGAACTGGCATGCCTTCCTCGACCCTAACGAGGAATGGGACCAGACCATCTACCGCAACAACTCCAAGGTCGTCCACCAGGTCGACCTGTGTCTGTCGAATGCGAAGCGCGCTCGCGTCTACGACGCCTGGAACCTGCCGTGGCTGACGTTCATCGCCCGCAACCTGGGCGCGTGGATGCATGCGGAAAACGGTCTGGCACTGCATGTGTTCACCTCCATCCAGCGCTCCTGCCCCACCAACATGATCAATACCGCCGTCGCGGTGAACGCGGCGCACAAGATGCGATTCGCGCAGGACCTGGCGCTGTTCAACCTGGATCTGTCGGAGGCGAGCGCCGACTTCGACGGCGCCGCCCACAAGCAGGTGTGGCAGTCCGCGCCCGAGTGGCAGCCCACCCGTGAGGTGGTGGAACGGCTGACCGCGGTGCCGGACTGGTGTGAGCTGCTGTTCGCCGCGAACATCGTCTTCGAGCAGCTGATCGGTTCGTTGTTCCGCAGTGAACTGGTCATGCAGATCGCCGCCGGGAACGGCGACTACATCACGCCCACCATCGTGGGCACCGGCGAGCACGACTACGACCGCGATCTCACATACTCCCGCAACCTGTTCCGGTTGCTGACCCGCGACCCCGAGTACGGGGAGACGAACAAGGAGCTGTTCGGCACCTGGCTGCAGACCTGGGTGCCGCGCTGCCTCGACGCGGCCCGCGCGCTGCAGCCCATCTGGTCGCAGCCGGCCGACAAGGCGGTCACCTTCGCGACCAGCTTCGAAACCGCCAAGGACAAGTTCGCTTCCCTGCTCGAGGATCTCGGGCTGGATATCCCCAAGGAGTTGGACCAGTGAGCAGCATGCAATTCGGATCGTCCACCGAGTTCTCGAACATGTGCGGTGTGACCCTGATGAACACACCCATCGGCCGCGTCGTCGCAGAGGTGATGGGTGGCAAGGACGGTGTGGAACTGACCGAGTATCCGTCGATGATCCGGGTCGACGGTCAGCGCCTGCTCGACTTCGACTACGCCGAACTCAGCGACGCCCTGGGCGAGGAGTTCGACGGCTCCACTTTCGAGGAGATCAGTTCCACCCACTACGGGCGGATGGTCCATCTCGACGACAAGACACTGCTTTTCGCCAGCCCCGAGGACGCCGCCGAGTACATCGGATTCGACCTCACCGCGCACTGAAGCAGCACCCGCAGTAAACCGTGTGCCGGCGCCGTCACCGGATCACTCGTGGTCGACGGCGCCGCACCAGCCCACATCTCGAATATCGGAGTAGCAAGCATGTACGAGAAGAACGGCGACAAGTACTTCATCGTGGACGGCCACGTTCACCTCTGGGACGGCCGCGAGTCGAATCACAAGAACGTGCACGGGAAGCAGTTCATCGACTGCTTCTACGACTATCACAAGAACCTCAGTCCGGAGGAATACCTCTGGGACTACGACACCTACACCTACTACGGCCCCGACCGTCTCGAGCGCGACCTCTTCGTCGACGGCTACGTCGACCACGCCATCTTCCAGGCCACCCTGCTGAGCGACTTCTACCGCAACGGGTTCGGGCAGACCGAGGAAGCGTTGGCTCTGGTCGGCAAGCACCCCGGCAAGCTCACCTACAACCACGCCTACGACCCGCGGTACGGGGAGGCCGGCCTCGAGCAGCTCCGCAAGGACGCCGAGCGAATGAATCTGAAGGGCGTCAAGCTCTACACCGCCGAATGGCACGGTGACTCCCGCGGATACAAGCTCGACGACCCGTGGTCACGTCGCTACCTCGAGGAATGCATCGAGCTGGGTATCACCAACATTCACGTTCACAAGGGCCCGACCATCCGCCCACTCGACCGTGATGCCTTCGATGTCTCCGACATCGACAAGGTCGCCACCGATTACCTCGACCTTCGTTTCATCGTCGAGCACGTGGGGCTGCCGCGGCTCGAGGACTTCTGCTGGATCGCGACCCAGGAGTCCAACGTCTACGGCGGACTGGCGGTGGCGTTGCCGTTCATCCACACGCGCCCAAGGTATTTCGCCCAGATCATCGGTGAACTGCTCTACTGGCTCGACGAGGACCGGATCCTGTTCGGCAGCGACTACGCGCTGTGGACGCCGAAGTGGCTGATCGAGCAATTCGTCGATTTCCAGATCCCCGAGGACATGCTGGGCGAATACCCGCCGATCACCGTGGAACAGAAGAAAAAGATCCTCGGGCTCAACGCCGCGGCGCTGTACGACCTCGAAGTCCCCGCCGAGCTGCGAGTGGCCGAGTCGCCTGCCTCCCAGCCCCGGATACGGGAGACGGTGTAGTCATGACCGCCATCGCCGTCTGCACGGAATCGGCTGTGCTGCAGGCGCTGTCGACGGTCGTGGATCCCGAACTGGACGAGCCGATCACCGATCTGGGCTTCGTCCGCTCGATCACCCTCGCCGACGACGGGGTCACCGTTCATCTTCGCCTTCCCACCGCGTTCTGCTCGCCCAACTTCGCCTACCTGATGGCCTCCGACGCGCTCGACGCGCTCCGTGAAGTCGAGGGTATCGGCGCGGTGCGGGTGCTGCTCGACGATCACCACGACAGCGACAAGATCAACGCGGGGCTCGCTGCCGACGCCGGATATCTGGGGACCTTCGGTGTGGAGGCGGAAGAGAGCCTGCTCGAACTCCGTAGGACCTTCCGCTCGAAGGCGCACGCGGCGGCGATGGAACGGTGCCTCGAAGCGCACGTGAAGCACAACCCCATGGGCGCCAACGAGATCTACCGTCTCACCCTCTCCGACCTCGCACCGGGCAAGGAGAAGGCGGCGCTGCTGCGCCGCCGCTACAGCATCGGGCTGAGTCTGTGCCCGGCGAGCCCGGTGCTGGTGGACGACGACGGCAAGCGCGTCTCGCCCGACGCGATCCCGCTCCGCCTGAGATTCGCCAGGTCCGTGCGGATCTCGATGGAGGGCAACTCCCACTTCTGCCGCGGCCTGCTCGCCACCCGATACGGCGACGGCGAATCCGCCGACGCCACAACCCGAATCATCGATCTCAGAACGACCAGGAGTCCGCGATGAAAGCCGTGCAGGTGGTGGGATACCACACCAAGCTGCAGCTCACCGACATTCCCGAGCCCACCATTGAGGGGCCGCTCGATGTGATCGTGCACATCGGCGGTGCGGGCGTATGCCGCACCGATCTGCACATCCTCGAGGGGCAGTGGGCGCAGAAGAGTGGGGTCGAGCTGCCGTACACGATCGGCCACGAGAACGCCGGATGGGTTCACGCCGTGGGTGATTCGGTCACCAACGTCGCGGTGGGCGACAAGGTGATTCTGCATCCGCTGATCACGTGCGGACTCTGCCGGGCCTGCCGTTTCGGCGATGATGTGCACTGCGAGAACAGCAAGTTCCCCGGCATCGACGTCAATGGTGGCTACGCGGAATATTTGCGCACCACCGCCCGCAGTGTCGTCCGCATCGACGATTCGCTGGAACCGGCGGACGTCGCGGCGCTGGCCGACGCGGGCCTGACCGCCTACCACGCGGTGGCCAAGGTCGCCCGGGCGACCCGGCCCGGTGATTTCTGCGTCGTGATCGGCGCGGGCGGGTTGGGACACATCGGCATTCAGGTGCTGAAGGCGATCTCCGGCGTCACCGTTGTTGTGCTGGACCGCAATCCGGCCGCGGTCGAGCTGGCTCGGCAGGTCGGCGCCGATCACGGCATCGTCGCCGACGGCACCCATATCCAACAGGTGCTGGACCTGACCGGCGGTCACGGCGCCGAAGCCGTCGTCGACTTCGTCGGCGAGGGCGGGGCGACCAGGGAAGGGATTGCGATGCTGCGCCGCGCCGGTAATTACTACGTCGTCGGCTACGGCGAGAACATCGACGTCCCAACGATCGATGTGATCTCCACCGAGATCAATTTCATCGGGAATCTGGTCGGCTCGTACAACGACCTGCACGAACTGATGACTCTCGCAGCCCAGGGCAAGGTCACCCTGCACACGACGAAATACGCGCTCGAGAACTTCCAGCAGGCGCTCGACGATCTCGACGCCGGACGCGTCCGCGGTCGCGCGATTCTCGTTCCCTGACCCCCATCCACCATCGAAATGTAAGGAAGTACCAGCCATGGCCAAGGAGCTGCGCTACAGCAAGGACGCGCGATCGCGGCTCGAGCAGGGAGTCAACGCGCTCGCCGACGCGGTCAAGGTGACCCTCGGCCCGAAGGGGCGCAATGCGGTGCTCGAGAAGCTGACCGGGCCGCCGACGATCACCAACGACGGCGTGACCATCGCCCGCGAGATCCAATTGCGCGAACCTTTCGCGAATATGGGCGCGCAGTTGGTCAAGGAAGTCGCGATGAAGACCAACGGCGTGGTGGGTGATGGCACGACAACAGCGACCGTGCTGGCCCAGGCGATGGTCCGCGAGGGACTGCGTGCGGTCGATGCGGGCGCGAACCCGATGCGGGTGCGCCGCGGCATCGAGCAGGCGGTATCGGCAGTGGTCGAGGCGCTGCGGGAACAGGTGTCCGAGGTGGGTGGCGAAAGCGATCTGCGGCGCATCGCCACTCTCGCGGCCAGTGACGACGAGACGATCGGCCGGGCCATCGCCACGGCGGTCGACTATGTCGGCAAGTCCGGGGTTGTCACCACCGAGGAGAGCGAGACCCTCGGACTGTCGGTCGGGATCGTCGACGGCATCCAGTTCGACCACGGGTACATCTCCGGCTACATGGTCACCGACCCGGAACGGATGGAAGCGGTCCACGCCGATCCGCTGATCCTGCTGACCAACAAGAAGATCACCCAGGTGCAGGACATCATGCCGAGCATCGAGGTGGCCAAACGCGCGGACCGGCCGCTGGTGGTGCTGGCCGAGGACGTCGACGGTCCCGCCCTGCAACTGCTGGTCGGCGGCAATATGCACAAGACCATGCAGTCCGTGGTGGTCCGTGCCCCCGGCTTCGGCCACCGGCGGGTCGCCGAGCTCGAGGATCTCGCGGTCGCGCTGGGCGGTCACGTCATCGCCAAGGACACCGGGATCGAACTGTCCGAGGTGACCCGTGAGCACCTGGGCTCCTGTGATCGCATCACCGTGACCGAAAACGAGACGACAATTGTCGGTGGTCGCGGGGAGCCGCGTCTGCTCGATGCCCGGATCGTGCAGCTCGAGGCGCAGCTCGAGCGGGCCAAGATCGACGCCGATCGCGACAGCCTCGAACTACGCATCGCTCGGCTCACCGGCCGGGTCGCGGTGATCAGCGTCGGCGGCGCGACGAGCGTCGAACTCAAGGAACGCATGCTCCGTGTCGAGGACGCGCTCGCCGCGACCCGCGCCGCGGTGGAAGCCGGCATCGTTTCCGGCGGCGGCACCGCCCTGGCCCAATCGCATCGGGCCCTGGCCGAACTCGACCTGCCCGGCGACGAAGCCATCGGCCGCGATGTCGTGCGCCGCGCGCTCGCCGAACCGCTGCGCTGGATCGCCATCAATGCCGGATTCGATGGTGACGAGGTGGTCCTAGTGGTCGCGGACCTGCCTCTCGGCCAGGGTTTCAACGCGCTCACCGGCACCTACGGCGATATGTTCGACTACGGGGTGATCGACCCCTTCAAGGTCACTCGCGCGGCCCTCGAAAGTGCCGCTTCCATTGCGGCACTGCTCATCACGACCGAGACCGCGGTTGTGGAGGAGATCGTCGGCAACCCCGGTGCCATTCTCGCCCCCGGCTTCGGCGACCTCGCCGAGGGCATGGTTCGCCCCTCCAATATCTACTGACCCACCCACACACGAAGCACCGCTTCCTCCCGCCACGGGAGGGCGGTGCTCTTCGTGCCGCCCCGAAACCTAAGGAATCCCAATGATCTTCATCGTGGTGAAATTCAAGGTCCGCGAGGAACTCCAGAACGATTGGCTCGACATCACCGGTGAATTCACCCGTGGCACACGGTCGGAGCCGGGCAATCTGTGGTTCGAATGGAGCCGCGGCACCGACAATCGTGCCGAATACGTTCTCGTGGAGGCCTTCCGGGACGGCGCAGCCGGCGTCGAGCACGTGAAGTCCGAGCACTTCCGCCGCGGCCTGGAAGCCATGCGCCCGGCGCTGGCCGAAACGCCGCGCATCATCCACACCGACGTGCCCGGAACCGAATGGTCACGGATGGGAGAGCTGGAGATTTCCGCGTGACGCGACTCCACACGGAGATCGGCGCCGACGCGAGCCGAGGCGAACGACCGTGGCGATGACCGGTGTCGTGACGGAATTGGCGGCAGCAATGGGCGATTCGGTGCTGACCGATCGTGACCTGATGATGGGCTACACCCGTGATCAATCGTTGCTGTCGCCCGCGGGCAGCCCGGTCGCCGTCGTCCGCGCCCGCACCGTCGACGAGGTCGTCACCACCCTGCACACCGCGTATCGCTACCATGTCCCGGTCGTCACCCGGGGCGCGGGTACCGGTCTGGCGGGCGGCGCCAACGCGGTCGACGGCTGCGTCGTGCTGAGCACCGAGAAACTCAACCGGATCCTGGAAATCGACGAGCGGGCGCGCACTGCCACCGTCGAATGCGGCGTCGTCAACGGCGATCTCGCGGCCGCCGCCGCGGAGCGCGGACTGTGGTACGTCCCGGACCCGAGCAGCCGCGCGTTCTCCACCATCGGCGGAAATCTGGCGACGAATGCCGGTGGCGCGTGCTGTGCGAAGTACGGTGTCACCGGCGACCATGTCGCCCGCATCAAGGCGGTTCTCGCCGACGGTCGCATCATTCACACCGGCGCGGCGACTCGGAAGAATGTCGCCGGCCTCGACCTCACCCGACTGCTCGTCGGATCCGAGGGCACCCTGGCCGTCATCGTGGAGGCGACCATGCGGCTGCGCGCCCGACCCGCGCGGGCCGTCACCGTCGCGGCGGTCTTCCCCGATCCGGGGCAGGCGATCGCCGCCGTGCTGGGTATTCGCGCCACGGCAGATCCGAGCCTGTGCGAATTCATGGACAGCACAACGATTTCCGCGGTAAACCAGATGACGCGCATGGGTATGGACGATGCCGGCGCCCTGCTGCTGATCCAATGTGACGGCGACGCGGCCGAGGCGGAGGCCGAGCGCTGTGCGCAGGCGTGCCGCATCGTCGGCGCCACCGAAGTCCACCTGACGAACGACCCAGTCGAAAGTGACGGTCTCATGCAGGCTCGCCACCTCGCGCTCACCGCCCTCGAACGCCGCGGCAGCACCCTGCTCGACGATCTCGCGATACCCGTGCCCCGGCTGCCGGACATGCTCGACGCCATCGCGGAGATCGCGGACCGGCACTGCCTCCTGATCGGAACCTTCGGGCACGCCGGCGATGGCAATCTTCACCCCACCATCGTCTTCGACCCCCACGACACCGCCGCCGCGGTACGCGCCCAGCACGCCTTCGACGACATGATCCGCCGCTGCCTGGACCTGGGCGGGTCCATCACCGGCGAGCACGGTGTTGGCGACCTCAAGCGCCGCTACCTCGAACCGATGGTCGGATCGGTGGAGCTGGGATTGATGAATGGCGTGAAGGCTGTATTCGATCCGGCCGGGATCCTGAATCCCGGTCGCGCAATATAATTCGCGAGTTATGTCGGCCCTGCGAACCAACCGCCCCGGGTGAGAATCGCTCGTATCAAGGTCCACGCCCCTGTGAACCACTCCGGCGTCTTTGACGGAGCGGCGAGGACAATTATGGTCCTCACCTCGGGTGGCGAAACGGAAGCCGGGACGGTTGTTTCGACGACTGCGTATGTCCTACAACTATTTTTGGCCGCAGCGCCGAATTATCCGTCTCGAAACGAGAATTGCTCGTTCGGTGCGACACCGCGTCTAGGAAATGCCGAATTGCCGGATCTTGCGATACATCGTCGCCCGGGAAATGCCGAGATCGGCCGCGGCCGCCTGTTTGTCGCCATTGCGGTCCTGCAGACTCCGGACGATCGCGTCGCGTTCGAGCGCTTCCATGGGCGTCAGTGTGCGCCGCGCCAGCGCATGACACTCGGGTGGTAGCTTGTCGGGCGTGATGATGCCCGAGCGCTGCCGGGTGAGGGTATCGGCGAGTACGTGGCGCAGCTGGGAGACGTTGCCGGGCCAGGCCAGTTTCGTCAACTGCCGATGCGCCGCAGGGGACAACTCGACGTCGGAACCTTTGCTCAGTTCGCGCAGTAGATGCGGCACCAGATCGTCGAGATCCTCGATACGGTGCCGCAGCGCCGGAACCGGCACGGTGTGCATGAACAAGGGCAGCAGCTGTGCCTCCACCTGCGGTGACGGCTCCGCCGAGCTCATTGTGGCCGCGATCCAGCCGCGACCCACGCATGCCTGCAACAGACTTGACATCGGTTCGACGGTATCGACGGGCAGCTGATCGATATCCGCCAAAACGATGTCGAAATCGTCACTGGCGACTTCATTTTCCAGCAGTGTGAGAACCCCCTCGGGGGACAGATGCCGACCTGTGCGCAGCACTCGGACCGTCTTGTCCGGTCGGACGTGATGGGCGACCATCTCGGCGAGCTTGGCGCGGCCGGATCCCGGCTCGCCGTCGAGCACCACCCAGTTGCGATCGGCGCAGCACCGTTCGACTTGTTGGCAGCTGCGTCGCCAGGAGTTGCTGCGACCGGCTAGTCCGGGAATGGTGGGGCGGCGCGACGCCAGGCGCGCGCTGCTGCGGGTGCTGTCGGTCAACGTGACATGGGCGACGATATCGATACGGCCACTGCGCAGCCGGATTCGTTCCGCGACAGTGATTTTGGCGAACTGTCCGCTGGGCAGGACCGCACCAGTCGTCGTCGCCAGCACCCGTTGCAGGTCGACGGCGTGCTCGAAGATGGCGTGCTGATCGAGCGGATCCAGCGATTGGCGCAGGTAGCGGTTCATCAGGACGATGTCGCCGCCGACGGCGAGCACACCGGCGGGGTAGCGGCGGCATTGCCGCAGGTAGGCGTCCAGCAGCGCCGCCTCCCCCTCGCTCGCTTGGGCGCGCAGCCGATCTTCGATCTGCGCACTGGCCGTATTGGCGAGTGCTACCAGCATCGGATCGGATTGACTCACCCAGCACGTGAGATCCAGGATCCCGACCACGCGGCCGGACAAGGGGTCGCGGATCGGGGAGCCCGCGCAGGCGAGCTGACTGAGGGTACCGAGATAATGCTCGCCCCCTCGAATGAAGGTCGGCCGTCCGGTCTCGACCGCGGTGCCGATGCCATTGGTGCCGACGAACTTCTCCGCGTAGCTGTAGCCGCAGGCCAGTTGAACTTCATCGAGTGCGTCGAGGATGGCGCTGTCGGCGGCGATACGATGCAGGACCAGCCCGTCGGATGAGGTCAGGATCACGCTGACGGCTTGGCTGGCCAGGTCGTCGCCCAGTCGGTGGATCACGGGTTCCGCCGCGGTGACCAGCGGCGAATCGAGGCTCGGTGCCCGGACGAACGGAAGATCGACGCGATCGGGGTGAATGCGCAGCTCGCGGGAGCGTTGCCAAGAATCACGAACGGTGCCAGAAACGAGCCGATCGTCTACCGCCCCGGAACTCAGAAATCTGTCTCGTGCCCGTAGGAGCAGAGTGCTGGTGTCGTCGTTGCTCACCATCTGACTACCTCTTCATTCATTCGCCGAAATGAACGCTACGCCATAGCCATGTGATGGAGATCTCAATCTGAGACGTGAATTGCCGGGCTCACCCGCCAGCATGTCGTGAGCCGGTTTCCGGCGCGGGCTGCGGTCAGGCTTCGCCGCTGCGGCCCGCGCTATCCGGCGGATCGCGAGCAATCCCGTGATCGACACCAGAGTCATCCGCTCCGAAAGGAATCGTTGTGCCGCAGGACCATCCGCCCATCGGCGACGCCAATACCGCACCGACCGCGGGTTGCCCCGTGACATCCGGCCGTCTGAAGTACCCGACCGTGGGGGGAAGCAATCGCGACTGGTGGCCGAATCAGCTCAATCTGAAGATCCTGCAGAAGAATCCGCCCGCATCCAATCCCATGGACTCGGACTACGACTACGCCGCCGAGTTCGAGACCCTCGACCTGGCCGAGGTGAAGGCCGACATCGTCGAGGTCATGCACACCTCGCAGGACTGGTGGCCGGCCGATTTCGGTCACTACGGCCCGTTCTTCGTCCGTATGGCCTGGCACGCGGCGGGTACCTACCGTATCAGTGACGGCCGCGGTGGAGCCGGTGCGGGCATGCAGCGCTTCGCTCCCTTGAACTCGTGGCCCGACAACGCCTCCCTGGACAAGGCGCGGCGGTTGCTGTGGCCGGTGAAGAGGAAATACGGCAACAAATTGTCATGGGCCGACCTGATCGTCTACGCCGGCAATGTCGCGCTCGAGGGCATGGGCTTCCATACCTTCGGCTTCGGTGGCGGCCGCGTCGACCGATGGGAACCTGAGGAGGACGTGTACTGGGGCCCGGAGCGTGAGTGGCTCGCTGACGGCCGATACACCGGTGAGCGGGCCCTCCAGACCCCGCTCGCGGCAGTGCAGATGGGGCTTATCTATGTGAACCCCGAAGGGCCCAACGGCAATCCGGATCCGCTGCTGGCGGCCGTCGATATCCGTGAGACCTTCCGTCGCATGGCGATGAACGATGTGGAGACCGCGGCGCTGATCGTGGGTGGCCACACCTTCGGCAAGACCCATGGTGCGGGCCCGGCCGACAATGTCGGCCCCGAGCCCGAGGCCGCACCGCTCGAGCAGCAGGGCTTGGGCTGGAAGAGCGAATTCGGCACCGGTGTCGGCCAGGACGCGATTACCAGTGGCCTCGAAGGCACCTGGACGCCCACGCCCACCACATGGGACAACTCGTTCCTGGAGACCCTCTTTGGCTACGAGTGGGAACTGACCAAGTCACCCGCCGGTGCGCACCAGTGGATTCCAAAGGACGGCGCGGGAGCGGGCACCGTGCCGGACGCCCATATCGAGGGCAAGACCCACACCCCGGTTATGCTGACCACCGATCTGTCGCTGCGGTTCGATCCGATCTACGAGCAGATCACCCACCGCTGGCTCGAACACCCGGAAGAACTGGCCGAGGAGTTCGCCAAGGCCTGGTACAAGCTGACCCACCGCGATATGGGCCCCAAGGTCCGCTATCTCGGACCCGAGGTACCAGCGGAGACCCTGCTGTGGCAGGACCCGATCCCGGAGCTCGATCACGCTCTCGTCGGCCCGGCCGAGATCGCCGATTTGAAGGATCGCATCCTGGCGTCGGAACTGACTGTGGCACAGCTGGTCTCCATCGCATGGGCAGCGACCTCGTCGTTTCGCGGCAGTGACAAGCGCGGTGGCGCCAACGGCGGCCGCATTCGTTTGCAGCCGCAAGCCGGGTGGGAGGTCAACCAACCCGACGAGCTCGCACACGTCATCGAGGTGCTGGAGGACATCCAGCGGTCGTTCAATGCCGCGCAGTCCGGCGATATCAGGATCTCGTTCGCGGATCTGGTGGTGCTGGCCGGCTCGGTCGCGGTGCAGCACGCAGCCCGCGTCGGCGGATTCGCCGTCGAGGTGCCGTTCACCCCAGGACGCACCGACGCTACCCAGGAGCAGACCGATGTGGAGTCCTTCGCCGCGCTCGAGCCTTCCGCCGACGGGTTCCGCAACTACCTGGGTAAGGGCGACCACCTGCCGACCGAGTACCTGCTGATCGACAGAGCGAACCTGCTCACCCTGTCCGTCCCGGAACTGACCGTCCTGATCGGTGGCCTGCGTGTGCTCGGAGTCAACCACCAGGGCTCCCGACTCGGCATGCTCACCACCGACCCCGGTACCTTGACGAACGACTTCTTCGTCAACCTGTTGGACATGGCGATCGAATGGCGGTCCTCTGATACCGAGGATGGCGTCTACGAGGGCATCGACCGCACCACCGGCGCTGTCGTCTGGACTGGCACCCGGGTCGATCTCGTCTTCGGCTCCAATTCCCAGTTGCGTGCCGTCGCCGAGGTCTATGCCCAAGACGACAACCAGCGGAAGTTCGTCGACGACTTCGTCAGTGCTTGGACCAAGGTCATGGACCTGGACCGGTTCGACCTCGTCTGACCCGTTCTTCCCGCAAACCCGGTGTCCCGCAGTTCTGTTCGATCGGCGGGACACCGGCGTCTCGAAAGCATCGATCCCTCCGTGCCTCAACCAATTCCTGTCGGAGTCATCGAACTATTGATCTTCCTCGGCGCCGTCTGGTGTACCAGCGGTGTGCGTGCTACCCCAGTGACTCGCCGTCTGAGCCGGGCACTGGACCGATGGCGCGCGATTCTTACGCACTTGTAGACTGAATCTGCCTGCGACGCAGATGTATTCGCGAATATAAGACACCTGTCCGGCTATCGACCTGGCAGCAAGGGGAACGGTCCCGGGCAACCGAATTGTTCGAGGATGCACTGCGGGTCAACAATGAAGAGGCTGGTCGGGCTCATTGGGCGGCCGTGCGCCGCTGCGCCCGCACCGCCGACGCCGACCTGGCCCGGACCGCCGAGGCCGTCGACCGAATCGTCCGCGACGCGATGGCCGGAAGCGGATCCGCGCAACACCTTCCGGACCAAGCTCCCAAGGCCGCGCACGGCTGAGCGAGCCGCGAAACCTATGGCATCGGTGCACGAAAGAGCAGGTCAAGAGCACGGCCAGGGTTTCGCGGACCGCGTAACTGGACGTTAACCAAATTTCATGTCGCGTAATACCGTCCGGATGCACACTGCGGTCATGCAGTTCAGTGCACAACCATCCCTCCGAGCCGGTCGGGACGAATTCCGCGACGGGCACTCGAGGTTCCGCGACCAGTTTCGCGAGGTGCTTCCCTCCGCATCACATCTGCTGGCCCGCCGCCTGCACGATGCCCTCCGCGCCGCGCTGCGCGCCGGGGCCTTCGGCGGCGGCAGGCTGCCCGCCGAACCCGAGCTCATGACCGAATACCAGGCGTCGCGGGATGTGGTCCGCGAAGCGCTGGACCTGCTACGGCGGGCCGGGTTGATCGAGCGCCGCCGAGGCATGGGCACGGTGCCGATCCGATCGGAATACGTTGTGCGCGGCGCGCTTCCACCCGCAGGACATTCGCTCGAGCAGCATCTGGAGCTCGGCCGGATCGCGCCGCGGCTGCTGCACTGGGCGTGGATTCCTGCCCCGAAGGTGATCACCGATCGGCTCACCGGGGTGGAACCCGGCGATGACTGCCTGTGCGTCGAATACGTGCTCTTGGTGGATGATCGCCCGCTGGCCATCTTCACCAACTACCTGCGCTCACCCGAGGCGGCCCGAGTCGACCAGGTCGCCTTCGTCGATGACTTCTATTCGCTGCTGCATCACGGCGGCGTCGCCCTCGACACCTTCGACATCGGCATGCAGGCCGCACGCGCCGATGACTACGCGGCCGCGCTGCTGCATGTAATGCCGGGGGAGCCGGTCATGTTGCTGGAGCAGTCGATTCGCAACCGGGACGGCGAGATCGTCGACTATGCGCTCGGAACCTGTTGCAGCGATCTCCAATTGCGTATCGACCGGGTCATGCGCATCGATCTGACCAGGACCCTGACCGTCGGACGTTTCGAGGAGCAGCAATGAGCACCGTCGCACCGGCCATGCAGAGCCTTACCGATGCCGCCGCGGGCTTGCGGAACCATGAGGTCAGCGCCGTGGAATTGGTCGAGCAGGCCATCGCCCAGGCCGAGCGCCACGACAGCGAGGTCGGCGTGTTCCTCAGCCGATTCGACGACCTGGCACGAGAACACGCCGAACGCGTCGACGCCAAAATCGCGACGGGCGGCCCGTTGTCGCCTTTGGATGGAATCCCGTTGGGCGTCAAGGACATTCTGGCCCATCCGCACGGGCCGACCACCGCCCAGAGCCTCGTCCTCGATCCCGACTGGGCGAACAGCGTCGGGTGCAGCATCGCCGTCCACCGCCTGGAGGCCGCCGGCGGCATCGTCATGGGCAAGACCACGACAATGGAGTTCGCGATCGGAATCCCGGACCCGGACAAGCCATTTCCGGTCCCGCGCACCCCGTGGGATCCGGAATGCTGGGCGGGTGGCTCGAGTTCGGGCTCGGGCAGCGGCATCGCGGCGGGAATGTTCCTCGGCGCGGTGGGCACCGACACTGCGGGCAGTATCCGAATTCCCGCCGCGTTCAATGGAATCACCGGTCTGAAGCCGACATTCGGCCGTGTCCCGAAATCCGGTGTCGTGCCGCTCGGCCACACCCTGGACCACGTCGGCCCGATGGCCCGCACCGCCGCAGACTGTGCCCTGCTGCTCTCCGTCCTGGCGGGCCCCGATCCCTCCGACCCGTACAGCGCGCGGGCACCGATTCCGGACTATCCGGCCGCGCTCACCGGCGATCTGCACGACGTCACCATCGGTGTGGACAATCTCGACCGCTACGCCGCCGCCGGTATCGATCCCGAGCAGCCGTCACTGTTCACGGCAGCCCTCGACACACTCCGCGCGGCGGGCGCGACCATCTTGCCGGTCCAAGTCCCCATGTATCCCGAAGTGATAGCCATCGACATCGTGGTCATGCTGGCCGAGGCGCACGCTTACCATCGCCGCGACCTGCTCGAGCGGTGGACCGACTACGGCCGCGGCACCCGCATCGTCCTCGCCGCCGGCGGAGCCGTCACCGCCGCGGATTACGTTCAGGCCCAACGGGTCCGGCGAATAGCTCAGCATCGGGTAGCCGACCTGCTGGACCGCGTGGACCTGATCATCACCCCCACCGGCCATCTCGGCGCACCCCGCCTGGACACCATCGACCAACTCCAGCCACTCGATGTGCTGGCTTCCCTGCACACTCCCTACTGGAACCCGCTCGGCAACCCAACCCTCGCCCTCCCGATCGGGCTGTCCAGCACCGGCACTCCTCTCTCGATGTCGATCACGGGCAAGCATTTCGACGAATCCCTCGTCCTCCGCGCCGGCGACGCCTACCAACGCCGCACCGCCCACCACCTCGCCGTCCCCACCGCCCTCACGAAAGCCCGACAATGACAACATGGTCCGAAGACCCGAAGGAAAATGAGGCAGTCGAGACCCTTCAGCGCCTGGTCTCCGATCTGTCCGACACTCTCCACAAGATCCCCGACGCCCGATACGCCGACCCGATGTACGGCCTCCTGATCGAACACCCCCCGGCTTAGCGCGGCGTCCGATCTCGCCAAGCTGTCCGGGGCATCACGCTGGCGTATCAGCGGGTGTTCCACGGCCTGGGCTGTGGCTCCGATGAACCGATCGAACCTCCGGTTGTGACCGGCCGGGGTTTGATCAGGGGTGTCGATTCGCGGCCGGGGCGGTGTTGCGGTACTTGGGCTAGCCAGTCAACGCCGGCCATGACGCGAGCTTGGTGACGACAGCGACGATCGCACGCAGGGTGGTCCGCCATGACCGGATCACCGCTAGCGCGACCGAACCGCATGCGAGGGCGATCGCTCTCGGCCGGATCCACCGGCTCGGTCTCTGGACCGGCCACCAGGTCCGCGAACCACACGCTGACGTCGATCGAGTCTGCTTCCGCCAGTCGGGCATGTGAAGCCGCACCTCATTGGAGTGTTTCGGAACGCAGCGCGCGTTTGAGTGGTTCTGTGAGGTCGACGGGCATCGGGAAGACGACGGTGGAACGGCCTTCGGCTCCCAGCTCCCCGAGTGCCTGCAGGTAGCGTAGTTGGAGGCCTGCCGGGGTCGCGGCCAGCAGTTGTGCTGCATCGCGGGTGTTTTTGGCGGCCTCGACCTCGCCGCGGGAGTGGATGATGCGGGCACGGCGTTCGCGTTCGGCCTCCGCCTGCCGGGCGATGGCGCGCTGCATGGCCTCAGGGATCTCGACGTCCTTGATCTCGACCAGCGCGACCTTCACGCCCCATGGTTCGGTCTGCTCATCGATGATCTTCTGCAGGTTGGTGTTGATCTGGTCGCGCTCGGACAGCAGGGTGTCGAGGTCCTCGCGGCCGAACACGGAACGCAATGTGGTTTGCGCGATCTGGGAGGTGGCGACCGCGTGGTTCTCCACCTCGACCACGCTGCGGACCGGGTCGACGACGCGAAAGTACGCGACGGCGTTGACCCGGACCGGCACGTTGTCGCGGCTGATGGCCTCCTGCGGCGGGATGGTGAGTGTGATGGTGCGCAGGTCGACACGCACCATGCGATCGACGAGGGGGATCAACGCCACCAAGCCCGGACCACGCAGCGGGCGCAGCCGGCCCAGCCGGAACACCACGGCCCGCTCGTATTCGCGCAGGATCCGCAGGCTCGACACCGGGAGCAGCAGGGCGGCGGCGACGGCCGCGGCGACGCCGATCATCATCACTGGGAACTCCTTTCGTCCACCGGAACTCCGGTGGGGAAGTCGGCGGGCGTGTGCCGAAAATGGGCGGTCAGAACACCGGCGGCGCACACCCAGCCGAGCGTGATCGGTGCCAGCACAATCAGATCCGCGGACGTGGGATGTAGGGCCGCCGCGATGATCAGGAACGTGGCGGCTGCCACGATCAGCACCAACGCGATCCCCCGATGGAAACGACCGGCCTCCGAATGCGGCCAGGGGTCGACGGCCTTGGTGATCTCCCGCCCCGCCGCGGAGTCGGTGCAGTCGCGCTTGTCCGGGCAAGCGTTGCACACCGACGGACGCGCCCGATAGCGGATCAGGCGGGCCCGGTCGTCGATGCTGTGCGGCCACAACGGCTCATTCGCCGGGCACACCCAGTAATCGTGCTCGGGAAGGTACCGGAATCCGGCGTTGCGGTGCCGATCGGAGCGCCGATGGATCTGCCGCGCCAGCAGATCCAGGCCGAACGCGGTGGCGATGAGCAGCACCGCGTACCCGCCCATCAGCTGCGTCTCGACCGCTGGGTGCACCACTATCACTCGCTCCCGCTGCCGGTCAGTGCTACCAGTTCGTCGGCGGGCACCTCCCGATAGTCGGTGGTGATCCTCGTGGCCTCCGGCGGTGGCGTTGCGCCCGTTCCGCGGTATTTCACGGCCAGCCACATGATCCACGCCAGCGGCGCGATACCACCGACGATGAACACGATGTCGCCCGGCATGCGCAGCCATTCCAGCACCGAATTCGCGTGGCTTTGAATGTAGTTCAGCTCGCGCGCCTCGTAGTATCCGCTGTCGACGGCCTTGTACAGCTGCAGGATTCCGATCGGCAGCAGGGTGGCGAACACCATCCACGCCAGCCCGATGTTCAACGACCAGAACGAGATTTTCGCCAGCCTGTCCGGCCATTTATCGGCCGGGATCATATAGCGCACACAGAACAGCGCGAACGCGCAGGCGAGCATGCCGTAGACGCCCATCATCGCCGCGTGTGAGTGGTTGGCGGTGAGCGCGGTGCCGATCTCGTAATAGGACACGATCGGCAGGTTGATCAGGAACCCGAAGATGCCCGCGCCCAGGAAGTTCCAGAATCCGACCGCGACCAGGAACATGACCGCCCACCGGTGGGGGAACTCCGCGGCCGACCGCGACTCCTGCTTGGACCCCAGTTGCAGGAAGCTCCACGCCTCCACGGTGAGGAAGGTCAGCGGGACCACCTCCAGCGCGGAGAACACCGCACCCAGTGCCATGTGCTCGACCGGAGTTCCGTTGAAGTACAGGTGATGCATGGTGCCGATCACCCCGCCCGCGGAATACAGAATGATGTCGAGATAGATGACGATCATGCCGACCCGCTCGCGCACCACCCCGAGCAGGACGAACATATAGGCGACCATGACGGTGGTGAACAGTTCCAGGAAGTCCTCCACCCACAGATGCACCACCCAGAACCGCCAGAACTCGGTGTGGGTGAAGTTGTCGCCCGGCCTCGCCAGTAACCCGACCGCGTAGACCACCGGAATGGCGAGCGCGGAGAGGAAGAACAGCCACGGCATATTGCCCTTGTGCTCGTCTGCCAGCCGCCCGCGCAACCCGCGCCACAGGATCCCCACCCAGATCGCCAGCCCGGACACCAGCAGGATCTGCCAGACGCGGGCCAGGTCGAGGAAGGTGAATTGCTGTGCGGCGAAGAAGTTGCCGTACGACACCTTGCCGTGGATGCTCAGCGCTTCACAGATCAGGCTGCCGAACACGACAATCGCCACCGCCCCGAGCAGGATGTAGGACAACCGGCCCTGCCCGCGCGGCTCGCGCCGGGCGATCAAGGGCGCCAGGAAGATTCCCGCGGCGAGGAACGCCGCCACCACCCAGAACAGCGCCAGCTGCAGATGCCAGGTGCGAGTCAGGTTGTAGGGCAGGATCTTCGCCAGATCGAGGCCGAAGAAGCTGGTCACGTCGGCGCGATAGTGTTCGGTGGCGGCGCCGAGCAGGCTCTGCGCGCCGAACAGGATCACCATGATCGCGAAATACCATCGGGTGGAGCGCTGCCCGGGGGTCAGCGCCACCTCGCCGGGCGCCCGGAACGACAAGGTGGCCGCCTCCCGGCCCTTCCACCCGAGCCGGTTGCCCCAGCGGCCGAAGGCGGCGAACAACAGTCCGATCCCGCCCAGCAGTGCGATGAGCGAGATGACGCTCCACACCACCACGTTCGCGGTAGGGCTATTGCCGACGCGCGGTTCCGCCGGCCAAGAATTGGTATAGGAGTAGTCGTGACCCGGCCGATGCGCAGCCGACATCCACGCCGTCCACGAGAAGAACGCGGTCAGATCGTGGATCTGCGCCCGATCTGTGAGCAGCTCCGGCCGCAGTCCCAGCCCGGTACCCGTGCGGCCGAACACGTCTGCGTAATGGTCGACCAGACGCCCGAACGCCTGCGCCTGCTCAGTGCTGTAGACCAGCACACCGGTCTTCTCGTCGTAGCGGTTGGCCTGGAAATCGGCGAGCACCCGCGCCCGCGCCCGATCGTCGTTCCCCAACTGCTCCAGCGCGAAATCCGCCGACCGGCGTAGGTAATCGGCGGTGTAATCCGGTCCCAGCCACGCCCCGTGCCCGAGTATCGACCCGTACTGCATGAGACCCGCCGCCAGGAAAATCTTCTGGCCGTGATTGACATCGTCGGCGGTGAACAGCGTCTGCCCGGTCGGCGACTGCACGCGTTCGGGAATCGGGGCCGAACCGGAATAGGTCCGGTACGCCAGCAATCCCATCACCAAGAACCCGAACAGCGCGACCAGCACACATGCCTGGATCCATCCCTTGCCGACGAGCAATTGCCGCTTCGTGCCGCTGCTCACCATGTCGCTGCTCACCCTCGATCCTCCGTTCGATGAGAAATCGCTGATCGCAGAAGCTTGCGCCATCGGCGCCCCGTCGATCATGGAGGTATAGCTGCACTACACACGGCAACTCTCCAGCGTGTCGCACGAACAGACGATTTCCCCGGGTCTTCCCGCGGGTGACGCGGTCACGGAGCCCGACCTCCAACCGGGCTCATCGAGACCCGGCAGGGTTCGGGCACCTTCGTCATCAGCACGCGATCGCTGCGCGGGATCGACGTCCGCGGCGCACTCGCCGAGCTGCGCGAGACCGCCACCGCCTGGGCGACCGGGCGCACCCCCAGCGCGGCCTCGCCGAGCAGGAGGACCAGGAGCCCGACGGCGGTAACGCTGCGAGTCGGCGGGAATGGGCCGATACCGCCGACTGGCTTCTCCGGCGCACCGAAGATGCCCTGTGACAGAAGCGTCAGCGAAATCCCTTGATGCCAGCGCAAATACGATCCGCAACGCCGCACCGTGCGATCCCGGCTATCCGGCAACCGGCGGCCCTCTTCACACGCTCAGCTTCTCGGCGAGCAATACGTCGACTCGCGCGATGACGGCGGTCGCCGACTCGCCCCGCCGGAATCCCACGGAGTCGAGGATCTCGATCAGCGCGACCACCGTCTCCCGCGAGGGCGTCGGCTGCCCCACTGTGGCCAGCACCGCGGCGGGCACATCGGCCACGTGCGCATTGCGCGCCGCGACCACCACGCGCGCCGCCGGAGCACTCCGGCCACGCCCTGCAGCGACAGCCGTTGATGAACTCGCCAGACTCTCACCTCGACGTCGTCGGCCTGTTGGGTCAGTACTCGCCCTCGAAGTAGTAGTCGGCCAGGACTGTCGCGAAATGGGTTTGGTGGAATCCTCACCCGGCATGATCATCCCGTGGCGCCGCGCGACCGCCATCGTGAGGTCCTCGACCAGTGGAAAGGTGACCCGCACGTCGTCCGTCGTGTCTGTAGAAGCCGAACAGGTCCCGGTCATCGGCGTGGCGGCCCGACCGAACTCGGCCCGCGCTCACACCCGGCGGGCCGCACCTCCCGGGTAATCAACAGTCGATGAGTTTTCGGGTCTCCCGGTAGTCTCCGGCGCACTGTTTCCTACCTGGACCAGGCGACCTCACCGTTTCCCCACCCTCTCACGATCTGTTGACAGACGGCTGGGTCTCCCAGCCTGCGTTGTCACCCCGACTGGTGGTAGGGCCGTTCGTAATTCGTCGACGTGCCCGCGGGGTCGGCAGGTTCAGCGGGGTCGTCGGTCCGGTCAGATACCGGCGACGTGGACGAGTTGGCCAACGAGTGCCGTGATCGCCATCGCGAGGCTGCCGCCGATGACAACTCGCAGAGCCGGGCCAAGGACGCTGGTTCCGGCGACTCGTGCCCCGAGAATCCCCGCGATGGCTAGTCCGAGCACGGTGACGATCACGATGAGCAGTAGCCGGGTGGCGCTGGTGGGTGCGATCAAGCCCAGTAGCGGGAGCAGTCCGCCGATGAAGAAGCTGGTGGCCGAGGCCATCGCGGCCTGCAGCGGGCGGGCGGCGGTGATCTCGGTGTGCCCGAGTTCGTCCCGCAGGTGGGCATCGAGCGGATCGTTGTCGTGCAGTGCGGCGGCGACCTGCGCAGCGAGTTCCGCGGGCAGGCCGCGGGCGCGGTAGATGCCGGCCAGTTCGGCCAGTTCGGCTTCCGGGTCGGTGGCCAGTTCGAGTTCTTCCTTGGCCCGATCCCCGCGTTCGACGTCGACTTGTGAACTGACCGAGACATATTCGCCCGCGGCCATGGCCATCGACCCGGCCGCGAGTCCGGCCAGCCCTGCGGTGAGCACTGCGCCCGCCGCCGCGCCACTGGCCGCCACACCGACCATGAGGCTCGCGGTCGACACCAGTCCGTCGTTGGCGCCGAGGACCGCGGCCCGCAGCCAGCCCGCGTGCTCGCCACGATGCCGTTCGGCATGCGGGTTCACCATCTCGAGGAAAGTCATGCTCAGTGTCCTTCGGATTTCTGGGATCGATCGGCCGACCTGTCCGTTGATCGTTCCCATCTGTGGGCCTCGCTGACAGGGCACAACGACTCCGAGGGGATGGCCGAAGTCCCCGTCCTGGCGACAACGGGTCTGTGGAGGAAGAGGGCACCGCCGGTGAGGACCACAGCCCCTGTCATGGCCGACTGCGTTCCGCTGCACTGGGATCGGCATCGGGATCGGTAGGCGGGACTTTGTCTGGTCCGTCGACGAAGGCTTGGCATCGGTTGCTCCGCCCATGCAGTTGTTGTGTAGCATCGCCAGTCGCGCCAGCTCGGGCGCGGCGTAGCCACCGCGCCACAGGATGCCGGCGATCTCGCCGAGGGTGAATTCACGTTCGAGGACGCCGTCGTCGAGGCGCTGTTCGGAACGTGATCCGCGAGAACCGCGCGGGGCAGGCCCTAGTGCGGTCTGCCAGGCCTCGGCCTCGGACAGGTCGTTCTCGGCGGCGGAATGGCCGAGGCAGGTGGCTGTGGAGCAGGTGCTGCGGGCGCCTGCACGTGCACGCCAGGGCTGTTCGGCAGCGCGTTGCGGCTGTCGGCGATCTGGTTGGGGTAGCGCAGGCCACCGAAATTGGCTTCGCTCAAATTCAGAGGCGAGGGGTCCGGGAGAGAGGAACAGGTCCAGATCGTCAGTCATTCCCTCGGGGCCTGCTCGAGTTCCGGTGACGGAACTGCCAGCAATGCGTTTCGCGGCGGAGGTGGGGCATGGAGTGCCATCGCCGCGGCGATCGGTGGACACCGGCCAGTACGGTGCGCGCGGCGGATGCCGCCGGGCAGTGATCCGTACATCTCCCAGTCCAGTTCGATGTCCGGTTCGAACGCTATCTGGACCGGATCGACAAGCGCGACAGCGAGATCCGCGCGTACCGACTCGGGTGCGCCACCGAATCCCGTCGATGAGCTGCCGTTTCGTCCACTTCGACGGGCGTCCCGCCTTCTTACCGCAGGGCAACAGCGGCTCCAACCGCGCCCACTGGGCATCGGTCAGGTCCGCTCGCCCCGCCACCGCTACGCTGGTCACGAGGTCTCCGGCTGTATTCAGGTTTGCTTGGTCGCTAACCCGAAATACCGGAGATCTCACCCATATGCCAATGCAGGCAACAGCTTTCGCTGAACACTGTGATGGGGTGGGGTGGCACCACGCAGTGGTGCCACCCCATACATCACTTCGAGGCAGAACCTAGTCGCGGGGATGCTCGGCAGCCCAGGCTGCGATCTGTGCACGAGATGTGAATCCCAATTTGGCGAGGATGTGCTCGACGTGCCCTGCTGCGGTGCGCTGCGAAATCACCAGCCGGCTAGCGATTGCCTTGTTGGTCAACCCCTCAGCGACGAGGTCGGCTATTTGGCGCTCCCGCTTGGTCAAACTCGCCGCTCCGCGATCCGCTGGTGTCTCGGCTGGATGATGCTCACCCAGCGCGAAGTCGACGGCCGCCTCGAAACTCATCGCGGCACCCTCCTGGTGGGCGGACTCGAATCCTCGCCTGCCGAGTACGTCGCGGCTGCGGCGCTCGCATTCCTCACGGTAAGCAAGCAATTGGGGAGACTGCGTGATGCCGGAGTCGCCGACCGAGTGAAGGAGCCCGTGCGCGGCGCCCAACAGCATGGCCGCGCGCTGGGCATCATGCTTCTCGGCCGCGATCCAGGCCAGTATCTCTAAAGCATGACCGGTGACGTACGGATCGACCACCCGTCGAGCCAACCGAAGAGCCTCCTCGAATAGCTGCTCCGCCCGCTCGCGGTCACCCATCTGCCAGACGGCAAATGCCATGGTCCGCAGGGCCAGCGTCCGAAAATACGTCTCGCCGTGGGTATTCGAGACGGTCAGTGCTTTCCCGAGGCAGGCGATGACATCTGGCATATCCCGCTGCAATATATAAGTCCAGCCAAGTAAATTCAGTGCCTTCAATTGGAACAAGATCTCACCGCGGGCGCTGAATGCTTCGACGGCGTCGTTCAACTGGGTGCCGGCGCGAGCCAGATCGCCACTGCTGAGAGCGGTGTACCCGTCGGTGTAGGCGAGCAGGGCAGCAATCGTCTGGTCGGACGTCTGCTCGGTAAGGGCGCGAAGTTCGGCCACGCGCCCGGTTGCGGCCGGAAGGTCCCCCAGATGCGTGGCGAACACGCTGCTCATGCAGAGGGCCTTGGCTCGGTCGGCCGCCGCGGCGTCGGATGCACTGGCAAGCGTGCGGTCGCACCAGCGGCGTCCCTCGCTGAATCGTCCACCCGCAGCCCAGAAACTATGTAGGGCGGCGGCGGTGCGCAATCCGGCTGCATGCTTCTGAGTTCGGCTGAGCTCCATCGCCTTTCGCAGGTTCGGTAGTTCACGCGCGATCCGGGCGATCCACTCGAGCTGGCGCGGACTGATCCAGTCCGCCTCTGCTTCGAGTGCTAGCCGCTCGTACCAGTCCCGGTGACGCCGGCACAGTTCTGCGTACTCGCCGGCCTGCTTGATCTTCTGCTTGCCGTATTCCTGCACGGTCTCGAGCTGCCGGAAGCGCACTGCGGCACCCGATTCCTCACGGATCAGGATTGACTTGTCGACCAGCGCGGATAACGCATCGAGGAACTCCGGCTCGCTCTGGTCGCTGCCGCACACGTCCTCGGCGGCATCGAGCTCGAAACTTCCAGCGAATACCGACAGCCGACCCCACAGTCGCTGTTCGGCCGGTGTGCACAGGTCATAGCTCCAGCCGATGCACCACGCCAGTGTTTGCTGGCGTGTGGGCGCACCCCGACTGCCGCGGGTCAACATGGCAAACCGGTCGGTCAACCTCACCAGGATCTGCTCGGCAGACATCGTGCGCAGCCGCGCCGCCGCCAGCTCGATCGCCAACGGCAACCCGTCGAGCCGCGCGCAGATCTCGGCCACGCTGACCTGGTTGTCCTCGGACAGCTGGAATCCTTGCACCGCCGCGACGGCTCGCTCCGCGAACAGCGTCACCGCGTCGTATCCGGCCGCTTGACGCAGGGTTAGCCCACTTCCCCGGTCCGGGAAGCGTAGCGGCGGTACTGGCAGCACCGATTCCCCGCCGATGCCGACGGCCTCGCGACTCGTGGCCAGAATCCGCAGCTGCGGGCACGCCCGAAGTAGCGACTCGACCAGTTGCGCGACCGCCTCGATCACGTGCTCGCAGTTGTCGAGCACCAACAACACCTCGCGGGTGGACAGGAATTCAACCAGCACCTCGAGCATCGGTCTGCCAACCTGCTGCCGCACACCGAAGGCGCCGGCTATGACATCGACCAGCAACGACGAATCGCGCAACTCACCCAACTCGACCAGCCAGACGCCGTCGGCGATATTCCGTTGCAATCTATGGGCCACCCGTAGCGCCAGCCGGGACTTACCAACCCCACCGATCCCGGTCAGGGTCACCAGACACGACCCCGACAGCACGTTCTTCACTTCCGAGACCTGGCTACGCCGATCCACAAAACTGGTCAACTCCCGCGGCAAGTTCCCCGCATCCCTGCGCAGCACAACGCCGCTGCGGCCGGGTATGTTGGTCCCCCCTGCGGGTACCGCCGCCGGCGATGCTTGCTCGCCGCCCGGTTCGGTTCGCAGCGCCATCTGATCGACCCCACAACCGTGCGCTTGTTGAATCCGCTGCAACTGCTCGCCGAACTCTGCGGCCGAAGGGCGGTCTCGGGCCTCACGAGACATCGCCGCCTCGATGACTGCACACACGTCGTCTGGCATTCCACGCTCGCGCAGATCCGGTATCGGCTGGGTCGTGATCCGAAGAAACTGCGCCACCACCTGCTCACCGCTGCGGCGCTCGAACGCCGCGTGACCGGTCAGCGCACAAAACAACGTGGCACCCAGCCCGTATACATCCGAGCCGTTGCTGGGTGAATCCCCGCTGAGCACCTCGGGCGCGGTGAACGCCGGAGAACCAGAAACCGCACCGGTCGCCGTCCGGAAACCCCCAGCAAGATGAGCAATACCGAAGTCCGTCAACGCCGGCTCACCGTAGTCGGTGAGCAGAATGTTCGCCGGTTTGACGTCCCGGTGCAGAACACCTGCACAATGCGCCGTTTCCAACGCACCCGCCATCTTCACCCCCAGGTGGAGTACTTCCTCCACCGATACCGGGCCATCGCGGCGGATCCGCGCGTCCAGCGAACCCTGCGGGTGGTACGGCATCACCAGGTACGGCCGACCGGTCTCGGTTTCGCCGACCTCGAGCACCCCGACGATATTCGGGTGGCCCGTCAGCCGGCCCATCGCCCGTTGCTCACGAAAGAAACGCTCCCGATTCTCATCGAGCTCGCAGGTCAGGACCTTGACCGCCACGGTGCGATCCAGCCCGTGCTGGGTGCAGCGGTACACCACGCCGAAACCGCCCCGCCCGATCTCCTCCGCGTCCTCCAACCCGACAGCACTCAACTCCGTGACCACATCAGCACCAAGATCACGTTGCGTCTTCAATGGATCAGAGTCCACCATCAGTCACCCGCAATCCACCCCAGCAAGAGACTACCCCGCCTACCAGGGCGTATCTGCCTGCAATCGCCCACTCCCCGAGCGGGTCGTGTTGGTTGCTGAGGAGGCTCGTCGGGCCAGCAGCGTGGGCGAGTTGGGCGTGTGAGGGGCGCATCCCGGTCACGCAACGATCGCCATACCGAACTCACGCCGGGATCGCGGTTCTTCGCTCGGTGCTCAGATTGCTGCCCGGTTCGCGCGCTGGTGCATTGAGGCCAGGCGGGCTGAAGCTGCGAGCCGGACTTGTTGCACCATATGTTCTTCGGCGCCTGCAGCGTCCCCGGCTTCGAGTAAGGCTATTAGCCGGGCGTGGGATTCCACTGCCTGCTCGGCGACTTTCAGGTTCGACCAGACCGATTGCTCGATGGGGATGGGGTGGCTTTCCCAGATCCATTGCAGGTGGCGGGCGATGATGGAGCGGCCCCCGGTGCGAGCGATCTGGGCGTGGAACTCGCGACTGGCGGCGGACATACGGCCGGCGTCGCCGAGTTGCAGGGCGGCTCGCAGTTCCCGGTGGCTGTCGTGGAGGCGGGCCAGCTCGGCGGGGGAGATGGAGGTAGCCGCCAGGCGGGCCGCCAGGCCCTCGACGGTGGCACGCAGCAGGTAGAGTTCTTCCATCTCACCGGCGGCGTGTTCGGCGACCTTGGCGCCGAAATTCGGTTCGTAGACGACCAATCCGACCGATTCGAGATTGCGCAGGGCCTCGCGCACCGGGGTGATGGAGACGCCGAGCCGCTCGGCGACCTTGTCCTGCAGGATCGGCGTGCCGGGAGGCATTGCGCCGCTGAGGATTTCCGACCGCAACATCTCTTGCACGTAGCCCGCGCGGCTGCCGGGTGGCTTGACGGTGGCGTAGGTCATGTCGGGTCCGGTGGACCCGTTGGCGGTTGACGCCGTTCCAGTTGTGGCGTTCGCGCTGCGCCGTGCCATCGAATCGAGCCTCCTGTTCTCATGCCGCTGTCTGTCCTGATCGTAGTGCCCGCGGCGACCCCTTGACGGTTCATTTTATAACTTATAAGTTAGTGACATGATGTGTCCTGAGTCACGGAAACTGAAGGTGGTGGACGCGGCGACCCTGTTCGCCGGGCCACTGGCGGCAACGATGCTGGCGGACTTCGGCGCCGACGTCGTCAAGATCGAACACCCGCGGCGCGGGGATCCCAGCCGAGGCCACGGTGCGAGCAAGAATGGGGTGGGCCTGGTCTGGAAACAGTTGGGCCGCAACAAGCGTCCGATCGGCGTGGATCTGTCGGCGGCGGAGGGGCAGGCCATCGCGCGAGCCCTGCTCGCCGACGCCGATGTCCTGATCGAGAACTTCCGGCCCGGCACCCTGGAGCGTTGGAACCTCGGACCGGAGGTGCTGCACGAGATCAATCCGAGGCTGGTGATCTCCCGTGTCACCGCCTTCGGCCAGTTCGGGCCGCGCTCGCACGAGCCCGGATTCGGCACCCTGGCCGAGGCCATGAGCGGATTCGCCGCCATGACCGGTGAGCCCGACGGGCCGCCGACCCTGCCGCCGCTGGCACTCGCCGACGGAATCGCGGGGTTGGCAACGGCTTTCGCGATCATGGTGGCGCTGGCTCAGCGGGAGAGCACCGGCCGGGGCCAGGTGGTGGACCTGGCCATCATCGAACCCATTCTCATGATGCTGGGCGCGCAGATCACCACCTACGATGCGCTCGGCACGGTGCCGCGCCGCACCGGGAACCGGTCGGACAACAATGCCCCCCGCAATATCTACCGCACACGCGACGGCCGCTGGCTGGCGGTGTCGACCAGCGCGCAGTCCATCGCCGAACGCGTGATGACCCTGGTGGGCCGCCCGGATCTGGTGGAGCAGCCGTGGTTCGCCAGCGGGTACGGCCGCGTCCAGCACGTCGACGAGGTCGACGGCGCGGTGGCCGCCTGGATCGCCGACCGCGACGCTGCGGCGGTGATCCAGGCCTTCACCGAGGCCCAGGCCGCGATCTCCCCGGTGTACGACATCGCCGACATCTTCGGCGACCCGCAGTACAAGGCGCTGGAAACCATTGTGCGACTGCCTGATCCCGACCTCGGCACGGTGGCCATGCAGAATGTGCTGTTCCGGCTCTCCCAGACCCCGGGCGCGATCCGCTGGGCCGGGCGGGCGCCGGGCGCGGACACCGACGCGGTGCTGGGCTCGCTCGGCTTCTCCGACGAGCAGATCCGCACCTGGCGCGAAGCCGGTGTGGTGGCATGAGATACCCGGGCACCTGGCTGTATGTACCCGGCGACCGGCCCGACCGGATGGTCAAGGCCATGGCCTCCGGCGCCGCGGTGGTAGTGCTGGACCTGCAGGACGCGGTCGCCGAGTCGCGCAAGACCCAGGCCCGCGCGTGCGTGGCCGAATTCCTCGCGGCGGCCGATCAGGAGGCGCGGGAAACACGAATTCACGTGCGGATCAACAATGTCCACACCGAGACAGGTCGGCGTGATCTCGACGCCATCGCGGGATCGCCTGCACTCGACGGCATCCGGCTGCCGCTGGTCGAATCGCCCGCCGATATCGAAGCTGCCGCCCGCATCGCCCGCGCGGGGGGATCGCAGTCCGGATTCCACTGCCTGATCGAAACCGCTATCGGCGTCGAGAACGCCTACCGCATCGCCTCGGCACCCGGCGTCGCCGCGATCTCGTTGGGGGAGGGAGACCTGCAGGCCGAGCTCGGCACCTTCGAGGAAGAAGGGCTGGCCTGGGCACGCAGCCGAATCGTCGTAGCCGCTGCGGCCGCGCAGTTGCCGGCACCGGGGATGGCTGTCTTCGGAAACGTGAAAGATGCTGCGGGACTGCGTGAGTCCTGTCTGCGCGGCCGCCGATTGGGTATGCGAGGCCGCTCAGCCATCCATCCCGCCCAACTGCCCGTCATCGCCGAGGCATTCCAACCCACGCCCGCCGAGATCGACCAGGCGCGGCGCATCGTCGCCGCGGCGGACGCCCGATCGGGCGGCTTCGCCCTGGGCGACGGCACCTTCGTCGACCAGCCGGTCGTCGCCGCGGCGCGGCTGACCCTCGAATGGGCCGAACCGTATCCACCACTCCAATGCACAAGGTCGTGATCATGAGTGACCACCCCGAGCCGGACCGGTCTCCGGCATTGATCGAATTCACCGATGTCGCCATGACATTCCGGGGCGCCGGACGCTCCTTCCGGGCCATCGACGGACTGTCGCTGTCGATTCCGCGGGGACAGTTCTGCTGCGTCGTCGGCCCCAGCGGCTGCGGCAAGTCCACGCTGCTCAATATGGTTGCGGGCCTTCTCGAACCCAGCCGCGGCCAGGTCCGCTACGACGGAAAACCGGTGGCGGGAGCCAATACCCGCGTCGGCTACGTCACCCAGAAGGACAATCTGCTGCCCTGGCGCACCGTGCGCGCCAACGTGCGCCTGCCCCTGGAGTTGCGCGGTATCGGCAGGGCCGAAACCGACAGGCGCACAGACGAAGTGCTCGACCTGGTCGGGCTGACCGGCTTCGGGGACGCCTACCCGCGTCAGCTCTCGGGCGGCATGCGCAAACGCGTTACTCTCGCCCGCACCCTGGTGTACGAGCCGGAAGTCATCCTCGCCGACGAACCGTTCGGCGCGCTCGACAGCCAATTGCGCACCGTGCTCCAGGGTGAACTGCTCGGGCTGCGGGCCCGCACCGAGGCCACGGTGCTGTTCATCACCCACGATCTGGGCGAGGCGATCGCGCTCGGCGACCGGGTCCTGGTGATGAGCGCGCGACCCAGCCGTGTCCTGCTCGATGCGCCGGTCACGCTGCCGCGCCCGCGTGACGTCCGCACCGCGCGTTTCGACCCGGAATACGCCCGCCTGCACGAAACCCTATGGGCGGCACTGAGTCCCGAGGTCGAAATGGGAGTGCCGGCATGAGCACCCTGGCCGCCGCTCGAACCATCGCGCCCGCGCCGAGCGCCGACGCCGAATCCGACGCCCGCTACCGTCGCAAGCGACTGACCTACCGCCTGGTGGTGTACACCGCCCGGATCCTGATCGTCGTCGCGGTCCTGGGCACCTGGCAGGGCCTGTCGGGCCCGGTGATCGATCCGTTTTGGGTCTCCTCGCCCCAGGCCATCGGGGAACGGCTGCTGGAATGGACCCGCGACGGCACCCTCGCCGGCAATGCCCGAGCCACCTTGCTCGCTATGGCCATCGGCCTGCTACTGGGCTCCGCGGCCGGGATCGTCGCCGGATTCCTGTTGGGCCGCATCCGATTCCTCGGCGATGTACTCAACCCGTTCATCATCGCGCTCAACAGCCTGCCCAAACTCGCGCTGGCGCCGCTGTTCATCCTCTGGTTCGGCATCGGCCTGCAGGCCAAGGTCGTGATGACTGCGCTGGTGTGCTTCTTCCTCGTCTTCTACAACACCTTCGCCGGTGCCCGGGACGCGGATTCCGAACTGCTCGGAGTCGTCACCGTCCTGGGTGCCAACGGGCGGCAGCGGCTGACGAAGGTGATTCTGCCGCACACCATGTCGTGGATCCTGACCGGACTGCGGCTGGCCGTGCCGTACTCGCTGCTCGGCGCGGTGGTCTCGGAGATCACCGCCTCCAACGAGGGCCTCGGGCATCTGCTCAAGACCTCCGCCAACACCTTCGACACCGCAGGCACCTTCGCCGCCATCGCCGTACTGGTGGTGGTCGCACTGCTGCTGAATATCGCGGTGAGCCGCGCCGAGAGCCTGAGCTCCCGGTGGAAATGAGAGATCAGCCATGTCAACCAGAACCCGAATCGCGGCCGTCCTGGCCGCACTGGCACTGACCGGATCCGCGGTCGCGGGCTGCGCCGGGCGCGGGCCCACCGTCACTGACTGCGCCGGGCAGACCGTGAAGATCGGACAGTCCACCGCGAACAACCTGCAATACGCGGCCCTGTACGTCGCGCAGGACAAGGGCTACTTCGAAAGCCAGGGCCTGAGGGTCGAAACCGTCGAAATGGGCGGCGGATCCGAGGCCATCCAGGCGCTGGCGGGCGGCAGCGTCGACGTCGCGCTGACCACCTTCGCGGCCATCCTCAGCGCCGCCGAAAAGGGAGCACCGCTGGTGGCTTTCGCGTCGACCGCCGACCGGAACACCGCTGATATCGGTGTGAAGAATCGCTACGCGCCACCCGCGAACGCCGATCTCGACACCGCCGTGCGCGCGCTGCGCGGGCTGCGAGTGGCCGTCACCTCTGCCGGATCCGGGGCCGACCAGACGCTGCGGTACCTGCTGCAGCACGCGGGCCTGAACCCGGACTCCGACGTGAAGGTCGTCGCAGCGGGCGGTGCGGCGGAGACGGTGGCGGCCTTCGCCAATGGCTCGGTCGACGCCTACATCATCGGTCCGCCGTCCTCGTTGGTGGCCGCCGAGCGCGGTGACGGCCGAGTCATGCTGCGCCTGGCCTCCGGTATCGCACCCGACCTGGACGGTCTGCTCTACGGCGTGGCCGCCACGTCCACGGCGACCATGGGCCGCAAGGAGGCGGTGATGCGGTGCTTCGCCCGCGCTCTGAACCAGGCGGACGCGTTCATCCATGGGCAGCCCGATCTGGCGGCGGCGCTGCTGCGACCCCGGTTCCCGGAGATGACCGACCCGCAGTTCACCCTGAGCTGGGAGCCGATTGTGAAGGCCACCCCGCCCACGGCGGCCATCGACCCCGCCGAGGCCGACAAGGCGGCCCGATTCGTCGCCACCGTGTTGAACAAGTCCAGCGTCGACGCCACCAAGGCCTACGACACCCGCTTCTCGGAGGAACTGAAATGACCACCCCCACAACCGATTCCCTCACCGGACTGCAGGCCCTGCTCGGCGGTCTGCGCACCATCGAGCTGGGACAGCCGCTCGAGAACGGCATGCCCTGCTCGCCCAGCCACCCGGGCTTCCGGATGGCGCTGCTGCGCCGGCACGGTGACCGCGTGAACGCCCAGGGCGGCTCGGGGGCCAACGAGCTCATCGTCACCGGCGGACATGTCGGCACGCACCTGGACGCGTTGTGCCATGCGGCCATCGACGGTCAGATGTTCGGCGGCGTGGATGCCCATGCGGCCAGTGTCGGCGGCGCGTTCACGGTGCACGGTGTGGACACCGTGCGACCGTTCCTGTGCCGGGGCGTGCTCGCCGATATCCCGAAACTGCTGGGAGTGCCCCGGCTCGAACCCGGCTTCGGCATCACCGCCGACCATTTGCGCGCGGCCTTCAGCGACACCGTGCCCGGAGCGGATGAGGTCGCGCTCATTCGTACTGGCTGGCCGCAGCTCTACCACGATCCGGCCGCCTACGTCGGCCATGAGACTGGTGTCCCGGGCATTACCGCCGAGGCCGCGGAATATCTCGCGGATACCGGGGTTCGCGCGGTGTGCAGTGACACTATCGCCACCGACCAGATCCTGCCCGGCGTCGGGCACGCGGCGCTGCCAGCGCACGGGGTGCTGCTCGTGGAACGCGGCGTGCACATCATGGAGGTGCTGACCTTCGAGGAACTGGCCGCGGCCGGCGTGCGCGAAGTGCTGTATGTGGCTGTGCCGCTGCGGATCACCGGTGCCACCGGATCGCCCATCCGGCCGCTGGCGCTGATCCCCGGGGAGGCCGCCGGTGTCCGCTGAGCTGTCCCGCGCGGTCGCCGACTGGGCGCACGCCGCCTACACGAAATCCGAGGTGCCGGATGCGGCCGTGACCGCCGCCAGTGAGCATCTGGTCGACACGGTCGCCGTCGCCGTGGCCGGACTGGCGGAAGTGCCGGTCGAATCCATGCGGCGTGCAACCCGAAATCGCGGCGACGCCGGTCGTTTCGCCCTGGTGCTGGGTACTGCCGCGCACGCACTGGACTACGACAATGCCCAGACGCCGTCGCTGGTCCATCCGTCTTGCGTGATCGTGCCGACGGCTATCGCTGTTGCGCGCGAACTGCCGCGGCCGGGCGCGCGAGAGCTGCTGCGCGCCATCGCGGTAGGGGAGGAGGTGAGTCTCTGGCTGGGTGAAACTGCTGTGGCGGACGGAAATTCGGTGCTGTTCGAGCGGGGCTTCCATCCGACGGCGGTGTGCACGCCGATCGGGGCGGCGGTAACAGCCGGTCTGCTGCGCGGGCTACCGCCAGAACAGCTCGCCCACGCCATCGGTGCGGCGGCCTCCCTGTCCGGCGGGATTCTCGAGGGCAACCGCACCGGCGGCCAGACCAAACCCATGCACGCCGGATTCGCCTCCGCCGCAGGCATTCTCGCGACCGATCTGGCCGCCGCGGGCGCGACCGCCCCGCCGACTGCACTCGAGGGCCGCTTCGGGTTCCTGCACGCGTTCCTCGGCGGCGAAGCCACCGTGGGCGGGCCGCCGGAATCGGCCGGGGCGTGGCGCGTGCTGTCGGTGACCACGAAACCGTATCCCACCAACGGCTTCACCCACTCGTCGATCGACGCCGCACTGCAGTTGCGGCAGCAGGGATTTCGCCTTGAGCCCGGGGCCACCCTGCGCATCGGGGTGGCCGGGCCGGTGCTGCGGACCATCGCCTTCCCTGAAACCGCCAAATACGCTCCGCCCACGGCCTACGCCGCCCGGTTCTCCGGCCCGGTGGTGGTCGCGATCGCCCTGCTCGGCGGCTCCGGCCTCGGGGTCGGACTGGCCGACTTCGACGGCGAGAATCCGCCCGGCGACGCCGTTCTCGCTGCTGCCGCGCGAGTCCGCTTCGAAGCCGACCCGTACGCCACGGCGGCCTTCCCGGACCGGGTGATGAGCAGGGCCGTCGGCACCGATGGCGACGGCGGACAGTATCGGGTCGAGGTCGACACCGGCCGCGGCGGTCCCGACAACCCGCTCTCACCACGCGAACTGCGCACGAAATTCGACGACTGCGTCACATCCCGGCTCGGGGCGGCCACCACGGCACTCTGGAATGCCCTGCAGGACACCATCACCGGCGACGACATGGCCTGTGCCGCCGCCCTGTCCACCCTCGCCGAGCAACTCGGCTGACGATAGAAAAGGAACACCTGATGAGGAAAATAGCCACGGCATCAACGTTGCTCGTCGCGGCCACGGCCCTGGGGGCCGGCTCGGTGACCGCCGCACCACCCGATCGCGACGCGATCACCTACACCGCCTCCACGACCGAGCACTCGACCGTGATCACCACCGACGCGGGATCGATGGTCGCCGAAGAAGGGCTCTTCAAGATCGAGGCAGCCGACGGCACCGTCTTGGCCGGAACCGAATTATCGTTCCGCATAGACGATTTCGTCTTTCCTATCGCCGCCGACATCGCAGGCCACACCGCCACACTCACACCGCAGCTCGACCTGCGGTACGCCCGCTACGCTCCCGTCGCCCTGCCCTTCGAGGACCAGGCACCCTGGAAGAACGCCTACGACCGGGAGCAAGCCGCCTGGAACCGCCTGCGCGACACCATCAGCATGGGTGCGACCATCGGCACCCTGGTCGGCGGCCTGGGCGGAGCCGCAGTCGGCTGCCTTGTCGGCGGAATCGCCGGGGCCACAGTCGCATCGGCCGCCATCGTGGGCTTGTTCGGCGGCTTCCTCCCCGCCGCCGCGATCGGCTGCCTCGGCGGCATCGTGGCCGTCGGCACCCTCGGCACGATCGCGGGCCAGCTCCTGGTCACAGCGCCGGTCGCTATCCTGGCCGCAGCCCAGTACGTCACCACCATCAACCAACCGCCACCCGCCCCGGCGAAATGACCGCGCGCGGACTCACCCTCGGTCACGGGACGCGTCCCAATCGGTGACCGCATTCCAAAGACGCCGGATCCGTCCAGCAGCCGGCGTGCTGCGTCGTAGGCGTCGATGGTGTCGGTCTTTCCGTGGGTGCGACGAAGCCGCCGGTTCGGGCGCGGCACCTCGGCAACATCGTGGCCGCGGGCGTGTAGCGCAACGGCGCGACTGCGCAACGGCGCGGGGGAGGTGCTGGGATCCTTCTCGATCTGTTCGACCTGACCGACGTCGTCGTCCACACTGCGGATCTCGCCGTCGCCACGGGTCAGGAGGCCGCATCGACGAGAAGCTCTGCGACGAACTGCTGAACATCCTGCAACGATCGATCTGAATCCTTATCGGAGGCCGGGCGGATTCGGCCCGGAGTTGTCTGCGGCATCCGATGGCCCCGCCATCACCGGCTGTTGCGGTATCTTGGCCGGCCGCTGGACTGAAGCGACCAGCCCAGGCGTCACGGCCAGGGGAGCGGCCCGCTCGGCGTCGAGCGGGCCGCGGAGCCCGGGCTGATCGTCTTGGCCGGTTTTCAATGCCTCGAATGGGGTTGCCCTACAGGCTAATTGGCCGTGAGTGTGCGGATCAGGTCGCGGGTGAAGGAGTCGGTGACGGCTTGCAGGTCGATCGAGTCGGGGTCGAGTAGCCATTGGGTATTGACGCCCTCGATGAAGGCGACTATTTCGGTCGCTTTGAGGGCGGGGTCGATGGCGGGGGAGAATTCCCCGGTGCGCTGGCCCTGTTCGACGAGTGCGGCGACGACGGCGCGCAGGTTGCGGTAGCGCTGGACGAAGTGGTCGTGGGCCAGGTCGCCGGAGTTGAGGTTTTCGGCGAGCAGGACGGCGAACAGGCGCGCCAGGTTGGGGTCGGCGATATTGCGGCGGGCGAAGTCGGGCAGTTTGTCCAGGGCGCGGACGCCGCCCACGGCGGCGAGTTCCTCGGCGAATCGGAGACTTTCGTCGTCGCGGGCGTCGATCACCGCATGCAGCAGGCCGACCTTGCTGCCGAAGTAATAGAGCAGGGCCTGCTGGGTGACGCCGACGCGCATCGCCACGTCGGCGAGGCTGGTGTCGCGGTAGCCGCGCTCGGCGAAAAGGGTGGCCGCGGCGCGCAGCAGCTCTTCGCGGCGGGAACGGCCGTCGGCGCGCTCCTTGCGGCCTCGTCGGCGTGGCGCTGTCGGCTGCGGCTTCATGGGTTCTTCTTACAACACCATCTTGAGTTTTACCGAGTGGTAAGTAAAATTCTGGGTGTGGCGACCACGCGAGATACTTGGGTCGGACAGTGGATCTGGTCCGATCGCCCGGCGCTGGGTGGAGCCAGTCGGGCGCAGCCGTACGGATCCCTGGACCCGAGTCGCTTCGACCAGCGGGTGCTGTTCCGGCGTGGCTTCGAGCTGGCGAGCGTGCCCGCCCGGGCCACGGTGCGAATCACCGCCGATTCCCGGTATCGGTTGTACGTCAACGGAATCGACATCGGTGCGGGGCCGGTGCGGCACGGGCCCCGCCAGTTGTGCTTCGACGAATACGACATTCGCCACACACTGCGCGAGGGCGGCAACACGGTCGCGATACTCGCCCGCTTCTACGGATATCCGGTGCCATGGTGGGAGCCGTCGCCACCGAGCTTCACGATGGGTGGCGGCGCAATGGCGGCGGAGATCCGGCTCGACGAGGAGATCATCGCGACCGACCCCTCTTGGCGGTTCGCACCCGGGGACGCATGGCGCCCCGGTCATCCGCCTGGCATGCTACTGACCCAGCTGCCCGAGATCCTCGATGCCCGGCTACTCGAACCACGTTGGATGGCACCGGATTTCGACGATTCGTCCTGGTCGTACGCGCGAGTGCTGGCTGAATACTCGGTGGTGGGCCCGCGCGGTGGGACGCGGCCGCCCACCGAGCCGTGGGGTGTCCTGCGGCCCAGACCTATTCCGGCTCTGACCGGTGAAATTCGCACCGCGACAGTCATGGACAAGAGGGCGGCCCCGCCTTCCGGCGATGATCCACGCGCCGCCCTGGTCGCGGCCCTGGGCGGGGCGGCCGGCGATCGCGCGCTGCTGATCGCCGATTTCGCGATGATCGTCAGCGGCAGGCTGGAACTGCATTTCGAGGCAGCCCGCGGTCAGGTCATCGACGGCGCTCTGATCGAGGTGCCCACAGTGGCCGCGCTCGACAGTGCTCCAGTTTTCCGGTACGTGGCCCGCGGCTCGGCTGACACCTATCTTTCGGCTGACTCGGTCGGCGGACGCTACCTTGTTCTCGCACTGGAGGGCGCGACGACGCCGGTCGCGCTCCGGATCCGTGAACTACTGCGCCCTCGGGACCCGGTCGCCCCGTTCGACTCCAGTGACCCACGTCTCGACGCCGTCTACCGCACGGGTCTGCGCACCGTGGACCTGACCTCGCACGATGCCTACATCGACTGCCCGACAAGGGAACAGCGGTCCTGGACCGGGGATGCCGTGGTGCATCAGTCCGTCGATCTGATCGCCAACCAGGATTGGCGGCTGGCTCGATGGAACCCGCAGCTGGCGGCGCAGCCGCGCGCAGACGGCCTGCTGCCCATGGTGGTAGCCGGTGATTTCGCGACCACGCAGGTGCCGACGATTCCGGACTGGTCGCTGCATTGGATTCGCTCCGTGCACAACCTGTTTCGCTACACCGGCGATCGGGAACTGGTCGGCGGTCTGTTGTCCACCGCCGAAGGGATTCTGCGCTATTTCGAGCCCTATTGCGGTCCTGCCGGTCTCGTGGAGGAGGTGCCCGGGTGGGTCCTCATCGACTGGTCGCCGGTGCAGGTATCGGGCGCGAGCGCGGCACTGAATGCGCTGCTGGCGCGGGGATTACGGGATTTCGCCGAGATGGCGCGCTGGGTCGGTGATCATGGCCGGGCCACCTGGGCGGCCGCCTTCCAGCATCGCCTGCTCCGCGGGTTCGAGTCCTTCTGGGACCCGGCGCGGCGTGCCTATCGCGACAATCTGGCCGATGGCCGCCGTGGCACATCGGTGAGCGAGCACGTCGCGGCTGCGGCGGTCTGCGCGGATCTCGTCCCGCCCGAACGCAAGCCAGAGATCTTGCGGCTGCTGCTGGACCGATCGGCCATGTTCACCGCCAGCCCACTGGCCGATCACGGTGGCGACGCACTGGGTCCCAGCGCCGGTCAGCCGGTGTCCGTGCGACCCGAACCCGATTGGGACACAGAGCGTTCGGTGGTCGGGGCGCAGCCGTTCTTCCGCTATGTCGTGCACGATGCCATCGCACGATTGGGTGCGGCCGACCGGATCGCGGAACTGTGCCTGGACTGGGATCGCCTGCGCGCCGATGCCCCGACCGCGTTCCGGGAGTGCTGGGAAGGCGGATCCTACTGTCACGGGTGGTCGTCCACGCCCACCCGGGATCTGGTCTGCTACACCCTCGGGATCACTCCGGCCGAACCCGGATTCACGCGGGTCCGCATCGCGCCGCGCCCGGGCGTGCTGACCGCGGCGGCGGGCGCCGCGCCGACGCCGTATGGCGTCGTGTCGGTGGAGATAGACGGTGACCGTGTCGTGGTCGACTCGCCGGTTCCGGTGGAGATCGTCGGCAGGTCGGGTACGGCGACCCCGCACGCTGCCGGAAAGATCACCGCGCGCTTCTGAAATCAATCTTCTGGAGTATCCGATGAAACACGTGATCCGTATGATCACGGCGGCCGCGCTCGCGGTCGGCTCGGTATCGGGGATGGCCGTGGCCGTCCCACCCGACACCATGACCGGGACGGTTTGGTTGTGCAAACCTGGCATGGCACTCGATCCCTGCGACCAGGATGTCGACGGCATGCCAGGGGCCCAGCCCGGGCTGGCACGTTATCCGGATGGCAGCCGAGCCGCACTGTCCGTCACCACTGTCGGTCACAGCGACCTCGATGACGAAACCGCTACCGCCTCAGCACTTCCGGGTGTGGACTGTTTCTACGTCTATCCCACGGTGGACCTGGTGCCCAACCCTGTGCGCGGAGATCGGCCGCAGCCTCGGGCCGAGGAACTCGCGGTGTTGCTCGCACAGGTGGGGCCGCTGCTCGGTCGCTGCCGTATGTTCGCCCCGCTCTACCGGCAGGACACACTGCCGCAGCTGGCTCAGCATGTTGTCACCGGCTCCGACGGCTACGCTGGACCCGGATTCGCCGACGTGCTCGCGGCGTGGGACGACTACTGGGCCCACGACAATATCGGGCCGGGTGGCGACCGGCGCGGGGTGATCCTGCTCGGCCATTCGCAAGGCAGCGTGGCGCTGGAACAGTTGATTCGCGACCGGATTGACGGGCGGCCCGACACCACTGCACAGCTGGTCAGTGCTGTGCTATTGGGCGGAAAGGTGCAGGTGCCCGACGATCGTCCAACGGGCGGCGGCGCGGACCCGGACTCCACCTTCCAGCACCTGCCGCTGTGCGGCGCGAGCGCACCCGTTCCAGCCGGATGCGTCATCGCGTATTCCGCCTACGCTGCGGGGCATGAGCCGGGGTCGAAGAGCCTGGCCTGGAGCGTGGCCCCCGGCCACCGCATCGCCTGCGTCGATCCGGCCGCGCTGCGCCACGCTGCCGATCCGGCCGCGCGCACCCTACTCGACACGGTCATGCCGACACGGAATCTGCTGCAGGGCAGCGATATTGCGCCCGCCGGGCATCTGACGGTGGTGCTGCGCGACTACCGGGTGCCGAGCACCGCAACGGGTTTCACCCGCTATCCCGGCGTGCTGACGGCCACCTGCCGCTACGGTCCGGGTAGTGACGGCTCAGCCGCGTGGCTGGAGATCGGCGGCGATCTCGATGCCGTCCTCGGCACTGTCGGCGACATGCAACTTGGCCTGCACGTGGCCGATTACAGTGTCGCGCTGGGTGATCTGGCAGCCGTCCTGGATCTGCAGTTCGCCACCTGGCGCGCTCGCCGATGACCGCGACGACCGCTCACGTCGCCGTGGCGCGGCCCTGGTCGCTGGCGGCCTTGGCGGGTATGGCGTCCTATCTGGATGCCGGCACCATCATCGCCGTGTCCGCGGCGCTTTCGCATTGGCAGTCGAGTTTTCGAATGTCGGAGTGGCAGTTGGGTTTTCTTTCCGCCGCGCTGACCGTCTGTATCGGTCTCGGATCCATCGCTGGTGGGCGTATCGGCGACCGCTACGGCCGCAAACGGGTCTACGCCGCGGACCTGTTGGTGTACATTGTCGGGCTGCTGTGGCTGGTGCTGGCCGTCCACCCGGTCATGTTGTTCGTCGGCGTGGTGACCGTGGGCCTGGCAATCGGCGCGGATGTGCCCGCGGCGCTGGCGCTGGTCGGCGAGAATGCTCCGGCGTCGGAGCGGGGGCGGCTGGTGACCTTCACCCAATTACTGTGGGCACTGGGACCTTTGGCCGTGATCGGGCTGGAATTGTGCGGTTCCCGGCTCGGCGATCAGCTGCCCCGCGCGATCTTCGCGCACCTGCTTGCGCTCGCGCTGATCACTTGGCAGCTGCGGCGGCGCATGGTCGAATCCCTGCGTTGGCAACCGTCGGACAGCAGCCCCCGGGAGCTGCTCGCGCCGAATCTGAGGCGCAGCAGTATCTTTTTGCTCGTCTTCTATGTCACCGTCACCCTCGGCACCAATTTCTACGGATCCTTCGGCCTCTACGCACTCGAGACCGTGGGCCATCTCGACTCGTCCAGAGCGCTGAAGGCCTCGCTGCTGGTGGTCCCACTCATCGCGGTCACGGTGTTGGCGATGATGCCGCTGATGGATACCAGGGCCCGGACACCGGTTTTCGTCGCGGGCGCGGTCACACAAACCTTGTCCTGGGCTGCGCTGCTCGTGGTGGACACCGGCGCACCCACGCTCGTCGCCGCGTTCATCGTCTACGGCATCGGCAACACCCTGGCCGGTGAGGCGCACTACAAGCTGTGGTGCCAGGAGAGTTTCCCAACCCGATTGCGCAGCACGGCGATCGGCCTCAGCTTCGGTCTCGCCCGCATCGCTTCCGCCATGATGCTGGTCTTCGTGCCGACCCTGCTGCACCGCGGCTTCGCTGTCCTGGTGGCCATGATGGTGGTCGTCACCGCGATGTCCGGCCTCGTGGGTGTGACCTTCCGCCCGCGCGGCCGGGGCGAGAGCATCGAATCCATCGACGCCCGTCTGGAATCCGACGCTCCGTAATCGAATCCCTCGCCGGGCTCGACGGGATCGTCACTGTCGGCTGTCCGGCCAGGGGCGGGTCAGCGTGGCGCGCAGCTGTCCGGTGGCTTCGCCGCCGAGGGTGCTTAGGAGTTCAGGTCTGGAGGTTCACGACCTCGCGACCCGGGGGAGCGGCTTCGAGGCCGGCACTGTCGAGCAAGTGTTCAGGCAGCTCCCGCCTATGTTTCACCGGCCTGAAGGCCTTGAATTTTACCTAGTGGTAAGTAAAACTCATGATGCGAGCGCAGGTTTCGCGACGGATTCCGGTCGCGCTCAGGCAAATCCACAATCATTGAGCAGGAAGGCTTTTCATGACCAGTTCGTCCGATCATCGCGCGCCGCAGGGCTATGGGCCTGCGACGCAGCAGCCCGTCACTGGCTATCCGCCCCCGTGGCCGCCGCAGCCACCCAGGCGACACCGGAGGTGGCTGGGTGGGGTCGGCGGTCTGGTCGGCGTGGCGCTGTCGATTACCGTCGTGTACGGCTGGCAGCACGTCACCGATCATGGACATGTTCGAGACAGTGGCCGTGATCCGCTACGGAAGGTGTCCGCCGGTGACTGTGTGAAGGTCAGCGGCGGGCCCGCCATGGTCGACGTGACGACAGTGTCCTGTGACGACCCGACGACGATCTACCGCGTCGGTGTGGTGCTGAAGGATCCGGGTGGCGGCTCGTGTCCCGGCACCGATTACGACACCGTGCGCTCCATCGGCGGCATGCGCAACACCACCCTGTGCCTGGAATTGCAGGTGCGCGAGGGCGAATGCGTGGCCCAGAACAGCCTCGACAACTCGGCACAGCCGGTCGACTGCGGCACTGCCGCGGCGCAGAGTGGGCACCAGGCGCAACTGACCTATTTCAAGATCGGCCGAATCATCAAGGGCCCCACCGACCCCACCGCGTGCGGCGACGCGACCGACGCCCACAACGCGGTCGTCTACCCGAAACCCGATCCGACGATTCTGTGCCTGGTCGATCCCGGCGAGTGAATCGCGGCAGCGGACGGGTACCGGAGTAGCCGGGCGCCCGGCGCGTCGGTTGGAAGTCAGCAGGTCACCACCAGTTTCATCGGTGTGTCGAGCAGGGCATCGATGGAGTCATCCCAGGCCGCAGCGCGGGTGGTAATGATCGAGGGATCGAACCTGCCGGTGGCAACGAGGTCCAGAACCGCCGGAATGGCAGGGCGGACGTGCGCGCGGCCGGTGTGGAAGGTGCAGCAGCGCGAGTACATCGCGAACACCGGCAGCGTGACGTCCTCGCGCTGCACGCTGACATTGGTGGAGGTGCCGTCCGGGCTGATGGCATTGATCGCGGCATGCGGGGCGGTCGCGCCGCCGCCTGCCCGCGCTCGACCGTGTGGAAACCTACGCCGCACCGGGTGGACAAACGCTGCGCATCGACGTCTACCTGCCCGGAGACCGTTCCAGCACACCGGTTCCCGCCATCGTGGCGGCGCATGCGGGCGACTGACGCGGATCGTGCACAGCCTGTTCGTTCACCGGGCGAGTAAGATCACTGCCCGCGACCGCGACCACCAGATCCAGGCCCTGACCGCCTTCCCCGAAGACGACGTTAGGCGAACCATCCGCGCCGAAGTCTCCGACTGACCCAGCCCGCTCTAACCCACCTACGGCGGGGCGCGGCATCGCGCCCCGCCAACGAACGCCGCTCAGGAAGCACCGGATGACCAAGACGCCAGCGCCGAACCACGATGCCGAAATCGCCTCCTCGGTAGCCGAATTCACCGAACGAATGGCGCACATCGACCTCACCCCCGTGCGCCAGGAGCGCGGCCTTCACAGCGTTCTCGAGACCGCCTCCGCTGCCACCAAGCGCGCCGTCACCGCCGAACAGGAAGCACTCGAGTCGAGCGACCCGGAGCGCATCGTGCGATTGGTGGTGCAGGCCAAGCAATGGCGACACACCGCGGCGATCGCCCATGCCAGGCACACCGCACTCATCGCCATCATCATGAGCCGCGATCCCCACCGCAGCCACGTCCACGACTTCCAGCCCCACCCCGACACCGGCAAAGTCATCTGCGCCTGCGGGTTGAATGAACGCGCCGCCGCGGGGCTGGATCCCGACTACATCACCACATGTCACGGATGCGATATCAGCCCGACCACCGAGGACGGACTACCGGTCAATCGCACCTCACGCGTTCACTGCTACGCCTGCGATCAATACGACCGCCCCATCATCCACCGCGGCGGCTACGAGCACGCAATCTGCGCAGGCTGCGGGCGAACAGCAGCCGAAGCGGGCCAACTGAATTCCTGGAGTGTCCACTACAAATCGGCGACCTCTGCGTCAGTGTCGGCACAATCATGTGGCGGAACCTGCGGCGAAAAGGTCGACGCGATGCGCGACCGTGACGGCATTCTTAAGCGCATCCCGAGATCGGCCACCGGCCGAATGAAACCGGCCATCGCGCGACGAATCCACGCCTAGAAAGATAATTCTCGGAGATGGATATTTCATTATTCGGGAAGTCCCGCGTGCCGGATTTCGACGAAATGAGTGAGATTGGAGGATTCCTGTTGTCGAATCTTTCTGCCTACCTGGGTTCTGGGCTTTTGATTTTCAGGGAACATTATGTTGAAGAGGGAAGCTTCGCCCTGACCTTTAGATCCGACGGTGCTGTTAATAAGGCGCTTGCCATCCAGATTGAAGGCAGCCTGCTTTTCGATATTCACCCCGATGAATCGCTTCCGTTGATCGATGCCGAAGTGCTTGTTTTTACGTTTGGAAAAAGGATGGGGCTGCGGTCCAATTCCGGCAATAGCTATCTTCGCATTTCTTACGATGTCGCAGGGCAGGGCTGGAGTAATCCGGTCTGGCTTGCGGATACTCCGGAAGATTGGGAGAGGGTGGTGGAAATGAGGGAATCCGACTATCAGAAAGTCAAGATAACATATGATCGAAAAGAGTGAGGTTTGGCCATGGGGTGCGAACGAATGGTTCGCCGCAACTATGTCGGAACAAAGCTCCGCCCTACCGGTGCCGATATGATCGGCGCGGCAGCCTCCGATCGGGGAGAATCATGTTCCGGCAAGCATTGAAGGCCCGTCTTGCCCTGTATTTGATCGGCGCCGCCGCACGTCTGCTACAAACGGTCGGATTGCATACGCCGGGCGTGTTGGACCAATTCTCACACAACCGGTCTGCTGGCGCTTTGCTTCCTCTGAATTGCGAGGACCCACTTCATTTCATAGGTCCCTCGCGGGCGCCCGAGTATCCATAGTCCTTACGAGGCGACCGACTATTGATTTTTCAAGGATTGCAGATGAGAGATTTGATGGCGGAAAGCCCCGAACTGGCACAAGAGTTGATTAGGACGGTTGAATGTGCCAACGCACTTGACGAACGCGGCGAGGCCGCGGAGGCGCGCAAGATCTATATCGAAGCATGGGACCGGTTGCCGGCCCCGAAGCACGAATGGAGTCTGTTCGGCCAGTGGATACCGATCTGCTTGTTCAACAACAGCATGAAATCGAAAGACTATGCCGACGCCAGGAAATGGGCCGGGATGTCCTACATGGCCCGCCCCAGGGAAGACGACACGGCGTCCATGATGCAACTTGGGGCAGCAAATTATGAGCTCGGTGACATGGATGGGGCATTCGACTGGTTCGGCAAGGCGTACGCGATTGGATCGCGGCGTGCCTTTCAGGGATTTCCGAAGAAGTATCTGGATTTCTATTTGAAGAAGACTCAACGCTGAACTTGCCTGCGGCACGAGACGGATGTTATGAAGAGGATCCCGCTTGAAGTCTCGTGCGGCGAACGCTTGATCGAGAGATCAACAAGAAGCCAAGCACGTTTTCCCCGGAAGTCCGAGAGTGCGCAGTGCGCCTGGTGCGGTTCACAGCGCCCGACCAGTTTGCCGGGCCTGCGACGGCGGTGGGTGACGAACAGTTGCCCGGCGCTGCAGTCCTTCATCGGCCTCGGCAGCAGTCGGGCGGTGCCGGCGTCCCAGTGCACGGTCCCCAGGACGTGTTCGTGGTGGGTGGCGCCGCGACGGTGGGTCCGTGGTGTCGCACCTTTGGACTTCACCGGGCAGCAACGCCCGGCCAGGTCTTCGATGTTGACTTGAAGCAGTTCGTCTGCGCGAGCGCAGGTTTCATACAGCATCCGCCACAGCGTCTTCTCCCGGGTGCGTGTGTCGCGGCGGGCGATGAGCCGGTCGATCGCGGTGCACGAGCGAACCGCGGTGTCGGAGTCCGGCGGGGTCGACCGGCCCGCCGAGGCGGGAACGGCCGGCGCATCTCAGCCCTGCTCGCGGCACCAGCTCAGCCACTTGCCCACTGCGGCGCGTCGCGCGTTCCAGGTGTTGACCGTATCGGCTCTTGACAGGATCAGCAGAGGCATCTACAACTGTAGCAATAACTGCTCAGAGTGTAGCAATTTGGTCTGACTCGAAGAGGGGCGACGGTGGCGATACCGCGAAGAGTAGATGCCTCCGGATGCTCCAGAGATATCGAGGAGGTAATCCTACCGACGTGGGTTACGAGACGGGTTGCTCTTACTGGCGATGCGGCACACGCTATGTGCCCAGACCTCGGGCAGGGTGCCCCGATGGCAATCTGGGACGCTATTACACTCGTGCGAACCTTGAATAATTCGCCAGAAATCGTCGGTGCACTTCACGAGTATCAAACCAAGCGGAGCAGGCGAGTACGGGACATGTAGCGCAAGTCTTACCAGTACGGATGGATGGTTCATCGGCGGACCAGACCTGCACTTGCAGTATGTCGCAGTGTAGTCAAGCGTCTTGAATCCACTCGTCTCGCGCGCACCGCAGTCGCCGGCCTGATTAATCCAGTTTCCTGAGAAATAAGGACGCTGCAATGCGTACAAAGCCAGATCAGTTAGGCAATCTCGCAAACGAGGTTGATGAGCGTTTTCGCCCCGCTGCGATGGTACGCGGGGCAATGAACAAGGTCTTCCCGACCCACTGGTCGTTCCTGCTCGGTGAGATCGCGCTGTACGCGTTCATCATCCTGCTGCTGTCGGGTATCTACCTGACGCTGTACTTCGACCCGTCGATGTCGGAGACCGTCTACCAGGGTGCCTACCAGCCCCTGCGCGGTGTCACCATGTCGCGGGCCTACGAGACCGCGCTGAACATCTCCTTCGAGGTGCGCGGCGGTCTGTTCGTGCGCCAGGTGCACCACTGGGCGGCGCTGCTGTTCGCGTCGTCGATCATCATCCACCTGTTCCGCATCTTCTTCACCGGCGCTTTCCGCAAGCCGCGTGAGGCCAACTGGGTGATCGGCTCGCTGCTGCTCATTCTGGCTATGTTCGAGGGCTTCTTCGGCTACTCGCTGCCGGACGACCTGCTCTCGGGTACCGGTCTGCGGGCCGCCTTCTCTGGCATCCTTATTTCCCTTCCTGTCATCGGCACCTGGATGCACTGGATGATATTCGGGGGAGACTTCCCGGGCGAGATCGTCATTCCACGCTTGTACGTCATTCACGTCCTACTCATGCCCGGGATCATCCTGGCGCTCATTGCTGCGCATCTTGGGCTGGTTTGGTACCAGAAGCACACCCAGTTCCCGGGACCTGCGCGGACCGAAGATCGAAGCGTCGGAGCGCGCATTGTGCCGGTGTTCTCCCTGGACCAGGGTGCGTTCTTCGCCTTCACCCTGGGCGTCGTCGCCATCATGGGTGGCGTCTTCCAGATCAACCCGATCTGGAACCTGGGTCCCTACAA
>NZ_JBHZAF010000026.1:0-109051 GCF_042754085.1 Nocardia sp. NPDC059236
CCCGGGCTATGTCGCCTTTCATCAACATCCCCCCGCCTGGTTTCGCACCTCCCCGGGTGTGTGGTTCACGCCCTTGAACCGGCGGGGGCGGGGGGGGGGGGGGGGGGCCCCCCCGCCCCGATTCGAGAATGCGGTGGGTGGAGTCAGGACTGTGGCGCACCACATCGGTCGTGCGCCACAGGCTGTTTCGGAGGTGTCAGCCCTCGACTCCGCAGGCCGCGAGGACCAGTTCGCGGACGCGGGCGGCGTCGGCCTGACCGCGGGTGGCCTTCATGACGTCACCGACGACCTTGCCGGCGGCCTGCACCTTGCCGGAGCGGATCTTCTCGGCGATGTCCGGGCTGGCGGCGAGGGCCTTCTCGACCTCGGCCTGCAGCGCGGAGTCGTCGGAGACCATGCCCAGGCCCTTGACCTCGACGATCTGGCCCGGCTCGCCCTCACCGGCGAGGACGAAGTCGACGACCTGCTTGGCGACCTTGTTGTTGATGGTCTTGGCCTCGACGAGCCCGGCCACCTCGGCGACCTGCTTCGGGGTGATGGGCAGGTCCTCGAGCGCGACCTCGCGCTCCTTGGCCTTCTCGGTCAGGTAGGCGACCCACCAGGAACGGGCGGCGTCCACGGAAGAGCCCGCGTCGACGGTCGCGATGATCAGGTCCAGCGCACCGGCATTGACCAGGTCGCGGAACACCTCGGCGGACAGGCCCCAGTCGGACTGGATGCGGGCGCGGCGCAGCCACGGGTACTCCGGGATGGTGCCGCGCAGTTCCTCGACCCAGGCGGCGTCGGGCGCGATGGGCTCGAGGTCCGGCTCCGGGAAGTAGCGGTAGTCCTCGGCGGTCTCCTTGATGCGGCCGGGCGAGGTGGTGCCGTCGGTCTCGTGGAAGTGGCGGGTCTCCATCAGCACCGAGCCGCCGGCGGCCAGCACCGCGCCCTGGCGGCGCATCTCGAAGCGCACCGCGACCTCGACGCTCTTGAGCGAGTTCACGTTCTTGGTCTCGGTGCGGGTGCCGAATTCCTTGGCGCCCTTGGGCATCAGGGAGACGTTGGCGTCGCAGCGCAGCGAGCCCTGCTCCATCTTCACGTCGGAGACGGCCAGGGACTTGAGCACCTCGCGCAGCGCGGTCACGTACGCGCGGGCCACCTCGGGGGCGCGTTCGCCCGCGCCCTCGACGGGCTTGGTGACGATCTCGATGAGCGGCACGCCGGCGCGGTTGTAGTCCAGCAGCGAGTGCGAGGCGCCGTGGATGCGGCCGGTCGCGCCACCGACGTGCAGCGACTTGCCGGTGTCCTCCTCCATGTGGGCCCGCTCGATCTCGACCCGGAAGGTCGACCCGTCATCGAGCACCACATCCAGGTGCCCGTTGGTGGCGATCGGCTCGTCGTACTGGCTGATCTGGTAGTTCTTGGGCTGGTCCGGGTAGAAGTAGTTCTTCCGCGCGAACCGGCCCCACGGGGTGATGGAGCAGTTCAGCGCCAGCCCGATGCGGATCGCGGACTCGACGGCCTTCTCGTTCACCACCGGCAGCGAGCCCGGCAGGCCCAGGCACACGGGGCACACCTGGGTGTTGGGCTCGGCGCCGAATTCGGTCGGGCAGCCGCAGAACATCTTGGTCGCGGTGCCCAGCTCGACGTGTACCTCCATGCCGAGCACCGGTTCGTACCGGTCGATGACATCGGAGTAGTCCATCAAGTCCACGGTCGCTGCGCTCATGCGCTCCATCCTATTTACTCGCCGATCAGTCCACGGCGATGGCCTCCACGATTGGCAGCCGCGCCGCGCGCATGGCGGGCGGGATGGCCCCGAGCAGGGACAGTCCGAGCGCGATCACGGCGTAGGCGACCAGCAGTGGGCTGGGCTGATAGCGGATGTCCATGGCGATGGCGTGCCCGAGCGCGATGGTGGCCAGGTAGTGCACGGCCGAGCCGATCGCCAATCCGAGTGCCGCGCCGGTCACTCCGATGCCGGCGGCCTCGGCGAGCACGGTGCGCAGCAGGAAGCGGCGGCTGGTGCCCATGGCCCGCAGCACCCCGAGTTCACGGCGGCGGTCCAGCACCGACAGCATCAGGGTATTGAGCAGCGCGACGGCCGAGACCACGACCACGATCCAGAGGATGGCCGCGCTGATCGAGGTGCCCTGCCGGACACTGGACGAAATCGCGGTCACCGCATCGCGTCCGGTGCTGACGTGGATATCGGCCGGGACGGCGGCGCGCACGGCCGCCATCACCGCGGCATGATCCGCGCCGGGCGCGAAGTCGATGCCGATGATGGTCTCGCCCGGCCGCTGGTACCACTCGCGCATGATGTTCAGGTCGAGCGCCACCACGCCCGCGATGGCGGAGAAGTAGGGCACCACCTTCAGCACCTGCACCCGGTGCTCACCGGTCGGGGTGGGCAGGGTCAGGTCGGACCCCTCGTGCACGCCGAGCGAGCGGGCCACATCCCGGGAGATGACGACGCCCGCGCCGGCGGCCATGCGCGCCTGGTCGGCCTCGCTCACGCTGTCCAGCACCGAGGTCCGGGCCACGCCGCCCTCGAAGGCCTGCAGCATGACGCGGCCGCGGCCCAGGGTCGCGAAAGCCATTTGGGCCGAACCGACTCCGCCGACGCCGGGGATGGCGCTCAGTTTCTGTTTCAGGTCCGACGGCAGCAGCGGGCCGGTGGGGAACTGCTCCATGGCGGTCGGGCTGACGAACACGTCGGTGCGGGCCAGGCCCTCGAAGCTGTCGGTCGCGGCGCTGACCATATTGCGGCTGGCATTGCCGATGGCGACGATCGCGGTCACGCCGATCATGACGGTCATGACGGTCGCCCAGACCCGGCGCGGTGCGCGTTCGATGGTGGTCGCGCCCAGGGCGCCGGGCGCGCCGAAGAGCCGGGCCACCGCGGCGACCGCGCGCACGATGGGCTCGGTGGCGGCGAAGCACAGCACGACCGCGCCGGCGATGGACAGCGAGATCGCCCCGATCGAGAGCCGGCCCAGGTCCGCCTCGGCCACGACCACCGCACCCGACACCATGATCAGACCGAGAATCGCTGCGGCCCAGCGGATCACCGGCTTCACGCTGTCGGCCGCGCCGACGCCGACAGGGGCCAGCGCCTCGATCGGCGCGACCTTGTACACCTGCCGCGCGGCGATCGCCGCCGCGGCGACGCTGACCAGCACGCAGGCCAGAATCGCCACCGGCACCGCGTAACCGGGCACCTCGTACTCGGTGCGCGACTCGACGGAGTTCACGATGGCGGCGGGCAGCTGCCGGATGGCGGTGCGGCCCATGAAGATTCCGATGATGGAGCCGCTGATCGCGCCGAACAGGCCGAGGATCGCGGCCTCGGCGAGCAGATCGCGCACCACGGGACCGCGCTTGCCGCCCATGGCCCGCAGCAGCGACAGCGTCGGGCGGCGTTGCGCCACGGCCATGCTCATGGCGTTGTAGATGAGGAACGAGGAAACGATGAGCGCCGAGGCCGAGGAGGCCAGCGTCGAGTAGCGCACCAGCATCACCGCGCCGCCGGCCTGCGCGGTCCGCAGATCCGGATCGGCGACCACGGCCCGGCCGGCGATCGCCTTGGTGAGGTCGGAACGCAATTGGCCCACATCGGTATTCGGTGCGGCGATGATCTGGACCGAGTCCAGCCGGCCTTCCCGGCCGGTGATCTTCTGCGCCACCGGTAGCAGCGCGATCGCGATGTGGCCGCCGTTGATCTTGGCGGCGGTGGAGTCGTCGATGACGCCCGCGACGGTGGCCGTCACGGTGCCGAACTGGAACTTGTCGCCCTCCTGATAGCCCATGGCGGAGCCGACCAGGACACCGTTGCCGACCGTGAGCAGTTTGCTCGCCTGATCGGTCACCGTCCCGCCGAGGTCACTGCCCAGCTGGGCGGCGGAGGGGTCCGCACCGACCAGCAGGGCCCGTTTGTCGTCGGCCCCGATGGACTGCCGCACCATCGGCACCGCCGTGCCGACCCCGGGCACGGACCGGATCTGTTGCAGCAGTTGCTGATCGAAGCCCGCGTCGGTGATGCCGCTGACCTCCAGCACCGCCTTGCCGCCCAGACTGTGGGTGAGCTTGTCCACCGAGCCGGTGATGGAGCCGGAGATGCTGAACACCGAAACCAGCAGTCCCGCGGACACTCCCATCACCACCATGGCCATGGTGGTGCGGCCGCGGTGGGCGAAGAGCTCACCGATATTGAACAGGCGGAGACGATCCAGCGCGGCGCGGGGCCGATCCAGAGCGGCGCGGATCATGCGTGCACCGCCCCGGCGTCGTCGGCGGTGACGTCACCGCCGGCGGCGGGCGCTGAACCGTTGCGGCGCGGCTCGGGAACGGTCCGCACCTCGCCGTCATCGCCGCGCTCGACCCGGTCGATGGACCCGATCTGCCCGTCGCGCAGGTTGATCACCCGGTCGCAGTAGCGCACCGCACCCATGTCGTGGGTCACCATGACCACGGAGTTGCCCTCCTCGGTGATGTCGGCGAGCAGCTGCAGGATCGAGGCACCGGTCTTGGAGTCCAGGTTGCCGGTCGGTTCGTCGGCCAGGATCAGTGGCGGATCCATGATGAGCGCCCGCGCCACCGCGACGCGCTGCATCTGACCGCCGGACAGTTCGGCCGGCCGGTGCTCGGCGCGCTCGCCGAGCCCGACCAGGTCGAGCAACTCCAGCGCGCGCGGCTTGGCCTTGCGCAATCCGGTGCCGTCCAGCAGTTTCGGGATGGCGACATTCTCCCAGGCGGTCAGCGTGGGCAGCAGATTGAAGAACTGGAAGACGAAACCGACGCGGTGCCTGCGGAATTCGGACTGCCGGTCGTCGTCCAGGTCGCCGATCTCCTTGTCCTGGAATCGAATCGACCCGGTGTCCGGAGAGTCGAGTGCGCCGAGCAGGTGCAGCAGTGTGCTCTTGCCCGAACCGGAAGGACCGACGATCGCGGTGAACTCCCCCGCATCGATCCGCAGGCTGATCCCGTCCAGAGCGCGCACGGTCTGCTCGCCCACCCGGTATTCCTTGGTGACGTCGGTCAATTCCAGCATTGGTCGTTCCCCTCTGCAGATCAATACCAGCCGGTGTCTATCAGCTGGCCAGCGCTCGCGCACGCGGACGGCCGAAATACAGCCCATCGGTGTCGTAGGTGTCGAGGATCGCGCGCAGGGCCGGCTGTTCGGCGCGCAGCTCCGCGTACACCTCGATCGCCAAAACGCCCTTCTCCATTGCGTTTTCCATCTTCACGGTCAAATGGTTCTCCCAGCGATTGCGCAGTGCGAGCAGCACCCCGTCAGGGCCGCCGAACAGGCGCTGCAGCTCCGGGAGATTGTCGAACAGCTTGGGATCAGCAGGATTCAGTTCGAAGTCACTGCGTGCTGCCCGATCGAGAACGATGTGCAGGATGTCGGTACGAGCGTGAAAGTCTGCCCAGGACATGGCGCCAACCTTCCGTTGAATTGGGTTCCAGCGTTGTGTGCACCCGGTTTTGCGGGCGGGCGCGTGTGCCGTTGCCCCAAAACTACGATCGCTCCGATACCCCTGTCTTCGTGCCGCGGACGCGACTTGACCTCCTACTCCGGTAGGAGACGTGCCCCTGCCGCCGGACGATGTACGCGGTCTGCTTCGACGGATAGCCTTGCAGAATGAACGTGACCAGCGCCACCCCCGAGACGGTCGGGCAGGCGTTGCAGGAGTTACGGGAGTGGCTGCACGAAGCCGGTGTCCGGTCCCGGCGGTTCGTGCGCAACCCGGTCCGCGAATACCGGCGCTGGGTGGAGGAGACCGGTTTCGACTACCCGGTCTCGATGGTCGTGCTGGTGGACGTGATGCTCTACACGTTCAGCACGATCGCCTTCGCCCAGCGGGTGGCAGCGGGCTATTTCCCCGGCCTCCTCGCCCTGGCCGCGCTGCTCATCATCTATCTGACCGGGCCGCCGTGCGTGGTGCTCAACCTCCCGCCGCGCCCGGTCCTGCTCGCCTCGCTGACCATGGCCGGGGTGGCCCTGTTCCTGATGCAGCCGGTGCCGCTGGATGTCGCACCGCTCATCCTGATCGTCGTGACCGGCGAGGTCGCGGCCATCACCCGGACGTCCGTGAGCGCGGTCATCGGCCTGGGCATGATCGCGGAGATCATGTTCTTCGGATACGTCGGGCACATCGACGGACTGACCTGGTTCACGCTCGGCATCCTCTTCGGCTGGTTCACCGGGCAGCTGCTGAACTACCAGCGCCGCTACCTGTATCAGGAACGCGACTACCAGGAGGTCCGCGCCCTGCAGGCCGCCGGCGAGGAGCGCCGCCGCATCGCCCGTGAGGTGCACGATGTCATCGCGCACTCACTGAGCGTCACCCTGCTGCACGTGACCGCCGCCCGGCACGCGCTGCAGACCGACCGCGATGTGGACGAGGCGATCGACGCGCTCGCCGACGCCGAGCGGCTGGGCAGGCAGGCCATGGCCGACATCCGCCGGACGGTCGGGCTGTTGGACGGGCACCATGCGCCCCAGACGCCCGAACCCGGCCTCGATGACATCGAGGATCTGGTGTCGGACTTCCTCCGCGCGGGCATGGCGATCGACTTCCGCTCGGAAGGCGATCGCGGGCAGGTTTCGGCCGCCCTGGGGCTGGCGCTGTACCGGATCTGCCAGGAATCGCTCGCCAATATCGCCAAGCACGCCCCCGGCGCACAGGCTCAGGTTCGAATGATGGTCTGCGCCAGACATATCGAAGTCACCATCACGAATACCCTGCCTCCCGGGGCACTGCTGCGGCCCGGTCGCGGCATGGGCATCTCGGGCATGCGCCAGCGCCTGGCCGTCCTCGGCGGCACCCTGACCGCGGGACCCCACGACGACGGCTGGCAGGTGTCCGCGCGGATCCCGACGAGCGGGCAGATGCCCTGTATCGCCGCCGCGGAGCAGAACCTGCGCTCCGTACTGCTGTCCATGACCCAGAAGACCCCGCAGGAGGGTGCGTGATCGACCGATCCGACGACGAGCCGATCGGCGTGCTCGTCGTCGACGATCAGGAGCTGGTGCGCGGCGGGCTGCGCCGAATCCTGCGCCGCCGCGACGGTTTCACGGTGAGCGAGTGCGCGGACGGGGACGAGGTGCCCGCGGCCGTCACCGCGCACCGCCCGGACGTGGTGCTGATGGATCTGCGCATGAAGCGGATCGGCGGCATCGAGGCCACCCGGACGCTGCGAACGGTCGTGGACGCGCCGCCGGTGCTGGTGCTCACCACCTTCGACGACGACCAGTTGCTGTCGGGCGCGCTGCGGGCGGGCGCGGCCGGGTTCATCCTCAAGGACTCCCCCGCCGAGGATCTGATCCGCGCGGTGCGGACCGTCGCCACCGGCGGCTCCTGGCTGGACCCGACGGTCACGCCGCGGGTGCTGACCACCTATCGCTCGGCCCGTCCCACGCCGGCACCCGGCGGCGATCGCCTGTCCGAGCTGACCGTTCGCGAGCTCGAGGTGCTCGAACTCATCGGCCGCGGCCGCCTCAATGCTGAGATCGCGCGCACACTCGGTATCTCGGAGGTAACGGTGAAGAGCCACGTAGGACATATCTTCGGGAAGCTCGGGTTACGCGACCGGGCAGCGGCCATCGTCTTTGCGTTTGACCACGGCGTAGTGGCACCGGGAGAATCCACCTCCTAGAGGGGTGGGTCGCGGGTCCTCGTCTGCTTCCCTCCCGAGAGTTGGAGGTTGGACGGGGTGGATGCACCGCCATCGCGGGCCGGAAGCAGGTTCGGGCCGTACGAGTTGCGCTCGCTGCTGGGCAGGGGCGGTATGGGAGAGGTCTACGAGGCCTACGACACCTCCAAGGATCGGGTCGTCGCCCTCAAGCTGCTACCGGAAGAACTTGCGAAAGACCCCTCCTACCAGGAACGTTTCCGCCGGGAGTCGCAGGCGGCGGCACGGCTGGCGGAGCCGCACATCATCCCCATCCACGACTGGGGCGAGATCGACGGTGTGCTCTACATCGATATGCGGCTGGTGCGCGGGCAGGATCTGCGCTCGCTGCTGAACCGGTACGGCGCGCTGCCGCCGCTGCGGGTCATCGGGATCATCGAGCAGATCGCGGCGGCGCTGGACGCCGCGCACTACTCGGGGCTGGTGCATCGGGACGTCAAACCCGCGAACATCCTTGTGACTGATGCAGATTTCGCATATCTCGCGGATTTCGGCATCGCGCGCGCCGAGGGCGATTCCACCATCACCATGACCGGTACGGCCGTGGGCTCCTACGCCTACATGGCCCCCGAGCGCTTCGACGCCGGGCCGGTCTCCGGGCGCGCCGACATCTACTCGCTGGGTTGTGTGCTGCACGAGTGCCTCACCGGCGACAAGCCCTTCCCGGCGCACAACATGAGCGTGCTGATCCGCGCGCACCTGTCGGAGCCGCCACCGCTGACGAGCATGCTGCGCGGCGGGATTCCGCCTGCGCTGGATGCCGTGGTGGCCAAGGCGCTGGCCAAGGATCCGAACGACCGGTTCTACACCGCAGGCGAATTCGCCCGGGCCGCGCGGGCGGCGCTGGCCGGTGGTCAGCCGGTGCCCGCGCCCGCCGGACAACCCCGGCCGGGCCGGACCGTGCCGCCGGGTCCGCCGGTCGGCCCGCCACCGACGACCGTGCTGCCGACCGGCGCGCCCGCCGGGCCGCCGACCACGGTCATGCCGGGCGGGACGCCCGCCGCGGGCCGGAATGCGGATCCCACTGTGCGGCACTCCGATCCCGCTGTGCGACAACCTGATCCCACTGTGCGGCAACCCGGTTCCGGGCTCGGGCTGAACACCGGGGCGATCCCGGCCTACATCACCGGATCCTTCCCGGCCGCCGAGGAACCTTCGCCCACAGGGGATCTGCCGGTCATCCTGCCGTCGGATCCGACCCGGGTGCGGGTCAGCGATTTCCACTACACGCCGCTGCCGGCCGACGCCCAGCAGCAGGCGATCTGGGGCCATGCCCAGGCGCAGCAGCGGGATTTCCCGTACGCGCCGGCGCCCGATCCCTCGCTGTACCCGACCGCGGATCACCCCATCGTCCAGCCGCCGCCCCGCGAGCCCGGAAAACGGCGCAAGGGCAAGTCGATCGCGGCGCCGCTGTCGATCGGCGTGCTGGTGGTCGCGGTGGCCGCCGTTGCCGGTGCGGTGGGCTGGCAAGTCCTGGACCGCTCCGGCAACGAAGCACCCATAACGACGGCAGCACAGGGTGTTCCGGGCACCACCGCCCCGCACTCGCAGCAGGCGGGCCCGGCGGCGACGACCCCGGCTCCCACCACTGTGCAACTGCCGGCGGGAGCGACGTCGTGTCCACCGGTGTATGCGGCGCTCGGCGGTTACGCCAGTTCCGCGATCGGAAACACGGTCACGACCTGCCCTTTCGCGGAGGAGGTTCGCCGAGCCTATACCGACGCGGCTTCTGGTCGGCAGGCTTCGGCAGTTAGTGTGGTGGCAGTGAGCCCGGTGACCGGCCGGTCTTACACGATGAACTGCACGGCCGCAGGCAAATTGGTGACCTGCGTCGGTGGTGAGAACGCGGTGGTGTATGTCTACTGATCCAATTCCGGCCTGTCGCAAGGGGTTTGTGCGCGGGCTGGCGCTGGCGGCTGTCCTGGCCGTTTCCGCTTGTGGCCCGAATCTCGGTGCTGTACAGCGTCATTCGGCGCAGTCGGATGAGATCAAACCGGTCGGCGACAGTTCTGCGCTACCGGTCCCGAGCATGATCGGACCGGATTTGCCGGAGCTGTTCGGGCTGCCGAAATCCGTTGCCTTCGCAGCAGATTTCAACGATCTGAAGGCCACCCTGGACGGCCGGGTCGGCGTGGCGGTCATGCCTGTCGGCGGCGGCGACATGACCCAGCTGGGCGAGTGGAGCACCGGCATCGCCTGGTCCACCATCAAGGTGCCGCTGGCGCTCGCCGCGCTGCGCCACGATCCGGTGGGCATGCGCTCCACCGCCGAGGCCGCCATCACCTTCTCCGACAACGATGCGGCACAGACGCTCTGGAACTCGCTGGGCACCGGCAGCGAGGCCGCCGACGCGGTCGAGGCGGTGCTGCGCGAGGCCGGCGACGCCACCACCGATGTCGCCGCGCGCCACACCAGGCTGGCCGCGCTGGAGTCCGACGATCTGCTCGCCTTCGGCGCCACCGACTGGTCGCTGGCCGATCAGGTGCACTTCGCCTCCCGGCTGCCCTGCCTGCCGCGCGCCAATTCCGTGGTCTCGCTCATGAGTGAGATCACCCCCAGCCAGAGCTGGGGCCTGGGCCGGCTCATCGGCGCGGAGTTCAAGGGCGGCTGGGGTCCCGACGACGACACCGGCAAGTACACCGTCCGCCAGTTCGGGCTGGTCCCGACGCTGAACGGACCGGTGGCGGTGGCGCTGGCGGCCGAGCCCGCCTCGGGCAGTTTCGACGACGCCACGGACATGATGGACAAGCTCGCGCTGCTGGTCGGCGACCATCTGCCCGACCTGCACGGCGGACTCTGCTCGCACTAACACATTCAGTGCGTATTCGTTTCAAAATGCCCAGCGTGCACCCCCAATCGGGCGTGAGCCGGTGAAAAACGTCCATACCCACCGGGTTTGACCGCCAGTGTCCCGACCCACAACAATCCTTGCGATTGACGGGTCCGGGTGCGTCCGCTAGGAACAGGGAACGCACCGGACACCCGGGCAGATGGAGGTTACGGGGTGCACGCACCGTATTCGCGGAACGCTGACCAGCGCGACGCACTGGACAGCACACGCGATGCGGGGTACGGATCCCGTTGGCGCGGACGACGGCTCGCGCGGGGATGCGGAGCGCTGGCCGTGCTGGTCGGAGCGCTGACCGCGTGCAGCAGCAAGCCGGTGCTGGTCCCGGACAAGACCACCGTGGCCGCGGCGGCGCCCAGCGCCGCCGGCTCCACCACCGTCATGGCGCTGCCGGGCTCGCTGGCCTGGGATTTCACCAACGACCTGAAGCCGTCGCTGGCCGGTAAGGTCGGGCTGGCCGTGATGCCGGTGGGCACCGATCGGGTGCTGGCCCTGGGCGATTGGAGCTCCGGGCCCGGCTGGTCGACCATGAAGGTCCCGCTGACCCTGGCGGCACTGCGCAAGAGTTCGGGCAATCAGGTGGCGGCGGTCAATGCCATCGAATACTCCGACAACTCCGCGGCCGACACCCTCTGGCAGTCGCTGGGAACCCCCGAGGCCGCGGCCCAGACCGTCCAGGACGTGCTACGCGAGGGCGGCGACACCGAGACCACGGTGCCCGCCACCCGCGCCCGGGCCGACTACTCCGCCTTCGGCCAGGCCGAATGGTCGCTGGCGAATCAGCTGAAATTCGCCGCCAAACTCCCCTGCCTGGCGCAATCCGACGACGTCACCTCGCTGATGGGCAAGATCAGCTCCACTCAGCGCTGGGGGCTGGGCAATCTGGACGGCGCCATCTTCAAGGGCGGCTGGGGGCCCGATCCCAGCGGCAACTACCTGGTCCGGCAATTCGGACTGATCCCCGTGGACGGCGGCCAGATCGCCATCGCGGTTGCCACCCAGCCCAATTCCGGCTCCTTCGACGACGGCACCACCATCCTCACCAAGATCGCCACCCTGATCGGCAAGCACCTCGACGAACTCAAGGGTGGTACCTGCACCGCCGGCTAGTGAAAACCGTAACCCGCGGTTCACGGGGGCGGGGATCACAGGCGGCCGATCTCAGGGCAAGATGGGGATCATGCGCATCGGAGTCTTGACCGGAGGCGGAGACTGCCCAGGCCTGAATGCCGTGATCCGTGCTGTCGTTCGTACCGCGAACGGCCGCTGGGGGGATGCGATCGTCGGCTTCCAGGACGGCTGGCGCGGCCTACTCGAGGATCGCAAGATCCAGATCCTCAACAATGACCGCACCGATCGGCTGCTCACCAAGGGCGGCACCATTCTGGGCACCGCGCGCACCAATCCGGACGTGCTGCGCGCCGGACTCCCCCGCATCAAGCAGACCCTCGACGACAACGGGATCGACGCGCTCATCCCGATCGGCGGCGAGGGCACGCTGACCGCCGCCTCCTGGCTGGCCGACGAGGGCGTGCCCGTGGTGGGCGTCCCCAAGACCATCGACAACGACATCGACTGCACCGACACCACCTTCGGCCACGACACCGCCGTCTCCATCGCCACCGAGGCCATCGACCGGATCCACACCACCGCCGAATCCCACCAGCGGGTCATGCTGGTCGAGGTGATGGGGCGGCACGCGGGCTGGATCGCCATCAACTCCGGTATCGCCTCCGGCGCGCACCTGACGCTGGTGCCCGAGGTGCCGTTCGACGTGGACGAGGTCTGCGCGATGGTGAAACGCCGCTTCCAGCGCGGGGATTCGCACTTCATCTGCGTGGTGGCCGAGGGCGCGCACCCCGACCCCACGTCCATGACCCTGCGCGACGGCGGCATCGACGAATTCGGGCATGTGCGGTTCACCGGCGTGGCGCAGCAGCTGGCGCCGGAGATCGAGCGGCGCATCGGCAAGGAGGTCCGGGTGACGGTGCTCGGGCACGTGCAGCGCGGCGGCACCCCGACCGCGTACGACCGCGTGCTGGCAACGCGTTTCGGCGTGCACGCCGCGGAAGCCGTGCACGCCGGGCAATTCGGGCAGATGGTGGCGCTGCGCGGCACCGAGGTGGAACTGGTGCCGCTGTCGGAGGCCACCAAGCAGCTCAAGCTGGTGCCGCAGGATCGGTACCGGGAGGCGGCCGCCTTCTTCGGCTGAGCCGGCTCGCTCCGAGTCGAAACACACTGCGGCATACGGCCCTCGCACCTGTCGGTGCCAGGGCCGTTTCGCGTTGCGGAGGCGTATCGACCGTGGCCCCGGACTCACTCGCGGCACTCGAATCGGTAGCAGCATCGGGCTCGGTCGCGGCGCTCGGCTCAGTCGCGCCACGCGGATCGGTAGCGGCGCCGGACTCCGTCGCGGCGCCGAACTCAGTCGCGGTGCTGGGCGTAGTGGCGGGCGGCGCGGGCGCGGTTGCCGCATGCGACCGAGCACCACTCCTGGCGCGGATGCGATTTCAGGAAATAGCGCACGCAGCGCGGGGCCGGGCAGACGCGGATCTGGGCGGCCTGGGTGCCGGAGAAGAACTCGATGGTGGCGTCGGCCAGTCCGGCCATGACGGTGGCCAGGTCGTCCGAGGTCAGCAGCCGGTGCTCGGTGTGCGGACCGGTGTCGTCCCACGTCAGCAGCCGTAGCGCGGGGGCGGCCGCGCGATTGACGGCGGCCAGTGCGTCCGGGAAGGCCGGCAGCACCGCGGCGTCGGCGGAGCTGGGCGGCTGGGGCGCAACGTATTCCGCGAACAGCGCGCGCACGTTCTGCCGCAGGTCCACCAGGGCGGCGCGCTCGTCCTCGGTGGGCAGGTACGCCTCGAGGTCCAGGTACACACCGACATTCGCGGCATTGGCGACCAGCCACTCACGGGTGGATTCGGGGGTGCCGAAGGCGTCCGTGAGGCCACGGCTGGTAGCGCGGATGGTGTTCGCCAAACGGAGTGCCAAGGGATCGACCATGTTCGCATTCTAACGGGTATTGCGCTTTCGTTCCATGATATTCTAACGTGTGAAAGCACGATCTTCCGTTAGAAAGATGAGGACGCCATGATCACCCCGATCGACAACGCACCCCTGCTGGACGAGGTCAAGAAGCGGATGGGCCGGGTGCCGAACATGACCAAGGTGATGGCCAACGCGCCCGTGGTACTGGAGGGTTACCTCGGGCTGTCCGGCGCACTGAAGAAGGGCACGCTGCCGGCCCCGACCTCCGAGCGCATCGCGCTCACCGTCGGCGCGGCCAATGACTGCGGCTACTGCGTAGCGGCGCACACCTTCACCGGCAAGCGGGTCGCCAAGCTGAGCGACGCCGAGGTGGAGGCCGCCAAGAGCGGCACCTCCGCGGACCCGAAAGAGGCTGCGGCCGTTGCCTTCGCCCGTGAACTGACCGAGAGCCGGGGCAAGGCCGATCCGGCCGCCGCACTGGCCGCGGGGTGGACGCAGGAGCAGGTGCTCGAAATCGTCGCCCTGGTCGCCCTGCAGACCCTGACCAACTACGTCAACAAGGTCGGCGAGACCGAAAACGACTGGCCCGCCGCCTAATCTGTCCCATTCCTGGCGCGATCGGCCCCCTCGGGGACCCCGCCCGAATCCTTAAGGTCGGAAATCATGAACGCCGTCAAGAACACCCGCCTCGTCGACGCGCAGGTGCTGCGCAGCCTGCTCCACAACGGCATCGTCATCCGCGCGGTGGCGCTGGCCGTCGCCACCATCGTGCTGCTCGTCATCCACCACCCGACCTGGGTGCCCTACTCGGTGAGCGCCTACGCCATCTGGAACGCGGCCGCGATCACCCTCAACTCCGCCCGTGCCGCCACCGCCCGCACGGCCTGATTCCCGGTGCCGCCAGGGGAATTCCGCCGGGCCGAGTTCAGTCGTCGAACCGCCCGGCGGCCAGGGCGGCGGTGAATCGATCCCAGTCCGCCGGCGGGAAGATCAAGGCCGGACCGCTGGGGTTCTTACTGTCCCGGACTCCGACGCCACCGGAGAGGAAGGCGACTTCGACGCATTCCTTCGCACCGGTGCTGCGGGCGCTCTTGAACCACCGGACACCGGGTTCGACGCTCACGTCGCATACTCCTTCGCTGCCCTCCGCAGGAGGTCTCTGCTGGTCGTCTCGTCCAGCGCGGCGCGCTGGATCGCTTGGTATGCCTCGCGGTATCGGTCGACCGCGGCCTGCTTCTCCAGGTAGAGGTCGCCGAGGAAGTTCTCCAGGTAGACGACCGTGGGTTCGACAGGCCGGTTGCCCGCGTCCCGGCCGAAATCCAGGATCACGAACGGGCCGACGGTGTGGCCGATCGGTACGCCCGCCGAGAAGGGTAGTACACGAACAGCGATCGTCGGCAGCGTCGACATGTCCGCGATGCGTCGCAGCTGCGCGGCCATTACGCGCGGGCCGCCGACAACGCGACATAATGCGGTTTCGTGCACCACGACATCGAAGGAGGCCGGACTTCGCTTGCGCGTCAAGAGGCTTTGACGACGGGTCTTCAACTGCACGCGGCGGTCCAGTTCGTCGTGCGCAGCATCCGGCCAGTAATCATTGATCAGAACCCGTGCGTACTCGGCAGTCTGGAACAGTCCCGGGATGATCTCCGGCTGATAGGAGATGAGGGCGCGGGCCGAAGCCTCCAGGCCCACATACATATTGAAGCCCTCGGGAATCAGATCGTCGTATTCGTGCCACCAGGACTTGACGCTGGCCTGTTGCGCGAGGCCGGTGAGCGCGGAGCTGAACTCGTCGTCGAAGTCGTAGATTCGGCACAATTCCCGGACATCGAGGACTCGGATCTTCTCGGCATTACCGGTTTCCAGCCGCTGCAGCTTCGATTCGCTCCACTCCATCAGCGCCGCCGCCTCGGCGATCGTCATATTGCACTGCATCCGGCCTTCCCGCAGGTATCGCCCCAGTTGACGACGCGGCAGAGTCGAACCATGCTCCGACATCGAATCCTCCCCCACGAAGGCGGTTTTCGGTCACTGCGAATGATGCTCCCACGCGATACGAATGCTGACCTGGCGCTTTCGGAAAGTTCCCACCGCGCCAGGGCTGCGATTGTCGGTTCGCCGAAACGGTGCTGGACTGGAGTCGCGCCCGGTGAGAACCGGAGCCCTGATATCTCTGGACCCACTCGTCCCCGAGCCGGGCGCACCCAATCCCTCCCCGACCGCTCCGCGGTCGCTCGGTATGACCGGGCGTGACAAGGGATCCGAATGCGGTGTGGGGCCTGATGAATCTCGATAGTCTTGACGAGGCCCGGCGCAGATGCGCCGCATGCCGAGCACCAGCGCCGGACCGCGAATTGTCCAGCCCCCTGCGCTGCCCCCGGTGGACACCATGATGTATCTGTTCGACTGCACGATGGACCCCGGCGACCTGGCCCTGACCCAGGCCCATCAAGCCATGCAGATCCACAAGTTCTGCACCGTGGACAACTGCCTGGTCCGCCGCCGCGCCCGCCAAATCCTGATCGACCAGGGCCAAATGGTCCTAGGCCCCCGAGCCAACCCGTACCCCGGCGCCTAGCCTGACACCACCAGCACCGCGACAACCACCAACAGCACAAGCGCCACCACCGCCAGCCCCAGCACCACCACCGCGGTGAGCTGCGACGCCTCGGCCCGCTGCGACGTCGGAATCAGCCCGGGCTGCACCGGATTCCCCCCGAACGGCGGCCCACCGTACCCGGGCCCACCTGGCACCCCACTCCCGTAACCCCCATACCCGGGCATCCCAGCAGCGGGACCAGCACCCGTCATTCCGGCCATTCCACCCGAAACTGGCTCGGATACAGCGAAACCCGATGCCTCCCCCTCGGCCGCCACCCCGCCGACGGTCCCCGACCCGCCTACACTGTCCGTCCAGCCGACGCCATCCGTCGAATCGGGCACGAACGCCCCCGAATCCGGATGCCGCACCACACCACCCGATTCCTCGTCGGCGCCACCGGAATCCGCCGTACCAGCAGCGACGCCGGACGGCCCGCCGGACTCCGCACCGCGAACCGGCTCACTCGCCGACATCTCCGCAACCCCGGCCGCCGCACCCGCCTCGTCCGACTCCCCGTCCCCCGCAACCGCTGTCGTCTCAGCCGCGGCCGCTGCCTCGGGCACCGGCGCCATGACAACCGGCTGTGCCAGCACCGTCACCGGCTCGGCAACGATCTCCTCGAAGCCGGGCGCCCCGGCGGTCCCTCCGAGACCCCGCTCCCCCGAATCCGATTCGCCCGTTCCGTCGGCAACCGACGGCTCCGATACGCAGCCTGCCGCCGAATCGGACGAATCCTCGTCCGCCGCTGCGGATCCCGCTCGCTCCGGCCGGTCGGTATCCGACACCGCCAGCCCGGCCGCACCCCCGGTCGAGAGCTCCTCGGACTGCCCCGCCGAAACCACCGGCTGCGGCACGACATCCGTCGGCCGCTGCGACGCATCCTGCGCATCCACATCCGCCGACCGATTCGCCCACCCGGCATCCGCTGGCTCGACATCCGGTACCGCCTGCGGCGCAGGTGATCCCTCAATCGGCGCACCAGGCAGTCCACTACCCGCGACCCTGCCAGTGCCCGCCGTCGATCCGGCCCAAGCCGTCGGCTCCGCCGGAGCCGCAGGCTCGTGCGCGCCGACGGCCGGAGACATCGGCGGCCCTTGCGGCGCCGGATAGCCGGGCACGCCCGCGGACTGGGGTTGCGGCGGTGCTGAGTAACCGGCGGCGGGAGGGCCCTGCGTCGGGGGGTAGGGGCGCGCGGTCGGCCCCGAACCTGCCCGGTCGTTGTCCGCTGGCGGCTGCTGGGAAATCTCGGGCGCGGGGGCCTGCGGTGCCGGCGCGGGGTGGGAGGACGGGTACGGGGGTGCGGGGTAGGCCGGGGCGGCAGCGGGCGCGGGGGCTTGTGGCTGCGGACCCGCCGACGGTGCCGGAGGCGGGTAGCCGGGGGCGCTGACGGGCTGCTGGGAGGCGGGGGGTGCGGACTGTGGTTGCGGCGCGGGGTAATTGGGCGCGGGCGGTTGCTGCGGGGGTGAGGGGTAGGCCGCGGGTTGGGGTGGCAGAGCCGTGGCGGGGTAGGGCTGGGGTGGGGCCGGGTAGGCCTGGCCGGGGTAGGGCTGGGGGGCGTAGTTGGGTTGGGGGGCGGGGGAATTGGGGTAGGCGGGGTGGAGGGGCTGCTGGTGGACGGGGTGCTGGGCCGGGGGGCCGGAGAGGGCGCGGCGGGCGGCCTTGGCGAAATCGGTGCAGGTGGGGAAGCGGTCGGCGGGGCGTTTGGCCATGGCCTTGGTGAGGACGGCGTCCATGGCGGGCGAGAGGCCGGGGCGGCGCAGGGAGACGGGGGGCGGGAGGAGCTGGAGGTGGCCGCGGATGAGTTCGGCGGGGTGGGGCGAGTCGTAGGGGCCGGCGCCGATCAGGAGCCAATAGAGGGCGCAGGCCAGGGAGTACTGGTCGGTGGTGGGGTCCAGGTGGGCGCCGGTCATCTGCTCGGGCGAGGCGTAGGCGAGGGTGGCGGTGAACATGCCGGCCTGGGTGAGGTGGGTGGAGTCCTCGCGCAGGCGGGCGATGCCGAAGTCGGTGAGGAAGACGCGCTCGCCGTGGCCGGCGACGGCGCGGGCCAGAATGATGTTGGCGGGCTTCACATCCCGGTGCAGCACGCCCATGCCGTGCGCGTAGTCGAGGGCGCTGGCCACCCCTTCGATCACCTGTACGGCCCGCTCGGGCGGCAGCGTGGCGACATTGATGCCGGCGGCGTCCACCCCGTCCACGTACTGCATGGAGATCCACAGCATCTCGTCCTCGGTGCCGCGGTCGTACACCTCGACGATATTGGGGTGGTCCAGCCGCGCGACCAGATCCGCCTCGCGTTCGAACCGGGCGCGAATCTCCCTGTCCGCGTACAGTTCCCGGTTCAGCAGCTTCAGTGCCGTCAACTTGCCCAGGCGGGGATGCCGGGCGAGATAGACCGAGCCCATCCCGCCCTGTCCGAGCAGTCGTTCGATGGTGAACCCGGCGAACACGTCACCGCTATTCAGCACTGGCTACGACCCCCTTCCGGTGACGTACAAGTCCGTGAGCCTACCCGTCGAAACCCTGTCCGGGCAGGTCAGCCCGGGGTCACCAGTCCGGATTCGTAGGCCAGCACCACCGCCTGCGCCCGATCGCGCAGGTTCAGTTTGGTGAAGACCTTCGACACGTGCGTCTTCACCGTTTGTTCTGCGACAAAAAGGCTTTCGGCGATCTCGGCATTGGACATGCCGCGCGCCACCAGCTCCAGCACCTCGCGCTCGCGCGGGGTGAGCACCGACAGCTGCGGCGCGGGGGCGCGCCGAGCCCGGCGACGCGTGACATCGGCGATGAGCCGGCGCGTGACGGTCGGCGCGAGCAGCGCGTCACCGGCGGCCACCACGCGCACCGCGCGCACCAGTTCCTCGGCGGGCGCGTCCTTGAGCAGGAACCCGCTGGCCCCGATGCCCAGGGCCTCGTACACGTAGTCGTCGATATCGAAGGTGGTGAGCATGAGCACCCGCACCGGCGGTTCGAACCCGGCGGAGAGAATCGAGCGGGCGGCGTCGAGCCCGTTCATCTCCGGCATGCGCACATCCATCAGCACCACGTCGGGGCGCAGCCGTTTCGCCTCGGCCACAGCGATTTTCCCGTCCGCCGCGTCCCCGACCACGCTGATGTCGGGCTGCGCCGCGAGCAACGCCCCGAACCCCTGCCGCACCATCGCCTGATCGTCGGCGATCAACACGGTTATCGCCACAGTCCCACCTCACGCACGACACCGAGTTTGCCATGCCCCGACCGGAACGGCCCGCGCGACGACGACTTCGCACCCCCGCCATCGCGCACGCCCGGCCGGACCGGGCACGGTGACCCGACCCCCGGATTCAGTGGCCGGAGCCGAGCGCCTCCGCGCTGCCCGCGGCACTCAGCGCGGGCGCCAGCGGCAGCCGGGCCTGCACCTCGAACCCGCCGTCCGGCCGGGGCCCGGCGGTGAGCACGCCGCCGACCGCGGCCGCACGGGTCTGCATACCGGCGATACCGCTGCCGGACGTGCCCGAATGATCACCCGGCCGCACCGCGATCGGCCGATCATTGGCGACGGTCAGGGTCAGCTCGCCCGCGCAGGCGAGGTCCACGCGCACCGCCGCCCCGGGCGCGTGCCGGGACGCATTGGCCAGCGACTCCTGCACGATCCGGTAGAGCGCCAGGCCCGTGGTGTCGGGCACGGCGTCGAGGCTGCCGTCGACGGTCCAGGTGAGCGGCACCCCGGCGCGCTGCGCGCCCTCGAGCAGATCCGGGACGTCGGCGGCCGAGGGCTGCGGCGCGTGCTCGGGCAGCTGCCCGTCACTGCGCAGGACGCCCAGCATGCCGCGGATCTCGTTGAGCGCCGCCCGCGCGCCGGCGCCGATGGACTCGAATTCGGCTCGGGCATCGGCCGGCAGCCCGCTGATCCGATACGGCGCGGTCTGCGCCTGCACCACCACCATCGACATGTGGTGCGCCACCACATCGTGCAGGTCGCGGGCGATGCGCGCCTTCTCCTCCAGGATGGCGCGGCGGGCCCGCTCCAGCTCGGTCTCCTCCTCCGACTTGAGCAGCGCCTGCCGCGACAGCACCACCCACCGGATGAGCAGGCCGAACACCACCAGGCCGGTGATGGCCAGCGGCCAGCCGAACCCGGATTCGGCGAAGCTGTCCCCGGTCTGGGCCATGGCGGTGGCGAACAGCAGTGAGGTCGCCACCCACACCACGGCCACGATCCGGATCGGGGCGCGCACGGCCACCGCGAACACCAGGGCGAACAGCACCAGGATGTGCACCACCTGGAACGGGATCGAATTGCCCGGCTGATGCGGCACCGCGAGCGCGATCATCAGCGCCGAACCGGCCGAAACCGCCCATCCCAGTGGCGGATTCACCCGCAGCAGCAGAATCGGGAACGCGGCGAAGCCCGCGATGAACGGCGCGGCCGCCGCCGGAACCTTGTGCGTCAGATGCAGCGTCGGCCAGGCCACCGCGATGAAGACGATCGCGAGCAGGACCGTGAACCCGTCGAACACCTGCCGCGCCCGTGCGACACGGGCCTGCCCAGACATATTTCCGACCATGCCCTCGACGGTAGAGACTCCGCGCCGCCCCCACCTCATACCCCTGAGTGATCTCCCACCCCCTACCCCGGTACGAGACGTCGGCACGCCTCCCCCGCCTCGCCCACCGCGGAACCGCCCCGCAGGCTGAGGCCCCGGTCGGAGCGCGATTCCTAGCGTCGAGACCCATGAGAGCGTTCCCGACTTCCCGCCGGATCTCGACCCGTTCCACCACACCCGTAGCGGCTGCCGGCCGCGCAGCGGACACCACACGAGAGACCTCGCCCGCCACGACCGCTGACGTACTGGCGGCCGACGACTCGATGAGCACCATGTCCCCTGGCCCTGGCGTGTCAGGCCACGACCGCCGGGCCCGGCAGCGCCGATATGGTGCGCTCGCGGCGGCTGCGGCGGTGATGTGCTCGGCCGGTCTGGCTTTCGCCCCGGGCGCGGGGGCCGTGAACAGCTGGCCGGGCACGCCCGAGAACGCCGCCGCCCGGAGCGGAATCCTGGAATCGGTTGCCGTGCAGCCGGATCCCACGCTCATCCCCGAGGACTTCGTCACCACGGCCGGATACCGCCCGGTGGTCGAGGCGGGCATGCTCATCAACCCGAACGGTGACTGCTCCTCCCCCGTCCCGCTGCCCGCCGAATTCGATCTGGCCTGCAAATCCCACGATCTCGGCTACGACCTGCTGCGCTACGCGGCCGCGCACGGCCAGACGCTGGGCCCGTGGGCCCGGCAAACCGTGGACGCCGCCCTGGAACGACGCATGCACGCGGCCTGCGACGCCCGCGAGAACCCGGTCTCGCGCGCCCAATGCCAGGTCATGGCCAGCGTGGCCACCACCGCCGTGGACCTGAACTCCATCCGCCAGGACTACGGCAACCCCATCTACGAACCCTTCTTCGAGCACTCCGGCGACGCCCCCTCCCCCGCCACCCTCACCCTCGCGGGCCTCGGACTCGCCGCCGGACTGGCCACGGCGACAACCATTCTCGTGCGCCGCACGCGCAACCGCCGGACCACCCTCGCGCATTTGCGTGGTCCCGACGCGCTCGATGGCATGGCGGTGGCACTGTGACCCGCCCGCCCGAGACCTCCGGCGCGCGCGAGGCCGAGCTCTCCCTCCCGTCGGGACACCGGGCCGAACCATCCACTGCGGCAGATCAACTCGGATTCATCCCGACTCATGTGGTGGATGCGGCAATTCCTACTGCCGGCCTCCCATCCCACGGTCAGGAGGGCCCCAGCGGCGGCGTGCGTGCGGAAGTGGTCCCCACGGCGGACGGGGAGCCGACCGGACCTCGGGCAGGAGGCGCCGCTGCCGTGGTCCGGTATGGGCCTCGAATGTGGCTCGGGCGGGCGAAATTCCATGTCCCACGAGTGGGGACCAGTGCCGCGGTGGCGGGCGGGACCATGATCTCGCTGGCGCCGGGGCTGCTACCGCGGACACCGTCGGCGCAGGCGATCCTGACCGCGCTCGTGGTGCTGATCGCATTGGGGCTGGCGGCGATCATCCGAATGGTACTGCGGTGGACGCGGTTCGGGATCGAGCATCTGACGCGCGGCCGAGTTCCGGCGCTGATCGCGGGCATGGTGCTGGTCGGGGCCGCGATGGGCTACGCCGAACATTGGCAGAACACCTTGCGCGCCGCCATGGGAGTCGCGGGTATCGGACCCGGGTACTGGGTGCAGTGGCTGGCCTGGACCGTGCCGCTCGTCGTCGCCGTGGTCGCCCTGACACGCGGAGTGGGCTGGGCGGTGCGGAGATTGGGGCGGGTGCGCAGTATCGCGGCGGGGGTGGCGCTGCTGGTGGCGGGGCAGCTGGTGGTCGTGCCGACGGTGGTGGAGTGGCGGCGGGCGGCCTATGCGGCGGCCAATTCGTATGTGGATCCGGAGTTGGTGCAACCGGATTCGCCGACGCGGTCGGGTAGTCCGGTGTCGATGGCGAGCTGGCCGTCACTGGGGGCGGAGGGCCGCCGGTTCGTGGTGGGGGCTCCGGCGCGGACCGTGCGGGTGTACGTCGGGTTGAACTCCGCGCCCGATCTGGATTCCCGGGTGGCGCTGGCGATCCGGGAGCTGGAGCGCACCGGCGGACTGCAGCGCCGCAATCTGGTGGTGACGGTGCCGACCGGTTCGGGCTGGATCGACAGCGATGCGGCCAAGGGTCTCGACACCCGCTTCGGCGGCGATGTCGCCCTGGTCGGTCTGCAGTACTCCGATGCCCCGAGCTGGGTCACCTTCGTCTTCGGCCGCAGCGCCGCCGAGCAATCCGCCCGCGCCCTGTTCCGGGCCGTGGAGCAACGGATCGCGGCGCTACCGAATCCGCCGAAGCTCTACATCTACGGCCAGAGCCTGGGCGCGCTGGGCGGCAGCGCCGTCTTCACCGATGCCGCCGACCAGGACCGCCGGGTCTGCGGCGCGCTCTGGGCGGGCCCGCCCGCCGGGCAGGTGCGGCACGGCCGCGCGACGGTGCTGGCCAATGCCTCCGATCCGGTGGTGCACTGGTCGCCGGCGCTGCTGTGGCGTGCACCGGATCTCACCACCACCCGCCCGGACGCGCCGGTCCCGCACTGGCTTCCGGTGATCAGCTTCCTGCAGACCACCGCCGACCTGCTGGGCGCGCTCGACGCCCCGCCCGGTCACGGTCACCGCTACGGCGCCGACCAGGGCACGGTCATGCCGGACTGCTGAGCGGCGCCGCGGAACTCGCGGGTGAAGTCGGCGGCCAGCCGTTCGATGGCGGCCGCCGCGTCGAGGCCGGCGCGCCAGGGCGCGGGGATGGCGTGCACCCCGAGCCGGGCCCCGAGCAGAGCGCCGCAGACGGCCCCGGTGGAGTCGCTGTCCCCGGAATGATTCACCGACAGCAGCACGCCGTTGCGGAAGATCTGTTCCGGTGTGCCGCCCACGTTTTCGGCGCACACCGCCGCGCACACCCCCAGCGCCAGCGCCTCGGACCCGATGACGCCGGTGCCCAGCGGTTCCAGCAGTCCGGGCGGCGGCATGGGCCGGCCCCGGAAGGCCACGGTGTCGGCCAGTCGCACGGCCGCGTCGAGAGCCTGGGTGGTCTCCTCGTGATCGCGGTTGCGAACCAGCTGGGCCCGAGCCTGTTCCACCGCCGCCCGCACGTCCAGTCCCCGGCAGAGCCCGTACACGATGGCCGCGAACGCGCCCGCCGGCAGCCAGCCGCTCGGATTGCCGTGGGTGAGTGCCGCCGCGTCACAGGCCAATTCGAAGGCGTACTCCAGCGAGGGCATGAACCCGCACGCCGCGGACCGGACCGTGGCCGCACAACCCTTGGAGTCGTTGATCGGATGATCGCGGGTACCCAGCGGAATTCCGGGCTGCTGCCTCGCCGCCACCCGCAGCATGGCCGAGATGGTCGTCTGTGTCGGCCCCCGATAGGTCATCAGCTCCGGGTATCCGGTCAGCCCGCTCTGCAACGGCACCGGCTGTTCCGGCACCGCCGCCTGCCCCTGCCCGCGCAGCCACACCAGCAGGTTCTCCTGGATCATGCCCACCGCGGCGGCGGTGCCGCGCTCGCGTGCCCGCGCGCTGCGGATGAGCGCCTCCATGGTGAACAGCGCCAGCTGCGTCTCGTCGGAGATACGGCCCCGATAGCCGCTGCCCGCCCCGGTGACGCCCTGGATCCCGTAGCGCTGCTGGATGTTCGGCAGCAGCATGGTCTCGATCGGCGCACCCAGCGCGTCCCCGACGGCGCCGCCGAACAGGCAGCCGAGCACGGTGTCCGGACGCGGCAGCCGGTCCGCGACCGGCCCGCGCGGCCGCCGCACCAGCGACACCGGTTCGGCCACCGTCTCCCAGGCGGTCTGCGCGAATTCGAAGCAGGTGTCGTAGCGGTCGCGCGGATCCTTGGACAGCGCCTTGCGCAGCACCTCGTCCAGTTCCGCGGGCAGCTCCGGCCGCAGCAGGCTCACATCCGGCGGCGGCGATTGCAGATGCCCGAGCATGACGGTCGCGATATTCGGGGCGTCGAACGGCCCGCGCCCGGTGAGCAGCCGAAACAGCGTGCACGCCAGGGAATACTGGTCCGAGCGCGGCCCCATGGGCGCCGAGGTGAGCTGTTCCGGGGAGGCGTAGGCCAGGGTGGCATTGAGCATGCCGGTGCGGGTCAGGTGCGCGGTGTCGTCGAGCACCCGGGCGATGCCGAAGTCGCTGAGCAGCGCCCGCTCGGCGAATCCGGCGCCGATGCCGCCGGAACGGGACAGCAGGATATTGGCGGGCTTCACATCCCGGTGCAGCACGCCGCGCCCGTGCGCGTAATCCAGTGCGGCCGCGGTCTGCACGACGATCTCGACCGCCCGGTCGGGGCTGAGGTCGTAGGGGTCGATGGAGGCGCAGTCGACCCCGTCCACGTACTGCATGGCGATCCACAGCTGCTCGTCGTCATCGCCGCGGTCGTAGACGGTGATGATATTGGGATGGTCGAGCTGGGCGATGACGTCGGCCTCGCGTTCGAACCGGAGGCGAGTCTCGTTCTCGCCGAACATCTCCCGGTGCAGCAGTTTGAGCGCGATGAGCCGCGGGAGCCGAGGGTGGCGGGCAGCGTAGACCGAACCCATTCCGCCACGGCCCACTTCGCGCTCGATCACGTAGCCCGCGAAGACTTCGCCGCGTCGCAACATCCCCAAGAAAACCCTTCACACACGCCGAACCGCTGCCAGCCTACCGGTCTGGACCGACAGGCCGCAGGCATTGCCCGATCGGCCGGACGCCGATCGGGGCGGAATCCGACAAGTCGGGCAGCGGGCAACCCGAACGGACAGCGCAGGGTCCGTGCCGGTGGACAGGGACGGCCCCCGCCGGTGGATACCGGCGGGGGCCGAATTCGCTTGCGGGACTGCCTCGATCAGGCTGTCACCGTGGCCTGGATCAGGCTGTGGCCATGGCCTGGATCAGGCTGTGGCCATGGCCTGGATCAGGCCGCCTTCATGGCCTTCGCGCTCAGGCGATGGGCCCGCGGGCCGCCTCGTAGGCCGCGCCGACCCGGTAGAGCCGGTCGTCGGCCAGCGCCGGGGCCATGATCTGCAGACCGACCGGCATGCCGTCGTCCGCGCTCAGCCCGGACGGCACCGACATGGCGCAGTGCCCGGCCAGGTTGGTGGGCAGCGTGCACAGGTCCGAGAGGTACATGGCCAGCGGGTCGTTGACCTTCTCGCCCAGCTTCCACGGGGTGAACGGGCTGGTCGGCGAGACCAGCACGTCGACGGTCCGGTAGGCCTTGTCGAAGTCCTGCGCGATCAGGTTGCGGACCTTGTTGGCCTGACCGTAGTAGGCGTCGTAGTACCCGGCCGACAGCGCGTAGGTGCCGATCATGATGCGGCGCTTGACCTCCGGGCCCAGCCCGGCCTCACGGGTCATGGACATGACCTGCTCGGCCGAGTGCGAACCGTCGTCGCCGACGCGCAGGCCGTACCGCATGGCGTCGAAGCGCGCCAGGTTCGACGACACCTCCGACGGCAGGATCAGGTAGTAGGCGGGCAGCGCGAATTCGAAGTGCGGGCAGGACACCTCGATCACCTCGGCGCCCAGTTCCTTCAGCTGCGCGACCGCGGCGTCGAAGGAGGCGAGGACGCCCGGCTGATAGCTGTCGGAGTGAAGTTCCTTCACCACACCGACTTTCACGCCCTGCAGGTCACCCTTGGCGCCCGCGCGGGCGGCGGCGACCACCGGCGGCACCGGCACATTGCGGGAGGTGGAGTCCTTCGGGTCGTAGCCCGCGATCACCTCGTGCAGCAGCGCGGTGTCCAGCACGGTGCGGCCACACGGGCCACCCTGGTCCAGCGAGGACGCGCAGGCGACCAGGCCGAAACGGGACACGGTGCCGTAGGTCGGCTTGGTGCCGACGGTCGCGGTGACCGCGGCGGGCTGGCGGATGGATCCGCCGGTGTCGGTGCCGATGGCCAGCGGCGCCTGATACGAGGCGAGCGCCGCGGCGGAGCCACCACCCGAACCGCCCGGAATCCGGTCGGTGTCCCAGGGATTACGGGTCGGGCCGTAGGCCGAGTTCTCGGTGGACGAACCCATGGCGAACTCGTCCATGTTCGTCTTGCCGAGGATCGGGATGCCCGCCTCGCGCAGCTTGGTGGTGAGCGTCGCGTCGTACGGCGACACCCAGCCCTCCAGGATCTTCGACCCGCAGGTGGTCGGCATGTCCGTGGTGGTGAAAACGTCCTTGAGCGCCAAGGGAACACCGGCCAGCGCCGAGACCACCTTGCCGCCGGCGACCTGACGGTCCACCTCGGCGGCGGTCAGCAGCGCCTGCTCGCCGGCCACGTGCAGGAAGGCGTTGATCTCCCCGTCGACCTCGGCGATGCGCTGGATGTGGGCCTCGGTGACCTCGACCGAGGAGACCTCGCGCGCGTGGATCTTGTCCGCGAGTTCGGCCGCGGACAGCTTGGTCAGGTCTGTCATTCGCCCTCTCCCAGAATCTGCGGAACCATGAACCGCTGCTCGTCGACGGCCGGCGCCATGGCGAGCGCCTGCTCCGGAGTCAGGCAGGGCTGCTCCGCATCGGGGCGAGTCACATTGGTCTCCGGATTCGGGGATGCGGTGGCGGGCACGTCCGCGGCGGCGACCTTCGAGATCTGTGCGACGTGGGTCAGGATGGAATCCAGCTGACCGGCGTACAGATCGAGTTCGTCGTCCGTCAAAGCGAGCCGGGACAGCCGGGCGAGGTGAGCGACCTCGTCCCTGGAGATGGCGGGCACCGCGGGACCCCTTTCGGCATGGTTCGAGCTTGGTGATTGGCCATTCGACAGCCTAGTGGGTCGCCTCGCGCCAGCGGTCGCAGGTGTGCGCCAGACCTGGCACCATCAATGTGTAACCGATGGGTAAGTGGCCCGCGTCACACGGAATGGTTCGATTCGATAACGAGCTCTCGAGGGTGTAAGTATTGCGGGACTCGGGTACCCGTCCGAAAGTTTCGGTCGCACAGTAAAGAAAGGAAGGCACGTGTCTTATCTGCTTCGCGTGCAACTTCCGGATCGCCCAGGGAGTCTCGGATCGCTGGCCTTGGCGCTGGGTTCCGTCGGCGCGGACATCCTCTCGCTGGATGTCGTCGAACGCGGCGACGGCTTCGCGATCGACGACATCGTGGTGGAGGTACCCTCGGGCGCACTGCCCGACACCCTCATCACCGCGGCCGAATCCCTGCACGATGTGCAGGTCGATTCACTGCGCCCGTACTCCGGGATGCTGGACACCCACCGCGAACTCGAGCTCATCGATCAGGTCGCCAATGCGCGCGACGATCGTTTGCAGGTGCTGGTCGACGGCGTGCCGCGGGTGCTGCGGGTGGGCTGGTCGATCGTGATCGACATGGGCCCGCAGGGCGCGTATCGCGTGGTCGGCTCGCAGAGCGCCCCGTCGACCCAGGCGGCGTCGGCGCCATGGATGCCGCTGGAGAAGCCGACGGTCCTCGACGGCGAGGCCGACTGGCTGCCGCAGCTGTGGAAGGACATGGACACCAAGCTGGCCGCGGCGCCGCTCGGCAATACCGGCAAGGTGCTGCTGCTGGGCCGTCCGGGTGGTCCGGATTTCCGGCCCTCGGAGGTCGCGCGGCTCGGCTACCTGGCCGGCATCGTCGCCACCGCGCTCGGCTGAGCCGCACCACCTTTCTCGCACCGCGTTTAACGCCCCCGCCGGAGATCCGGTGGGGGCGTTCTCGTCTGCCCGGCCGCTGTTCACCGTGCCGCATCTACGTACGAACTTAGTAGATTCACAGCATTTACCTACTATTCATCTACGTAGATGACCTACGGTCTTACTTAGTAGATAAGTCACCGACGTGACCAGAACCGGCAAGCAGATCAGCAATGACGCCATGCAGAGAGGCAGGACGCCATGCCGCAAGCCCATCGATCACGCCCGACCCTCCGACGAGCGACCCTCGTCCTGACCCCCATGGCCGGACTGGCCGCAGCCCTGCTCGCAGCCGGACCCGCCACCGCCGAATCCCAGTCCCGCGGCACCATTTCGCCCGGCGCCTCCGATTCGGCCGGACCCCGATCCGGCGGCAGCCGGGGCATCATCACCCACGGCGACGACCCCACCGGCGTACACGCGAGCGACCCCTTCGGCTACCGCCACTCGGACATGAATCCCGTTCTGCAGAACCAGCATCCGCGCTCCCCGGGCAAAGTCCCCGCCCCTTCGCCGCAGCCGTTCGACACCGGGGCGGGCAACTCGTCCGTCTGGACGCCGTCGTGGAACGCCGACGGCTCCGGCTACACCGTCTGCCCCCCGCTGGCCAGCTACTGCTGACCCCGCACCGAGCCACGGGAGCCCCCCAATGTCCAACCGCGCAACACCCACGCCGACAACCACCAGCACCATGCCCACCACCGCGAACACGACACCGAGCACCGCGAAGCCCACACCCACCCGCGCGAGCACCGCGCCCACCCGCCCGAGCGACGTTCCCACCCGCGCAAGCGCCGTGCCCACCTGCGCGAGCACCGTTCCCACTCGCGCGAGCAGGCCCGCCCCACCGAGCAGCACCCGCCGCCTCGGGCGTGTGGCCGCCGCGCCCCTCGCGGCCGCGGCGGGTACGCCCGGCAATCCCGGCGCGTTCTCGGACGAAATCCACCACCCGAGATCGCGGCCCGAAGATGCCGGGATGACAGACCGGACTTCCGTCGCCGCTTCCCCGGGGCATCGCCCGCGCACCCGTCGCGGGCCCGCGAGGTTGGCCGGTTCGACCGCAAGACGGTCGAGCCGGTCCGCCGCGGCCGGTCGATGAGTCTGCCCCCGCCCTTTGCCCATTCGACGATGCCGGGCGTCCGGCCCGGCCAGGTCAGCGGGCCGCAGCGATCTCCAGACGCATCACCGTGAGCTGCAGGCCCGAGTCGGTGCGCCAATCTCGTTCCGGGGCATGGGCAAAGCCGAGCCGGTCGTACATGCGGCGGGCGTCCTGCATGGTCGGCATGGTGGTGAGCACCACCGCGTCGAACCCTTCGGCGCGGGCGGTATCGATCACCCGCCCCATGAGGGCGGTCCCGACTCCCAGCCCGCGGGCACCCTTGGACACCGCGAGCATCCGGAACTCCAACTCCCCCGGCCGGGCGATATCCGCGAACGGCGTGCCGGGCCGGGCCATGGTCAGCGAGCCCAGGAGCTCGCCGTCGCGGACCGCCACCACAATCTCGGCCGCCGCCGCCCGGGTGGCCGTGTCGGCGAGCTCCTCGACATAGGGGCTGCGCGGATTCACGTGCCCCTCACCGACATACACCTCGACGGTCAGCTCACCGATGGCCGGGTAATCCCCGGGCTCGGCCACCCGAATCTCCACGCGGCCGTCCCGTGACCGCTCAGTGCGCACATTCATCACCACAACTCCATCCTCAATACCGCCCCGCCGCACGCGATTGCCTTTACCGATCGCTCCGCCCGGGTGGCGGTGTCGGCGAGCTCACCGGTATAGAGGCCCGGCGGATTCGCGCACTCCTCACCGGCATACACCTCGACGATCAAGTCGCCGATGGCCGGGTAATCCCCGGACTCGGCCACCCGAATCTCCAGCTCCCCGACCACATTGCCGATCGCCCCGCACCGGGCGCGTACACGGTTGCACGAGGCGCCGCACCGGTGCGAATCGATCTCTAGGACACCGCCTCCGGGCTCTCGGACTCCGGTTCCGGGATTTCCGACACCGCCTCCGGGCCGCCCTCGAGCAGTTTCACGAAACCTGCCTCGTCGAGGATGGGAACACCCAGTTCCTCGGCCTTGGCGGCCTTCGAGCCGGGTGCGTCGCCGATCACCACGAAAGCCGTCTTCTTGGAGACGGATCCGGCCGCCTTGCCGCCGCGGATGAGGATGGCCTCTTTCGCGCCGTCGCGGGTGAAGCCCTCCAGCGAGCCGGTCACCACGATGGACAGGCCCTCCAGGTTGCGCTCGATGGACTCGTCGCGCTCGTCCTCCATCCGGACGCCTGCGGCGGTCCACTTGTCGACGATCTCGAGATGCCAGGGCACGGTGAACCATTCGGTGACCGCGGCGGCAATGGTGGGGCCGACGCCGTCGGTGGCGGCCAGTTCCTCGGCCGAGGCCTCCCGGATGCGGTCCATGCTGCCGAACGCGGTGGCCAGGGCACGGGCCGCGGTGGGACCGGCATGGCGGATGGAGAGAGCGACCAGCACGCGCCACAGCGGGCGGTCCTTGGCGGACTCCAGGTTCTCCAGCAGGCGTTTGCCATTGGCCGACAGGGTGCCGCTCTTGTTGGTGAACAGCGTGGTGGTGAGCAGCCTGTCCTCGTCGAGGGAGAACAGGTCGCCCTCGTCGGCGATCGCGCCCGACTTCAACAGGTCGATGGCGGCCTCGTAGCCCAGCGCCTCGATATCGAACGCGCCGCGCCCGGCCACGTGGAATACCCGCTCCCGCAGCTGCGCCGGGCAGTACTGCTGGTTGGGGCACCGGATATCGGCGTCGCCCTCCTTGGCCGGGGCCAGCTCGGTGCCGCACTCGGGACAGTGCGTGGGCATAACGAATTCACGCTCGCTGCCGTCGCGGGCGTCCACCACCGGTCCCAGCACCTCGGGAATCACGTCCCCGGCCTTGCGGATGGTGACGGTGTCACCGATGAGCACGCCCTTGCGCTGCACCTCGGAGGCATTGTGCAGGGTGGCCATGGCGACGGTGGAGCCCGCCACGGTGACCGGCTGCATGACCGCGAACGGCGTAACCCGGCCGGTGCGACCGACATTCACCTGAATGTCGAGCAGCTTGGTGGTGGCCTCCTCGGGCGGGTACTTGTAGGCGATGGCCCAGCGCGGCGCGCGCGAGGTGGAGCCCAGGCGGCGCTGCAGGCTGAACTCGTCGACCTTGATGACCTGGCCGTCGATCTCGTGCTCGATATCGTGGCGGTGCTCGCCCCAGTAGTCGATGCGGTCGACCACCGCGTCCGCGCCCTGCACCCGGATCGTGTGCGCCGACACCGGCAGACCCCAGGAGGCCAGCGCGCGGTAGGCCTCGAACTGAGATTCCGGCGCGAAGCCCTCCAGCCGGCCGAAGCCGTGGCAGATCATGCGCAGCCGCCGCCGCGCCGTCACCGCGGGATCCTTCTGCCGCAGCGACCCGGCGGCGGTATTGCGCGGATTCGCGTACGGCGCTTTGCCTTCCGCGACGATGGCGGCGTTGAGCGACTCGAAGTCGGCCAGCGTCATGAACGCCTCGCCGCGCACTTCCAGGAGCTTCGGCACCGGGAACTCGTCGCTGTGGATGAGCTCGTGCGGAATGTCCTCGATGGTGCGGGCATTGAGGGTGACGTCCTCACCGGTGCGGCCGTCGCCGCGGGTGGCGCCGCGCACCAGTTTGCCGTCCTCGTAGACGAGGTTGAGGGCGACGCCGTCGATCTTCACCTCGCACACGTAGTGCAGATCGGTGCCGGCATCGGCCTCCACCTTGGCGATCCACTGCCGCATCTCGTCCTCGTTGAAGACGTTGTCCAGCGAGTACATCCGCTCCAGGTGATCCACGGGCTGGAACTCGGTGGTGAAGCCGCCGCCGACCAGCTGGGTGGGCGAATCCGGGGTGCGGAGATCCGGATGCGCCTCCTCGAGCGCCACCAGCCGGTTGAACAGCTCGTCGAACTCGCCGTCGGTAATGATCGGCGCGTCCCGCACGTAGTAGCGGAACTGGTGGTCGCGAACCTCCTCCGCCAGCCGCTGCCACTCGACGCGCTCGTCCCCGCTCGCCGCGGTGATCTCCATGCCCGATTCGCTCACACCAGGCACTCTATCCCGCCCCACCGACAGGTCTGATCAACATTCCCGCACGTCGCACGCCTGATGCGAGGTTTTTCCGGCCTCGGGAACACGCCCGCAACCGGCCGGGTTCCACTCGGTATGGACCTCGCCAAGGCAGTCGATTTCGCGCGCTCCCACCGCAAGTCGGTGCTCACCACGATTCGCCGCGACACCCGTCCGCAGCTGTCCAATGTGCTGCACTGGGCCGGCGAGGACGGCATCATCCGGATCTCCATCACCGCCGACCGTGCCAAGTACCACAATCTGGTCCGGGACCCGTGGGCCGCGCTGCACATGAGCAGTGACGACTTCTGGTCGTACGCGGTCATCGAAGGCGAGGTGGAGGTCTCCCCGGTCGCCGCCGATCCCGGCGACGCCACGGTCGACGAATTGGTCGCCTACTACCGCGCCCTCAGCGGCGAGCACCCCGACTGGGACGACTACCGCCGCGCGATGGTCGCCGACCGCCGCGCCGTCGTGCGTCTCGCTCCCGCCCGCGCCTACGGTCTGCTCCGCTGAGGTTCCCGCACTGCTCCGCTGTGGTTCGTGCACACCGTCATTCGGCCGCGGCGCGGTCCGTGCCGGTCGCCCCGGTTTCGAACCCGGATATCGCGAAAGTTGCCCTCCGGGTGCCGCCCTCGCGGAATGCCCGAATAAGGTGAGTCGCATTTCCGACCCGCGACCGGCAGGATGTCCAGGGTGTTGCGTAGTTTTCAGGTGTCGAATCATCGGTCCCTCGCCGAACCGCAGGAACTGCGGCTGACCCGGGGTAGCGGGCCGGTCGCCACACCGGTCACCGCCGTCTACGGGACGGCCGCCACCGGCAAGACGGGCCTCGTCGACGCGCTCGATCGCATGCGCGACGCCGTACTGAATTCGGTCACCGGGTGGGATCCCTACTCCGGTCCGGTTCGGACGCCGCACCTCGGATTCTCCGATCGCCCTTCGGAATTCGTGGCGAACTTCGTCGCCGAGGGGTGCCCGTACACCTACGGGTTCCGGCTCGACAATGCCGACGTGGCCGCGGAGTGGCTGCACTCGCATCCGCACAATCGCAAGCGCGTGGTGTTCGAGCGCGCCGGCGACGACATCCGCATCGGGCCCATGTTCGAGGCCGCGCGCTACGGGCTGGGTGCCGTGGTGCCGCTGGTGCGCCCGAATGCCTTGCTGCTCAGCCTGTCCGGGCAGCTGTACGCCGAGCCGCTGGTCCCGGCCTACCGCTGGTTCCAGTCGCTGCTGGAAGTACAGTGCGGGCAGCCGGATCCGCAGGAGGTCGCGCACCGGGTGGGCTCGCACATCTCGCGCTCGACCGACCATGCGGTGCGGCTGCTGACCCTGCTGCGCGCCGCCGACCTCGGCATCACCGATCTGCTGCTGCCGTCCGACGACCCCATGTACGCCGACTACCTGCGTGACCTGGACGCCGATATCGCCTCCACCACAAAGGAAATCGAGTCCTGCACGATCTCGGCGAACTACGCCGAGGAGATGTTCCTCGAACACGGCATCACCGTCACCCTGCTGCAGCGCGAACTGGCCAACCTCTATGCCGCCCGGGACGCGCTGTACTCCCGCATGGTGGCCCGCCGCGGCGTCGGTCTGGGCCTCACCCACGAGGGCATCGAAACCGCCTTCGACATCACCGACGAGTCCAGCGCCACCCTGGCCATGCTGCGGCTGCTGCCGCCCATGCTCGACGCCCTCGACACCGGCGGCGTGCTGGCGGTGGACGATATCGACGCCGCCCTCACCCCCGAGACGGCCGACAGCCTCATCCAGCTGTTCCAGAACCCCGAAACCAATACCCAGGGCGCGCAACTGGTCTTCACCACCGCCAACCGCACCCTCATCGACCGCGGCAACGGCCGCTCCCAGTCCAAGCGCACCACGGTCTGGCAGCTGCGCCGCCACAACGGCATCTCCGAACTCACCGCCCACTAGCCGCGGTCGTCACGCGGCCCCGGCCGGGCATGAACTCCACGCCGCCTAGCATGGAGTTCATGCTCCTGCAGCTCATGTTCGTCCTGCTGATCGGCGGCGCACTGGCCGCGGTCCTGGTGTACTACCGTCGCGGCAACGGCGGCGGCTCACGAGCCTTCCCCGGCGACCCGCTCGCCGCCTCCTGGAACGCCTCCCCCGCCGGCCTCGAATACGGCACCCTCCACGTCACCGGCGTCAGCCCCCGCCCCGACGACCTCGGCGAGCAGTACGTCACCATCTCCGGCAGCATCTCCGGCCCCACCGTGTTCGCCCACGAGGTCTACGGCCGCTTCGCCTGGGACGTCGACAACTGGCCCTCCATCGGCGACCAGATCCCCGTCACCTACCCCTCCGGCAAGCCCGACAAGTGGCAACTCGACCACCCCGGCGCCCGCCCCTACTTCGGCTCCAAACGCCCGAAGAACCAGGGCTGAACGGACCTCGGTTCCCGTTCCACGCCGCACGCCGGGGATAGGCCGGACTACCTCGCATCTCGAATGAAATCCGGCCTCGCAACCAAGTCCGCGACCGCAGACCCCAGTTCCCGGCGAGTCCAGACCGTCAGCCGGTCCCGAATCTCCGCGGTGTCGATCGGCTCGACCCCGCCCAGCCACCGCCTGGCCGCCATCTCGATCAGTGCCCGCCCGGCTCTGGGCACATCGGAATCGATCGCGAACGCGATGAACACTGAAGCTGTTTGCGCTTCAACCAGTTCTGGGAGATTGTCGAGTTGGCCGCGGAGCGCCCGGTCATTCGTGACAAGAACGTCGGCGTGTGCGAAGGCTGCCGCCGCGACAACATGCCGATTCTTGGCGTTGATCAGTTTCGGAACTTCGACCCGCAAGCTCGCGGGCCATTCGACGAGCGCATCCGGAAATGCCCGGGCCATCGCGCCGAAGAGCGATGTCCGCGCGGGAGCGTCCATACAACTCGGTAGATGGCGCGTCACTTCGTCCAAAACCTGAGCACTCCAACGAATTTCGTATAGCTCCACTTCGGCCGGTGTGAGCAGTACGTCCCGCAGACGCGCCGGGACAATCGATTTGGCAGTCAGGCGCTCAGCGGCGGATGGCGGCGATGGTGCCGATGCGGGGGTCGACGGGGGTGGTGGGGCGGGGTAGGTGGGAGATCATGTCGTTCCAGGTGCGGAATTCGGTGGTCCAGCCGATGTTGTCGAGCCACTGTTCGATGTCGTAGTCCGGGGTGGGGGTGGGTGGGGTTGGTTGTGGGGTGTTGTCGCCGGAGACGAGGCGGCGGAGGTCTCGGTACTGCGGGGCTTCGGGGTCGATGGGGATGCGGGCTGCGCCGAAACAGCTTGCGGGGGCGGACAGTTCGGTGAGGGTCTGGACCACCTGGCGGTTCCAGTCCTGGTTGAGGTAGCCGAGGGAGCCCTCGTCGACCCAGCAGGTCGGGACGGTTGGGTCGAAGCCGGTGTCGAGCAGGGATTTTCGCCAGTTTTCACGGAGGTCGGCGATGACCACGTGGCGGTGGCAGGTGGGGGTGGCGGCGGTGGCCGACAGGACCGGCTCCTTGAAGGCGAAGAGTTCGGGTAGGTCGATCTCGTAGATGTGCAGGGCGGGTGGGAGGTCGAGGCGGTAGGCCCGGGTGTCCAGACCGGCGCCCAGGAGGACGATCTGGCCGCAGCCGGCCGCGATCGCCTCGCGGAAGCGCTCGTCGACGAGGCGTACGCCGATGGTGCGGCCGTCGTAGAACTGGTCGGCCAGGGCTTCCATGCGCGCCCAGCGTTCGGGGGTGAAACCTTTGCGGGCCGCGGCCACGAAGTTCTTCGCCTGCGGGTCGTCGTAGAGGCGATCGTCGCGTTCGGATTCCCGCGCCCGGATGATGGCGACCCCGATGGCGGTCACGGCGACGCCGTCCACCGGCACTGTCGCTGCTGTCTCGGTCATGTCCTGCTCCCCACTGCGCAAAGTAACTTGCCGACCGGCTAGGTATCTACCGGTGATGGAGACGCTAGGCTTCACCTTGCCGGTCGTCAAGCAAAAGGGCCGTCGTCAAGGAAACAAGGGCGGGGTACCGAGGGAAGGACTCGATGGACGGGCGTCGCAGTGATACGCGGGAGCGGATTCGGTCCGTCGCCATGGAGCTGTTCTCCGAACGCGGCTATGAGAAGACCTCGCTGCGCGAGATCGCCGAGCGCCTGGGCGTCACGAAAGCCGCGCTCTACTACCACTTCCGGACCAAGGAAGACATTGTCGCCAGCCTGTCGGAGGATCTGCGCGGCGGTGTCGACGGGATCGTGCAGTGGGCCGAGGCCACGCCGCCGGGGCCGGATCGGGCCCGCGAGATCGTGATTCGCTACGGCGCGCTGCTGCACAGCCTCGGCAAGGACATGATCCGGTTCTGGCACGAGAACCAGCCCGCGTTCCGGGATCTCGGGTTCGGCACCAGCCTGCGCTACCAGTTCCGGGTGCTGGCCGACCTCATGACCGCGCCCAGCACGGAGCCGCTGGCCACCTTTCACGCCCGGCAGGCGCTGCTGGCCATCAGCTGGAGCCTGTCCATGATGGGCGATCTGGAGCTCTCCGACGAGGAGAGCAACCAGGCGTCGGTGGCGATCGCACTGGACATCCTGACCCGGATATGAGCCGCGCCCGCCGAAACACCCTGCGGCACAGCGTCACGCTGCCACCCGGCGGTCACGCTGCCACCCGGCCTCACTCGAAGGTGAGCGACTCCGGCTCCTCGGCGTAGGCGCGCGCGGTCTCGGCGGCCAGGCTCAGCGCGCGGCGCGCCCAGGACAGCGGAGCACCGGCCAGGCCGCAGGCCGGGGCGACCAGAATCTGCTCGGCCAGCAGGCGCCGCGGGAAACCGAGCCGATCCATCAGGCGCACACCGGGTTCCGCGATATCGCGCCAGGTGACGGGCACGGCCGGCGCGGTGGTGGGCACCAGCCCGAGCACCAGGTGCTTTCCGCTGTCCAGCAATTCGCCGATCCGGTCGAGGTCGGGGGTGCCGACGGCGGCCATGTCGAAGCCGACCGCGGCCGCCCCGCTCTTGCGCAGGAACCCCAGCGCGGGCCGGTCGGCGCAGGTGTGCACCAGCACCGGCACGGACTGGCTGCCCGCGACGATGTCCAGGATGTGCAGCGCCTCGGGTTCGGGCATGGCGCGCACGGTGTTCAGGACGCTCACGCCCTTCAGCGTGCCGTTCAGCACGGCCGTCAGGTCCGGCTCGTCGATCTGGAGTACGACCTGCGCGCCCAGCCGCTTGGCCACCTCCGCCACATGATTCGCGATGCCCTCGGCCAGCGACTCCGAAAGATCGCGCAGCGCACCGGAATCGGTCAGCACGCGATGCCCGCCCGGCAGCTCCACCTCCGCGGCCACCGACAGCGGCCCGGCCACCTGCACTTTCACCGGATGGCCGGAGCCCGCGAAACCGCCGGTCTCCCAGGCCTCTTCGAGCGCGTCCAGATCGGTGCGCAGCAGATCGTGGGCCCGGCGCGCGACCGCGCCCGGCCGCGCCGCCAGCCGATATCCGCGCGTGGTGCTGTCGAACTGCATGTCCACCAGCAGGCCCGACACCCGTCCGACCATGTCCGCGCCCACGCCACGGCCGGGCAGTTCGACGAGATGCGGCAGCTGCCCCAGCTCCCCCACCACGGTCGCCGCCGCCTCCCGCGGATCGGTCCCGGGCCACGAGCCCACGCCGGTCGCGATGCCGCCGCGCAGTACCGCCGTGTTCGTGTCGTCAGTCATCCCAGCCATCCCGTATCACTCGGCCGTGCGTTCCGAAAACCCCGCGTACCAACTGAACTCGTCACCTCGACGTCGACCCGGCCACCCGGCATCCGCTCGCCCCGTTTCAGCGGCGTCGACGAACTCCCGCCTGGACCGAACCGGATCGCGTGCGAGCCGTCGTGCACTGCGCGGCGAAGCGGGCTGCCGAGCCGCGCGAGGTCACTCGTCGGCATCGCCGCGTTCGGTGCGGCTGCTCGAATTCGTGTACCAGTCCCAGCAGGTCGCGTTGACGAACCAGTCCCAGGTCTTGCCCGCCCGCTCGGCCGCGTCGGCGTGCGCGCCGGGCCCGGTCGTGGGGCGGCCGCGCTCGGCATACGGGGTGACCCGGACGACCACGCCGGTCCGTGCCCGACTGCGGCCGGTGCCGTTCGCCGTGTCCGTTTTCCCGTCCGGGCCGGGTTGCGGCTCGCCGGGCCGGAATTCGCCGGTGTCGGTGCGGGCGATCTGCTCCGGCGCGGCGCTGCCCGCGGCGTTCCGGCCGAGCCTGGCCCGCCCCGGCGCGCGGCGCGGGCGCAGGCGCAGCGGCTGCGGCATTCCGGTGCGCCAGACGACCCGGGAGGTCGATCGAATCTGCGCCGCTACATATGATTTCGCGCGTCCGCGCGTGTGGCGGTCGCTCACCGGGCGCTATCCGAGACCAGTTCGCTTGCGTACGAATGAGGTTCGCGTTCGGTGCCGGAGATGGTGCCGCTGCCCAGCACCTCGTCCCCCGCCGGGTCGGGGCGGTAGAGGACCACGGCCTGGCCGCGGGCCACACCGGTGAGCGGTGCGCGCAGGCGCACCACCAGGCCGCCGTCCACGGCCTCGGCGACGGCCGGGGCGATGCCGCCGTGGGCACGCACCTGGGCCACGCATTCCACCGGGCCGGAAGGACTTTCACCCGAGGTCCAGATGGCGCGGTCGGCGCGCACCGTCCACACCTCGAGGTCCTTGGCCGAGCCCACGCGCACCGTGCCGGTGTCCGGGTCGATATCGGTCACGTAGCGCGGCTTGCCGTCGGCGGCCGGGCCGGGCAGGCCCAGGCCCTTGCGCTGGCCGATGGTGAAGCCGTGCACGCCCTCGTGGTCGGCGAGCTTGGTGCCGTCGGCGTCGAGCACCGCGCCGGGGCGGATGCCGATCTTCGCGCCCAGGAAGGCCTGGGTGTCGCCGGAGGGGATGAAGCAGATGTCGTGGCTGTCGGGCTTGCCGGCCACCGCCAGCCCGCGCTCGGCGGCCTCGGCGCGGATCTGCGGCTTCGGGGTGTCGCCGACCGGGAACATGGCGCGCGAAAGCTGTTCGGCGGTAAGGACGGCCAGCACGTAGGACTGGTCCTTGTCCTCGTCCACGGCCCGGCGCAGCACGCCGTCCGCGAGCCGCGCGTAGTGCCCGGTGACGACGGCGTCGAAGCCCAAAGCCACCGCGCGGTCGGCCAGCGCCGAGAACTTGATCTTCTCGTTGCAGCGCAGGCACGGGTTGGGGGTCTCACCGGCGGCGTACGCGGCGACGAAGTCGTCGATCACGTCCTCCTTGAACCGGTCGGCGAAATCCCAGACGTAGAACGGGATTCCGAGCACGTCGGCCGCCCGCCGGGCGTCGCCGGCGTCCTCCTTGGAGCAGCAGCCGCGCGATCCGGTGCGTAGCGTGCCCGGGTTCGCCGACAGCGCCAGGTGCACGCCGACCACCTCGTGTCCGGCGTCCACCGCGCGGGCGGCCGCCACGGCGGAATCCACGCCACCACTCATCGCGGCAAGTACTCGCATCTAGAAGCCTCCCTTCGCTCCGGCCAGTCCGGCCGCCTTCGCCCGTTCCACCACCTGCGGCAGCACGGCCAGCAGGGCATCGATATCGGCGTCGGTCGAATTGTGTCCCAATGAGAATCGCAGGGATCCGCGCGCCAGCGCCGGTTCCACGCCCATGGCCAGCAGCACATGGGAGGGTCCGGCCACACCGGCATTGCACGCGGATCCGGTCGAGCATTCGATCCCGGCGGCGTCCAGCAGCATGAGCAGCGAGTCGCCCTCGCAGCCGGGGAACGTGAAGTGGGCGTTGCCCGGCATGCGCTGCGCGCCGGTCGCCCCATTGAGCACCGCGTCCGGCACGACGGCGCGCACGCCCTCGATGAGCCGGTCCCGCAGCCGCTCCAGATCGACCGCGCGCACGGCCAGGCCGGCCACGGTCTCGCGAATCGCGGCGGCCAGGCCGGCCGCCGCGGGTACGTCCGAGGTGCCCGAGCGCAGATCCCGCTCGTGCCCGCCGCCGTGCAGCAGCGGCACCGCCGGCACCTGCCGCCCCAGCAGCAGCACGCCCGCGCCGTGCGGCCCGCCGACCTTGTGCCCGGCGAAACTGGCCGCGGCCAGCCCGCTGGCGGCGAAGTCGATGGGCAGCTGCGCCGCGGCCTGCACCGCATCACTGTGCATGGGCACATCGAATTCCTGTGCCACCGCGGCCAATTCCTGGATCGGCTGGATGGTGCCGACCTCGTTGTTGGCCCACATGACGCTCACCAGCGCCGTCTCGGCGGCGTACTCGGCCAGCGCGTCGCGCAGCGTGCGCGGCGAGACGATGCCCTGGGCATCGCACTCCAGCCACGTGATGCGCGCGCCCTCGTGCTGCTCGAGCCATTCCACGGTGTCCAGCACCGCGTGATGCTCCACCGCGCTCACCAGGATCCGGTTCCGCCGCGGATCGGCGTCACGCCGCGCCCAGTAGATGCCCTTGACGGCGAGATTGTCGCTCTCGGTCCCGCCCGAGGTGAAGATCACTTCCGACGGCCGCGCCCCCAGCCCCGCCGCGATCGACTCCCGTGCCTCCTCCAGCACCCGCCTGGCGGCCCGCCCGGACCCGTGCAACGACGACGCGTTCCCCGTCATCCCCAGCGCAGCACACATCGCCTCGACGGCGACCGGGAACATGGGTGTCGTGGCCGCGTGATCGAGGTAGACCGTCTGGGCACCGACCGGACCCGGGAAAGCCGACTTCATGACCGTCCAAGGATAGCCGCCACCGTCGAGACGATATTCCCGCCATGCCCGCAGCACCTCCCGCCCCCATCGTCGCGACCACCGCGCCCGCACGCTCCGCCTCCACTCCCGACGCCGACCACCCCGTCCGAGTCCTCCATGTAGGCCACGAATCGGCAGCGGGCCGGGTTCGCCCGCGTCCCGCCCGGTCCGTTGGTTCACCCCTGCGGCCGGGTGCGGAACGGCCCGCCGGGTTGGACCGGCGGGCCGTCGTGGTCGCGTGATCCGAATCGGATCAGCCCAGGTTCGGCAGCTCGCGCACGCCGTGGGCCTTGGCGGCGTCCAGCTTCTGCGGGTTCTCGTCCAGCAGCTTCAGGATGGTCGGGGCGATCTGGGTGGTCTGCACGGCGTCGGTCACGACCGCCTTCTTGGCGCCCGGGCCGGAGACGATCAGCGGGACGTTGCGGTCGGCCGGGTTTGCGCCGCCGTGCTCGGCGATCTTGCCCTTGCCACCGGTGTAGACGGTGCCGACCTGTGCGACGCCGACCAGGTCGGGGTGGCGCGGGTCGTTCTCCGGGGCGCCCAGGTACGAGGCGGCGTCGGCGCCGGCGTGCACCTCGGTCAGGCCGGACTTGGTGTACGCCTTCGAGTTTCCGCTGATGTCATTGCCGGTGCCGTTGTTGGCCAGCAGCCACTGCTTGGCGAAATCGGCGGCGGCCTGCGAACGGTCGTTCAGCCACAGCAGCATGGCGTCGTCGTCCACGCTGAAGGCGACCAGGTCCTTGGTGGCCTCGGGGTGTTTGGCCTTCCAGGCGGCGTTCAGGGCGGTCAGGATCGGGCCGTCGTCGATGCGGGTCAGGTCGCTCGGCTTGGTGGGCGACTGGCCGTGCTTGGCCGAGACGATGACGGTGGTGTTCTTGTCCTCGCCCTTGGTCTTCAGCTCGCCGAGCAGCTTGCCCAGCTGGCCATCGACGTAGTCGAGCGCACCGGACAGCAGCGCGCCGGGGGTCACGCCGTCGGCCTGGTAGCCACCGGTCATGCCGTCGGAGGTCGGCAGCTTCTGCGCGACGGAGACGGTCTGGAAGTTCATGCCGAAGACGGCCGGCTCACCGACCTGCTTGGTGTGGCCGTGGTCGTAGCCGTCGATCTCGTTGAGGACGGCCTGCACCTTGTAGCCGTCGTACTGCTGGGTGGACTTGTCGTCCTTGGTCCAGTCCTGGCCCGCGATCGGGGAATTGGAGTTGATCTCCGGGGTGAAGAGATCGTCGATGGCGTTGCCGGCCTTGCCCTCGAGGATCGAGTAGGCGGGGTGCTTGTCCGACCAGGCGGTCAGCTTGCCCGCGGCGTGCAGGACATCGAAGACCGAGTTCACCTGGAGGTACTGGCTCGGGTAGACCGGCTTGCAGGTGGCCGGGTCGACCGGCATGGCCGCCGGGTTCAGCAGGGAAGCCGGGTTGCCCGTCATGCCCAGGATGCTGCCCGGCAGGCCCGCCAGGCCCTGGCCGGCGTCGATCGAGTTCTGGTTCTTGTCCATCGCCTCGGTCATCGCGACCTCGGCGCCCTTCGGGGTGTGCGCGCAGTCGGTGGTGCCGGCGGGCAGCAGGTCGTGATTGAAGGTGTCGTCGTAGTAGACGCCCGACTGTCCCGCGGTGGCGCCGGTGAACTGCGCGACCATGCCCGGGAAGGAGTCCGACGGGTTGGTGGTCTGCGCGTTGGTGTACTCGGCGCCGTTGTTCGCCAGCGAGGCCAGCGCGGAGTTCGGGTGCTGCTTGACGTACCACGCCAGGTCCGCCTGGTGCATTCCGTCGATCGAGATCAGCAGCACATGGTCGGCGTCCTTGCCCTGACCGGTCTTGCCGCCGGGTGCGGCATGGGCGATACCGGCACCGGTACAGACCAGCGCCACTGCACCGGCGGCAGCGGCGACCCGAATGCTCTTACGGGACATGGATTCCTCCTAATCACGCGACACAGAACTTTTGTGTCACGGCGTTATTGCGAATGAAGTGATTCGAAAGACAGCAATCAGGCGTCGTAACCGGTTGCGGCAGTGCGCACTTGGCCGACATAGAGCGAGGAGTGGTTGTAGGCGAGGATGGCCTGCCGCCAGCCCGCGGCGGTGGCCAGATCGCCGCCGGCGGCGCACAGGTAGCGGCCCGCGGCCAGCGCGGCGTCGTCGATATTGTCCGGGTTGCCCGACAGGTCGCCGGTGGCAACGGGTTTGGCGGCCTCGAGCGCATCGGCGAGGGCGCGATAGTCGGCACCGGCGCGAACGCCCCAGTGCTTCCAAGTGTCCGGGATGAACTGGAACGGGCCCATGGCGCGGGCGTAGACGGTGCGTCCGGCCCGGGCGGTCGAGGCGGGATCGAGGATGACGGCGTTGCCGCCCGTGCCGTTGAGGGCCACGCCGCGAATCGGCGGCTGCACCAGGCCGTCGGGTGCGATGGTGGCGCCACCGAAACGGGCGTGATCGCTTTCCACGCGGGCGATCCCCGCCAGCGTGGTCCAGCCGAGGTGGCAGCCGGGCTGGGCCTTCGCCAGCACGACCGTGGCGTACCCGTACGCCTCCAGCGCGCGCAGCGGGATGCCGTCCTTGTCGGCCCGTGGGTGAGCCCACTCGCGGAGCTGGTCGAGCTTGTTGTCCATCGCGTCGAGCCGGATTTTCGGGATCGGGCCGCCGGAGCCCGGCGGAGCGGGTTCCGGAGCCCGGCCCGGCCCTGCGGCACACCCGGCCACGGTGAGCGCGACCGCGGCGATGAACAGGGGCAACCGAGCCCCGCCCACCGCCCGGCCACCCGTGCCGGGCACGTACGAGTTCGTCATGTTTCCGCGAGATTCACTGGTGCGAACAAGGTTTCGTTCCGTACGCCTAGCCGCACGGACGAGGGGCGGGCGGGGGTGTCGGCGCCTTGGATGTCGGGGGCGTGGCCGGCTTCGAGGTCGCGGGCACCGGGGGCTTCGATGTCGCGGGCACGGGCGGCTTCGGCGCCGGGGCGGCCGGCGGCGCGGGCTGCGGCTTCACGGTCGGCGGATGCGCGAGAGTCGCGGATGCCAGCGGCTGCATCGGATTCCGCGGCAACGTTGCGATGCAGTGGGGCGAGGTCGGCGGCGGGGCGGTCGTCGTCACCGGGGCGGGCGTCACCGCCGGTGTGGTCGTCACGGGAACCGTGGTCGTCACCGGCGATGTCGTCGTGGGTGCCGTGGTCGTGGTGGCCACCGGAACCGTCGTCGTTGTCGACGGGGGCGTGGTGACCGGAGCTGTGGTGGTGACCGGAATTGTGGTGGTGGACGGGACGGTAGTGGTCGTCGTCGAGGGGTCGGTGGTCACCGTGACCGTCGTAGTGGTGGTGACAGGGTCCGATGTGGGAGTCACCGACTGCGAAACGGTTTGTCCCGGATCGGAAGACTGATCCGCTTGGAACGAGAGGGTCGCGCTCGCGTCGATGGAGAGGCTGGGCGCGGCGGTCGTGGTCGGCGTATCCGTGGTCGTGACCGGCGTATCCGTGGTCGTGACGGGGGCGCTGGTGGTCGCATCCGGGGTGGTGGTCTCCTGGGCGGGATCCGTTGTCGCGGACGCGGGATCGGTGCCCGGATCGGTCGCGGCGATCGGGTCGCCCGCGGCGTCGGGTGTGGAGCCGTCGGTGGGGACCGGAACGTCGCTCGGGGTCAGTGAGCTGTCGGCGAGACCGATCTCCGGCGTGGTCGACCCGGACTGCGCGGCCGTCAGATCGGCGTAGCTCTGCGAATCCGGCGCCTTCGCTGCTTCGGTCGACGCGGCACTGGTCGCCGCCGGATCGGTCCCGTGCGTTTCGGCCGCGGCGACCACGCCGACGACGAGGCTCGCCAGCGCGGCGCCGGCCGCCACCTTCGGCAGATGGCGGCGGACGGGACGCGACGCGATCAGGCGAGCCATCAGCTGCCATTTCCCCGGGGCCTCGGCGAGTTCCCCCCGGGCCTCGATGAATTCGGTCGGCACCGCATCGACGGCATCGGCGTTCGGCTCGATGGTCGGTTCAGGCGTGTCCGATTCGTCCCGATCGGATTCGTTGCTGTCCAAGGCTGTCCCCACTGTGGATTCTTTCTCCGCGATAAGTCGCCGCACCAGCGCCCATGCGGAGGATGACCGGATGGCCACCGGGGCCGGAAATTCAAAACTCGTTATGAAACGGCTTTCTGGCGACCAAGACTGTGCAATGCACGCGGACAGCACGCAACTCAGCCCCGCATCGCGCACCACAACTCGCCGGTGCCCCGCAACACGGCAGCGACAACATGCCCGAGATCACGCATAAATCTCTGCACAACAGGGGAATCGAGCACTGCTGGCGGGATGGATCAGCCAATCGGCACATCGAACGACGCGGCAGCGCCCATCGGCCAGGAAAAAGGCAGCTACCACCGATCAGCCGCGCCGAGTCGTCACCCCAACTCTTCTGCCCGATTCACCAAATCAGTTGTACCAAAACAGGTTTCACACCGAACTCGACACCGGAACGCGAGCTGAACGATTGACCGAGCGACACAAATTGTCACACCTTCCGCCCGAACGCCCTCACCCATCGCCTGCACAACCAGGCAGCACTGGATATGAGCTTTGGAGCTCTGTTCACGATTTTGCCCCATTACCCAAACTTCAATGAACAAACGGTGCATGAAAGGTGTCGGAAAATCGTTGGCATCAGCGAATATTCATGTTGCATACGCTGTGATCTTTCCGACAGTGCGCCGTTTCGGCCCGTCGGGTAAAAGTTCTTCAGCGAATTTGATTCACACCGCTCGGCCGCGCAAGGCTTCGTAGGACGTTCGACAGAGAGGCTGGCCGTGCAGATCGCCGCACCGCTCCCCCACCCCGGCCAGTCGGCGTTTCCCCCGATCCCGCCCACCCAGGTCCGCCGCAGCGCCGGCCGGCTCTCGTGGGTCTGCGAGCGACCCGAGATCGGGGGCTATCTCCGCCGGCAACGCGAGGCGCTGGGATTGACCCAGGAGGAGGTGGCCCTGGCCGCGTCGACCACGCTGTCGTCCCTGCGGAAGTGGGAGGCGGGTCTGCGCAACCCGAGCACCGAAGGTCTGGCGGCCTGGTGCCGCGCGCTGAATCCACCGGACTGGATGTTGCGCAAGATCATGTCGCTCGCGCTCGGTGACATGGATACGCTGCGCACGGAACCCTGGCCCCGGACCATCGGCCGCGAGGATCTCGCTCATCTCGAATCGTTCTCCGCGCCCGCCTTTTTCATCAGATTCCCCCATTTGGATGTCGTCGCCGCCAACGGACCCGCGCGCCAACTGATTCCGAGCTTGACGCCGGCCGACCTCGGTCCGGCCCGCCCGGTCAATCTGGTCGAATGGATCATGACCGACGCCGCACGAGAGCTGCTGGTCAACTGGCGCGACGTCGCCGTTCGCGTGATCCATGCCCTGCGGGTCATGGGTCCCGGCATCATTCCGCAGCAGCGCCTCGACGAGATCTTCAACGCCTGCTATTCCCGATCGCCGAAGGACTTCAAACGATTCTTCGCCACCGACCCGGTCGAGGACGAACAGGACGGCGACGCACTATTGGTGCGAAATCTGGAGCAGGGCACGGTCGATCGGTACACCTACCGATCCTTGCGCCCGACCCAGCCGATGCGCCCGTATGACGTCGTGCACCTGATCCGGAGCACCGCACCGCGTAATGCGGGCGCGTAGGCCGCACCGGATGGACCACACCTGACACCTTCCCGCCGCCCCCATCCCGGGGGTTCCGATCGTGCCAGACTGCGGACCACACGTGCCGATCTCGGACACCGGTGGTGCAGCGCCGGGCCGGGTGCACCAGAATTCGGTGCGGCCGACACCGACTCGCGGACCGGCCCTGGTCTTCAACGCGGTCGACCGCACACGCACCGGTACATGGGCAATGGGGTGGTGTGCGGCCCGGCCGCGACCGATCCCACACGAAAGGTCGATACGTGCCCAAGCACCTGATCACAGTGGCGTCGATTGCGCTGGCGGTGGTGGCCCTCGCGGGCTGCGGCAGCCACCACAGCAGTCCGCTCACCCCGCCGACTTCGACGACCTCGGTACCGGTTTTCGGCGGCGGCCAGATACCGGATGTGATCGATGTGCCGACCACCACCCCGTCCACGACCAAGGCCAGGTGATGGCCGGGCGGTGACCTCGACCGGTTGCCGGCCGCGCCGGAGGCGACGCTCACGCCCATACAGCCGAGCCCCTGCGCGGAGACCGTCGGGCCCTGGGTGCCGAGTTCTCTTGTCCCCGTCCGAAGTTCGTTGCAGGGCACGCGAATCCGGCAGCACCTGATGAGCCACAACGGCTTCCTCCGCTCGGTCGCGGATGCTAGCAATGATAGAACTCATGTCACTGACACGCCCAGAGCCTATAGCTAGATAACTTTACGGCCGATACGATATGTCGATGACGATTCAGAAGACGCCATGACGATCCAGGAACGGCGTGAGCGGGAGCGGGCCGCCAGGCGTCAGCTGATCATCGACACCGCACGCAAACTCGCCGAGGACGATGGCTGGCCCGCGGTGACCACGCGCCGGCTGGCCGATTGCATCGAGTACAGCCAGCCCGTGCTCTACAGCCATTTCACGAGCATGGAGGCCATCGTGGCGGCGGTGGCCGTGGAGGGCTTCGCCGAGCTGGCCGACGATCTGCACGCCGCGGGCGCGGGGCGCGAGACCGTCGAGCAGCGCCTGGGCGCCCTGGCCACCGCCTATGTCGAATTCGGGTTGTCCCAGCCGGCGCTCTACGACGCCATGTTCGTCCAGGCGACCGATCTCGCCTTCGGCAGCGCCGAGACGCCCGCGCAGTTACGCCGCGCCTTCGGCGAAATGCGCTCGGTGATCAGGGCATCCCCCGGCGACATCGATCCGGACGCCGACACCGACACCGAGGTGTTCTGGGCCGCCCTGCACGGCCTGGTGACGCTGGCGCGCAGTCACCGCCTGCGCACCGAGTCCATCGGCGTGCACCTGACGGTGCTGCTGGAGCGTTTCACCAACCTCGGAATCCACCGATCCTGAATCCGTGGCGGGATCCGTGGTCGGCACGGATGTCGCCGGCGCGGCCGAAATTTAGCGTTATCGGCATGACGAACACCGCCACCACCACCGAAATCAATGTCAGCCTCGAGGCTGCCGACCCCACCGCCACCGCGGCCGCCTACCAAGCCGCCTTCGGCCTCGGCGCCAGGCTAACCTTCCGTCCCGCCACCGCCCCGGCGGAAGGCTTCCGCGGATTCATGCTGTCGCTGGTCGTCACCCAGCCCGGCACCGCCGACAACCTCATCGCCAGCGCGCTGCAGAACGGATTCACCATCCTGAAGCCGGCCAAGAAGAGCCTCTGGGGCTACGGCGCCGTCATCCAGGGCCCGGACGGCACCGTCTGGAAGGTCACCACCTCCCAGAAGAAGAACACCGGCCCCGCGACCCGCGAGGTCGACAGCGTCGTCCTGCTGCTCGGGGTCGAGAACGTGAAGGCCAGCAAGCAGTTCTACCTCGACCGCGGCCTCACCGTCTCGAAGAGCTTCGGCAGCAAGTACGTCGAATTCGCCCTCCCCGACTCCCCCGTCAAGCTCGCCATGTACCCCCTCGCGGCCGCCGCCAAGGACGCCGGCGTCCCTCCGACCGGCTCGGGCCCGCACGGAATCGTGGTCAGCGGCGCCACCACCTCGTTCGTCGACCCGGACGGCTTCGAATGGGAAGCATCCGCGAAACGCCCGTGACGCCTTCGGGTTACCCATCGGCCGGGCGGGCGCGGCTAGGATTACCGCGGCCTGTCCGAGAGCACCGTCCGACCTGATCGGACATTCGTGTGAAGGAATTAGCCATGCCGTATGTTGTTGACTTCGTGAACGTCTCGACCGAGGGACTGGAGTCGTCGCCGGTCGCACCCGCGCTCGCCGGATTGCGGGCGAACGAGGCCCGGTACTTCAAGAACAAGTACGACCATGTCTTCACGGTGGAGCCCGCGGAGGATGCCCAGCAGACGATCGAGTGGGTGAACCGGATCCTCGCGGAGGAGCGGTCCCTCGTCATCTCCTCGAAGCCCCTCGAGGCGACGGCCTTCCAGGTCGAGGACATTCGAATCGCCTACGTGTTCTATCAGAACGGCCTGTCGATCAATGTGATGTACACCGTCGACGACGCCAAGAAACGAGCGGTCGGGTTCAAGCTCTCCGACGGGATGGAGGTCCCCGCGGAGCTCGCCTCGCAATTCAAGTTCGCGCGGCAGAAGTCGAAGCTGGCCGGCACCATTCGCGGCTCGTACTTCGTCATCAAGGGCGAGTACTGACCGCGGTGGGCCTTACCGCCCCGCAGCCGACGAAGACCTGCGGGACGGTTCGGCCACTGCTCGATCAGCCGAACGGGTACTGACCGGCGCCGGCGTAGCCGGTGCCACCCATACCGATGATGTCGGTGAGCATCACGAGCATTCCCTGCCCGATCGACAACGCGTCGTTGCCGATCGTTCCGAGGTTCTGCGCAAAGGTCTGCATGTCCACCTCCGCTGTCGGTCGATCCGAATGGTGCGCACGGGAACGTAGCCAATCCGTGTCACCACCGGCAAGTTCGGTGTGGCGCAAGCTGCCGCACCCGGATGCACCGAAATCTGTTCTCTGCCAACAACATTGCCGAGTCTCAGCGGACACGACAGGGCGACACGCCGACATTCGGACAATCAGGGCCACAGCAGACTCACAGGACCGCCGTGCGCCCCGGGCGCCGCTAGGTCACCGAATCGAGGGACGAGAAGACCACCACGTTGGACTCGTAACTCTTGGCAGCCTGGTCGAACTGGCCGCCACACGTGACCACCTGCAGCGTCGCGCCGCCGCGGGGACCGAAGACGAGCTGGTCGGGGAACTGGGATTTCAGGTACATGCGGACATCGGTGACCTTGAAGTGCGCGGTCTTGCCGTCCGCGCGCTTCACGTCGATCATGTCGCCCGGCTTCACCTTCTTCAGGTAGAAGAAGACGCCGGTGCCCTTGTAGGAGTCGACGTGACCGAGGATGACCGCCGAGCCCTGCTCGCCCGGCGCGGGACCCTGCTGATACCAGCCGGCCTGCAGGTAGTCGGAAGGCACCTGGACCGAGCCATCGGCATTGAGCCCCACCGCGATCAGCGACCCCGAGGCCTTGATCGAGGCGATGTCGAACGACACCGGAGTGGACCGGCTGATCGCGGCCGCCGTCTTCACCCCGGAAGCGGACGCGGCCGCGGTGGTCGTGCTCCCGGCCGAATGGGTCGCGCCGGAGGACGAACAACCGGTCACCAGGGCCAGGATGATCGCCACCACGGCGACGAGCGCACCACGTAGTGGTCTACGGATTCTCAATGCGCCCAAGGCGTTTCCCTTCGCGGTGCTCACTGCGCGCTCACCTGGGCGGCCATGCCGCCCGCGCCGGTCTCGGGCGCGCCCTTGGGAGTCACGTAGCCGCCCGGCGGAACCTGATCGGTGACCGCCGTGCCGCCCGGGATGCCGGTGGTCGCGCCCACCGGAATCGCCATGCCGTACGCCGTGTCCGCACCGGCCGCCGCGGCTCCGGCCGTCACCAGATCGATGCCACCCAGTGCGCTACCGCCGATGTCGGTGTTCCCGCCCGCCTGTACTCCGCCACCGGCGTTTCCACCGATCTGCGTACCGCCGCCGACCTGCACACCACCATTGGCATCCCCGCCGATCTGCGTACCGCCGCCGACCTGCACGCCACCACCGGCATTGCCACCGATCTGCGTACCGCCGCCAATCTGCACACCACCATTGGCGTCACCGCCAACCTGGGTGCCGCCGCCGACCTGCACGCCACCGTCGGCATTGCCACCGGTCTGGACGCCTCCGCCGACCTGCACGCCACCATTCGCGTCACCGCCAACCTGGGTGCCGCCGCCGACCTGCACACCACCGTTGGCATTGCCACCGGTCTGGACGCCTCCGCCGACCTGCACGCCACCATTCGCGTCACCCCCAGCCTGCGTACCGCCGCCGACCTGCACACCACCGTTGGCATCCCCGCCGGTCTGCGTACCACCACCGACCTGCACGCCACCACCGGCATTGCCGCCGGTCTGCGTACCGCCGCCGACCTGAACACCGCCATTCGCATCCCCGCCGACCTGCGTACCACCACCGACCTGCACGCCACCACCGGCATTGCCGCCGGTCTGCGCGCCACCGCCGACCTGCACGCCGCCGCCCGTGTTGCCGCCGGCCTGCGCGCCACCGCCGACCTGCACACCGCCGCCGGCATTCGCGCCGGCGCTCGGCTGGACGGACGCACCGGCATTGCCGCCGCCTCCGCCTTGGACGTCGACGCCCACGTTCACCCCGCCGGGTCCGATGCCGACGTCCACACCGAGGCCGGCGCCCGGGGCGGGCTGTGTCGTCGCGGTCGGGTCCGCGCCGGCCAGCGGCGCCCACAGTACGACTGCGGCCGCGGCGATCACCATGACCGGGAATGTCCTAGCCGACATTTTCGAATTCGCTTCCAGACGTTGTTATTCGGTTGCCTTCCCGTCGAACAGACGGGTTGGTGTGTTACCGACAAGTCGCCCCTGACCGCGAGAACTATGCTGTTTCAGGCGCGTTTGAAACTGGACGCCTGCACAAGCCCCTAATGCACCGAGCCCCCACCCGAAGCCCCTAATTTGCTCCGCTTCACCGACCATGCCGACGGCATTCCGGTAAGGCGGGCAACCGCCCGTGGAACGGTGACGAGTCAGCGGGCGGCATGCTGGGACGCGGTCTCCCAGGCGAATCCGTCCGGATCGGTGAAGGTCGCAGCGCCGCCCACCACAAGGCGGTGAGACCCGCTGCCGTCGGAGGAGACCCCGGCGTCCTTTGCCAGGGCACGACGCTTGTACAGGGCCAGCTTCACCGGGCTCGAGCCGGTGTCGAACTCCACGTACATGGGCCCGAAGCTCTTGGCCACCGGCAGCCCGTGGTCGACATAGAAGCGCTTGCTCGCACCGATGTTCTCCACACCCAGCAGCAACACCTTGGAGTCGAAGCGCTTGGCCGCCGGACCGCTGTTCTTCTTCGAGGAGGTCGCGACCTTCCAGATCGCGCCGTCCGGGGCCTGGACCACGCCGCCGTAACCCCACATCGACTTGGCCGCGGGCTTGAGCGCGGTCGCACCCGCCGCCAGCGCCGCATCGAGATAGGCGTCGGCGTCGGCCGGCTGGGCCACCGTCAGCGACAGCGTGTACCCGCGGAATCCGGTGCTGGGCTCCCGGGTGGCCCGGAAGCCCAGCAGCTGCGAGTCCAGTCCGAACGCGGTGGAGTAGAAGGTGGCCGCGGCGTCGATGTCCGCGACGTCGAGGGTGATGTTCTCGATGGAAGTCATGGCAGCAACGCTACGGTCGCGCCACTGACCAGCGCTTCTCGATTCCTGATCAGTCCCGGGCCACTCGCGGGCGAGTCACTTCCCGGCGGTCGCCCGCGGTGCCTCCGCACGTCGATCCGCGCCCGTGCCGACGGCCTCGAGGTACTCGGAGCCGTGGATGACGTCGGTGAAGGCGCGGGCGACGGTATCGCCCTCCAGGGTCTGTTCGCAGCGGCGGGCCAGCTCGTGGCGGTCGGTGTCGGGGAGCAGCTGCGGCTGCAGGGCGATCTCGGCGACGACGCCCTTGGAGCGCAGGACGCGGCGGATCGAGTCGGCCAGCGAGTCGATACCGACGAAGCCGGGGATGGTGGACAGGTCGCCGTCGCGGTCGAGGTAGCGCAGGCGGATGGGCTGCACCGGGGTATCGGAGTCGATGGCAGCCTGGAACAGGGCGGGACGCAGGCGGCCGTGGGCGCGGCCGCACCAGGTGGTGCCCTCGGGGAAGAAGGTGACGCGCTCACCGGCGCGCAGGCGGTCGGCCATGGTCGCGATGACCGACGGCAGCTGCCGCAGGCGTTCGCGCTCGATCGGGATGACGCGGACCCGCTTGGCGACATCGCCGAGCATCGGCCACTCGACCATGTCGGCGCGGGCCACGAAGGACACGGGCTCGACGGCGGTGAGGGCCACGATGTCGGTCCAGCCGATGTGGCGGGCCGCGATCAGCACACCGCCCTCGCGACGGTCCTCGGGGGCGCGGTTGTCGACGATGCGGACGCGAATTCCGCAGCAGGCCAGCAGGGCTCGCGCATAGCGGCGCTGCAGCCCGGCGCGTCGGCGGCGCGGGGTGGCGTAGTGCGCGATCGGGAAGCTCAGCAGGACCCCGGCGATGCCGGCGATCCGGGCGGCCACCCGCAGCGTGCCTGCCTCAGCGGGAGCGTCGACACACGAAGGGCCGCAGGGACTGTGGGGCATCCAGGCGTGGGCGGAGGCCTCGGCCGGCGGGCACGAGAGCGATCCGGTCTCCGGGGAGAGCAGTGCGGGCATCATGGGGCATCACCGGGCATCCAGGCTGTTGGCCGCGCCCTGCAGGCGCTCCAGGTAGCGGGTGTTGATGGTCTCGAGGCCGAGCAGGGCGACGAAGTCGGCGACCGCGAAGTCCGGGTCGTGGGCGGGCTCGCCGCAGATCTGCGCGCCCAGGCGTAGGTAGCCGCTCAGCAGCGGGGGTAGCTTGGGGCGGGTGGGGGCTGCCAGCTCGTCGAGGGTGCGGCCGTCCACCACCACCGGGTTGTACGGGCGCACATGGCGTTCCGTCTCCAGCGCGTGCTTGCGCAGCAGCATGTCGCGCACGCCGCGCACGTTCACGCCGGGCTCGTCCTCGGGGGTCATCCGCATCGGCACCGACACGCAGCCCATCACCCAGTCGTATCCGGTGAGCTGGATGTAGTGCAGGATGCCCGCCCACATCAGCGTCAGCACCGAACCGTTGCGGTGATCGGGCACCACGCAGGCGCGGCCCATCTCCACGATCCGGTGACCGACGGGATCCAGTGCGGCCAAGTCGAATTCGGTGGCGGTGTAGTATCCGCCGGCGGCGGTCACCTTGTCCGGGGGCAGCATGCGGTAGCAGCCGACGAACTGCTCGGTGAGCTCGTCGCGCACCAGCAGGTGGTCGCAGTGGTCGTCGAAACGGTCGGCGTCCAGGCCGGTTCCGTTGTCGGGAATGGTGAAGCCCGGCTCATTGGCGAACACCTGGTAGCGCAGCCGCTGTGCGGCCTCGCGGTGCTCGGCATCGGAGGAGACGACCAGGGAGTACTGGGACCGTCCGGTGGTGCGGGGTGCTTCCGGGGCGGGCTTCGACGCGGCTGCCAGCAGGCTGGAATTCGACGCTGCCATGGTGGTCATAGGCTTGATCAAGCCAGTCCGAGACTGCGCTGGAGCGACCGCCGGATTACCTGCCGATGCCAGTCCGGTGAACGCGACGCAGACCGCACCGGGAGTTCATCCGACCGCCTCGCAACGTTCTCTACCAGGACAAATGCTCGTATCCCGGCGGGGTACCGGCGGCTCTGGAAGGCCGCGCGGCGAGCCCGGAAGACGTTGCGGCGAGCCCGGACCCGCGTCCGCGAGCGGTCGGCAACGCGGAAGAAATCAGCCTACGCCGCCCGGGTGAGCCTTGCATCGCGGGGGTCCACTTCCGGAACGAGGGAGGGTCAGTTCCGGAAGAGCAAGGCGGAATCGCCGAATTCGTGCCAGAGATACCCGGAGTCGAGCGCCACCCGGTACGCCTCCCGCACCACCGCCCCGCCCGCCACGGATTCGAGCAGATGCAGATGCGAGGCGCCCGGCGCGTGCCAACCGGTGATCAGCCCGTCCACCGCCCGCGCGGGACGATCCCCGTCGAGCACCAGCTCGGTCCAACCGGCCATCGAACGCACCAGACCGTCTGCGGCGGTGGCGGTTTCGAGCGCCCGGGTGACCGTGGTCCCCACCGCCACCACCCGGCCGGCCGCCGCATGCGTGGCATTGACCAGCCGCGCCGTCATCTCCGGTACCGCGAACCGCTCCGGACTCGGCGGCTCCCCGGACTCCGGCGACGAAACCCCGGTATGCAGCGTGATCGGCGCGAACCCCACCCCGCCCGCCACCAGCTCGGTCACCAGCGCCTCGGTGAAAGGCCGCCCTGCGCTGGGCATTTCGGCACTGCCCGGCTCGAGCCCGAAGACCGTCCGATAGTAGGCGGCCGACCACCGCCCCGTGAGGTAGGAGTAGGAGATCGGGCGGCCATACCGTGCGAGCAGCGCCCGCACATCCGCCCCCGCTCTCTCGACCCCGTCGCCGTGGCCCGCCGCGGCGGCGCCCCGGTCCCCAACGGCAGCTGGATTCCCGACGGCATCATGATCGGACGCGGCTTCGACGTCCGCGGCCCAGAGGCGGTCGCCGCCGCGCAGCCAACGGGTACGGACGGTGGCGAGGTGACCGGCCGGAAGGGTAATGCGCGCACCGGGTTTCAGCGCCCGCCCGCGCCACGGCACGCCCGCGGGGTCGCGCAGTTCGACCACCCAGCGCCCGTCGTCGAGCCAGGTCGAGAAGTGCAGCACCGCGGCCGCGTCGCCGTACCGCGCATCCACCGCGGCGCTGAGCACGGCCGAATTGTTCACCACCACAAGGTCTCCGGCGCGCAGGAATCTCGGCAGCTCCCGGAACCGCGCGTGGGTGACCGTCCCGGCGTCGCAGACGAGCATCCGGACCTCGTCACGCGCCAGGCCGCGCGCCTCGGGCGGGCTGGTCGCCGACAGCTCGCCGGGCAGGGTGAACGCGAGCTCCTCCATACCGAGGGTCATGACGCCACCGACAGTTCGGACGCGAGGTAGCGGCCGCTCGGCGGGCGCGACTCGAGAAGGCGCAGCAGGGCGGGGACAACGGTTTCCGGTTCCGGACGGTCGGAGATGTCCTCACCAGGGAAGGCGGCCTGATGCATCTCGGTGCGCATGTCGCCGGGATCGAAGCTGTAGATGCGCAGCCGGGGATTCTCGGCGGCGAGCACGTTGGTGAGCTGGTCCAGTGCGGCCTTGGAGGCGCCGTAGCCGCCCCAGCCCTCGTAACCGCCGACGGCGGCGTCGGAGCTGATGTCCACCACCACGCCGTCGGAGGCCCGGAGTGCGGTCAGGGTGAGCTGCAGAATCGCCAGGGGTGCAATCACATTGGTGTCGAGGACGGTGGCGAGTTCGTCCAGCGGGTAGCGGTCCAGGGTCGGGAGCGGGCTCGGCCCCAGTGCGCTGGCATTGTTGAGCACCAGGTCCAGCCGGCCGGAGCCGACGGCCTCGGCGATGCGCTCGCGCACCGCCGGGTCGGCGACATCCCCCGCGATGGCGTGCGCGCCGGTCGCGGCCCGCACCCGGTCGAGCCGATCCGCGCCGCGGGCGACGAGGATCAGCTCCCAATCCCGTTCGGCGAGCGCGAGCGCGACCGCCCGGCCGAAGCCCGCCGACGCCCCGGTGATCAGGGCCCTTTTCGTGTTTTCAGGCATACAGCCATCGTGAAACCTGAACCTCTGTTCAGGTCAACAACTTTTCGCCGGCAGCGAAGAGCCGCCCGGGTCAGGCGTTCTCCCGGGCGAAGCTGCGGGAGGCGACCAGGATCAGCAGCAGCGAGACCACGATGGTGACGGCGGTGCCGACATAGACCTCGTGCGCCCCGAAGTCACCGCGGAACAGCGCCCGCGCCGCGTCCACGGTGTGCGAGAACGGATTCACCTTCGCGATGTCCTGCAGCCACTTCGGTCCCACCGTCATCGGCAGCAGGATGCCCGACAGCAGCATGATCGGCACCGACACCGAGTTCAGCAGCGAGGCGAGGGTGTCCTCCGAGCGCGCCCACAGGCCCAACGCGTAGGACGCGGACGCCAGCCCCGCACCCATGACGGCGATCAGCAACAGTGACAGCACCAGGCCGCCCGGATTCGGCCGCAGCCCGAAGACCGCCGTGGCCACTCCGACCAGCACCAGAGCTTGCACCAGCAGCACCGTCATGTCCTTGAGCACCCGGCCCAGCAGTAGCGCGCCGCGTGAGGCGGGAGTCACCCGCTGCCGTTCGATCACGCCCGCGCGCCATTCGGCCACGATGCCGAAGCCGACGAACAATGCTCCGAACAAACCGATCTGGATGACCAGCGCCGGGGTGAGGATCTTCCACGGATCCGCGCCCGGGCCCAGCGACGGGGCGATGCCCTTCACCAGGGGGCCGAACAGGACCAGGTAGATGATCGGCTGCATCAGGCCGATGATCACCCAGACCGGATTGCGCAGATTGGCCCGGACCTGGGACCAGTAGATCAGTCCGGTGTCGCGCAGGAATGTCATGACCGGTCTCCTTCCCGGAGTGAACGCCCGGTGAGCGTGAGGAACACATCGTCGAGGCTGGGGCGCTTCACCGTGAGCGAGCCGGGCGTGATGCCCTTGTCGCCGAGCGCCTGCAGCAGCGGAACCACCGCGGCGTCACCGTGTTCGACGGTGAGATGCACGAGACTCTTTCCGGCATGGCCGTTCTCGTGGCCCTCGGTGCGCAGCCGGGAGCGCAGTTCGAGCGCCTCCGCGGCGACCTCCAGGGCCAGATCGGCGCTGCCGGAAGCGATCTCGAGGCTGATCACGTCGCCGGAGATGCGCCGCTTCAGCTCATCGGGGGTGCCTTCGGCGACGATGGTGCCGTGGTCCATCACCAGGATGCGATCGCAGAGCGCGTCCGCCTCCTCCAGATAGTGGGTGGTGAGTACGACGGTGGTGCCTTCGTCGCGCAGCCGCCGGATGTGGTCCCACAGGTTGGCCCGGCTCTGCGGATCCAGCCCGGTGGTGGGTTCGTCGAGGTAGATGAGCGTGGGCCGGTGCACGAGGCCGAGCGCGATGTCCACCCGCCGCCGCTGCCCGCCGGAGAGCTGCCCGCACCGGCGGCGCTCCAGCCCGTCGAATTCGAGCGCCTTGGCCAGGTCGGCGGCATTGCGCCTGGCCTCGGTCTTGGACAGCCCGAAAAGCCTTGCCTGCAGGATCAATTCGTCCTCGACCAGTTCGGCCTCGTTGGTCGATCCGCCCTGCGGCACATAGCCGATGCGGGAGCGCACCGTCCGCGGCTCGGCGCGCAGGTCGGCGCCGACCACGGTGGCCTCGCCCGCGGTGGGCGCCAGCAGCGTCGAGATCATCCGCAGGGTGGTGGTCTTGCCGGCCCCGTTGGGGCCGAGCAGTCCGATGATCTCGCCGTAGCGCACGTCGAAGTCGATACCCGTGACCGCTTGCACGTCACCGGTTTTGGTCTTGAAGGTCCGGGCCAGCCCACGGACCCGGATGACCGGGTCGGTGGGTGCGCCGCGGACGGGTGATGTCGTTTCCACGCCTCAACGGTAGAAACGACTCACCCATATAGTCAAGCTTGACTATTAAAACTTGATTACTTCGCCAGGAGCGGCGACACTACTTCACCGGAGGCGGGACCGGGGCCCCGCCCATGGTCCCCGACCAGGCATCCAGCTCCCCGCTCTCGATCCGCTGCAGGGTCCGGCGCGACCACTCCAGATCCGCACGCACATGCGCCGCAGCAAGATTGATCGCATCGGCGACATGATGCGGCTCCGCCTCCCGCGGATCCCCGCTCCCGGCCAGAATCCGCTCCTCCTCGCGCTCGAGATAGACCAGATTCGACTCGAACTGCAGGATCCGGCTGCGCAGCGCCGCAATCACATCCACCTTCGGCGCGTGCGGGAACAGCGACACCGTCGCGAAATACGGATGCTTGAGCTGGTCGGCCGCGAACAGCGACTCGCGCAGCATCTCGCCGAATTCCTTCTCCCCCTCCGGAGTCAGCCGATACGTGCGCCGCTCCGGCCGCGCCCCCTCCTGCCCGACACCCTCCACCGAGATGAGACCGTCCCGCTCCAGCGTGTTCAGCGCCCCGTACACCGAGCCGGGCTTCACATTGGCCCAGTCGTCGGCATGCCAGGACAGCAATTCGCGGCGCACGTCGTAGCCGTGCACGGGCTGGAGCAGGCGCACCACCGCCAGCACCAGCAATCGAGTTGTAGGAACAGCCATAGTCGCAGGTTAACCTTGCCCCACAACGGGAACGAGCCGCCCGGCGCTATGGCCGGGCGGCTCGTTTCGTTCCTGCGGTCAGGCCGCTACCGGTGACTTCTCCGGAGTCTTTGCGGCCGAGGCCTTTTCGACCTCGTTGAAGCCGGGCCGGCCGCTGCCGATGAAGGCGACCAGCCAGGACAGCACCGCGGCGAAGCGGTTGCGGAAGCCGACCAGGTAGTAGATGTGCACCGCGAGCCAGGCCACCCAGGCGATGAGACCGGTGAACTTGACCTTGTCGTTCAGCTTGGTGACCGCGCTGAAGCGGCTGATCACCGCCATCGAGCCCTTGTCCCAGTACTTGAACGGCGTGGCCGCGGGCTTCTTGCCGCGGATGATGTCGGCGACGTGGCGGCCCTCCTGCATGGCCACCGGCGACTGGCCGGGGTAGCCGTTGAGGTAGGTCATGTCACCGATGGCGAAGATGTCGGCGTGGCCGCCGACGGTGCAGTCGGGGTTGATGAGCAGGCGGCCGGCGCGGTCGGTCTCGCAGCCGGTGGCCTCGGCCAGCACCTGGGCGAAGCCGCCGGCCTGCACGCCCGCCGACCACACCACGGTCTCGGCGGCGATCCGGCGCTCCACGCCGTCCTTGCTCTTGACGGTGACCTTGCCGTCCTCGATGTCGGTCACGAAGGTGTCGACCAGCACCTCGACGCCGCTGCGCTCCAGCGACTCCTTGGCGTATTCCGACAGCCCGCCACCGAAGGGCGGCAGCACCACGCCCGCGCCCTCCACCAGGGTGACGGTGTCCTCCTGGTGGTAGTACCTCTTCGCGAGCTCCTTCAACTGACCGGCGACCTCGACGCCGGTCGCGCCCGCGCCGACCACCACGAAGCTCAGCAACCGGCGGCGGGTCTCGGGGTCGGCATCCTTGGCCTGCTCGAAGACGCGCTGGATCTGCGCGCGCAGGTTGCGGGCGTCGTCGATGGTCTTGAGCGAGAACGTCTTGTCCGCGAAGTCGTCACGGCCGAAGTACGACTGGCTGGCGCCGGTGGCGGCGATGAGCTTGCCGTACCGGATCCGGCGCGGACCCTCGGATGTCTCATAGGTGAGGACCGCATTGGGGGCGTCGATGGCGGTGACCTTGCCCAGCCGCACCTCGCCGTTCTTGTGGTTGCGCAGGATATTGGCCATGGGAGGCGCGATCTCGTCCGAGGCCAGCACCCCCGTCGCCACCTGATAGAGGAGTGGCTGGAAGAGGTGCTCGGGCGTACCCGAGATCAGGACGTAACGGATACCCGACTTGTTCAACTGCTTCGCAGCGGCGAGACCACCGAAGCCCGATCCGACGATGACGACATCGGCGGTTTCGATACCCGCCTCCACGTGTTGCATGACTGCTCCCTTCCGTCATGACTAACCGTGATTCGGAACGCGGTTGTTCCAGCCGTCAGGGCGCATAATCAAGATGACTCTTATCTACGTTGATCATGAATTGGAGAATGCCGTGGAGCTGCGCCAACTGGCCTACTTCGTGGCGGTCTGTGAGGAGCTGAGCTTCAGCCGGGCCGCGAGCCGATGCTTCATCTCGCAGTCGGCTATCAGTCATCAGATCGCCCGGCTGGAACGCGACCTCGGCGTGAACCTCTTCGAACGGTCCACACGCTCGGTCGTCCCGACCGACGCGACCACTCGGCTACTTCCCCTTGCGAAGCAAATGCTGAGCCTGGAATCGGCCATTCGCGCAGCTGTGCGGGCCTCCGGGCCGCGCATTCGCTTGGCGGCTAATATGAGCTTTGCAACTAGATCACTGTCCGCCATCGCGGGCGCGCGCGAGGCGCACCCGGGCGCGGAGATCGAATTCGTCATCAAGCCCTTCCGGCAGCGCATCCAGGCGGTGGCCGACGGCGACTGTGACCTTGCCCTCATCCGGGGCAGTGTCGACCAGCCGGGCCTGACCGTCGAGAAGCTCTGGGACGAGGATCCCGTCATCGCCACCTCCACCGCGCACCCGCTCGTCATGCGCGGCGGGGATGTCACCCTCGCGGAACTGGGGGCCTATCCGCTGCTGCTCCCGCCCGAGTCGGAACAGGTCCTGCTCCACAATGTGGTGCGGGCTGCCTTCGCCGACCTCCCCACCGGGCCGGTCTTCGGCCCGCCCATCCCGCCGGACCACACCGCCACCATGGAACTCATCAACCGGCCCGACGCCTGGACCATCCTCTACGCCGACAGCCAGACCGAGGGCATCGCCACCCTGCGGCTCACGGGGCACCCGCTGCGCATCCCGGTCTCGGCCGTGACCCGCAGCGAGGGCCGCACCTCCCCCATCGTGACCACCCTGCTGGCGGCGCTGCACTGCGCGTGACCCACCACCCCTAACCGGGATGCGCGGCGGCGAACTCGGCGAGACCGGCCGCGAAGGACTCGAACATCGGAGTCAGCATCGACCGCACGAACCGCGCCTCGACCGGGGCGAGCGCCGGGGCCGGATCCAGATGGACCTGCCAGGTCAGCGTGCAGTGCCCGGCGTCGATCGGCGTGAACGAGATGTCCTCGATCATGCGGCGGGCCAGGGGAATCGACATGGCGTCCGCGCCGAAGGTGAAGCGCGCGGCCGGTTCCCAGGCCAGGAAGCGTTCCCGCACGGTGATCCAGCGCAGGTGGATATCGCGGATCGCGCCCGCGGCATGGACATTCGAGTACCAGGTGGTGGCGCGATAGCCGTTCGCCCACTCGGTCTGCCCCTCCCCCGAGGCGAGAATCTCGAAGGTGCGCGCCGCCGAGGCCGCCACCGTGCGCTCGCTGTGCAGGTGCAGGCGCATGGCGTCGATGTCGCCGAGTTCACTCGGGCGCAGTGCGAACATCATTTCGCCCCCACCAGACGCCTGGTCACGCGGATGGTGGTGCGGCGGGGCAGGATTCGCGGCAGACTCGACGAGACCGCATTGGCGGTGCCGGACACGACGCTCGGCGGCGGGTTGCGGCGATCCAGGGCCCGCAGGGCGGTGGCCACCACCTGCTGCGACGTCTGCCGGCTGCCGACACTCGCCGCTTCGCCGGCCACATCGAAGAATTCGGTGTCGGTCGCGCCCGGGCAGACCGCCAGCGCGGTGACGCCCGACCCCTCCAGCTCACCCCACAGCGCCTCGGTGAAGGAGAGCACGAAGGCCTTGGTCGCGCCGTAGACGGCCATGAACGGAATCGGCTGGAAGGCCGCCGTCGAGGCGATATTGACGATCACCCCGCGATCGCGGGTCACCATGGCCGGCAGTGCGGCGTGGGTCAGCTCGGCCAGCGCGGCCACATTCACCGCGATCTCCTCGCGGACCTTCCCGGCCGCATGGTCGGCCAGCGCGCCGTGGGTGGCGAAACCCGCGTTGTTGATCAGGATGCCGACGGGATGCAGCGGATCGGTGCAGACCTCGGCGACCCGTGCCACACCGGCCGAATCCGCGAGGTCCGCCGCGAGTACACGCACCGAAACCCCGTGCGCGCCTTCCAATTCCTTCGCCAGGTCCCGCAGCCGCGGCTCGCGCCGGGCCACCAGGATCAGATCGCAGCCGCGGGCGGCCAGGGCGGTGGCGAAGGCCGCGCCGATGCCGCTGCTCGCGCCGGTGACGACCGCGGTCGCCGGATACCACTCGGTCATTTCTCCTCCTAGGTGAACGGGTGTTCAGCTATGTATACTTAACAGCTGTTCAGTCATCTCTGTCAAGGAGGACTTCGTGCCGGGTACCCGACAGCGCCGAACCCGCGGCGAAGGCGAGCGGCTGCGCGCCGAACTCGTCGCCGCGGCCATCGACCTGCTACTCGAGCCACAACCGCTGCCTGCGCCGTCCCTGCGCGCCATCGCCCGCGCCTGCGGCGTCGCCCCCAGCGCCGTCTACATGCACTTCGCCTCCCAGGACGCGCTGAACTACGCCGTCATCGCCGAACTCTTCGGCCGGCTGCGCGCCGACCTCGACGCCGCCGACCCGGCCGGCGCGACGCCCGCCGAGCGACTGGACGCCCTGCTCGGCGCCTACCTGACCTGGGCCGAAAACCACCCGGGCGCATACCAATTGCTCTTCGAGCGGCCCGATCCGCTCGACACCGAAGGCGAGGGACCCGGCCTCGACCTGCTCGACCGCCTCGCCCGGCTGCTGCCCGAGACCGACTCGGGGACCCGGCGCGCCACCGCCCTGCGCATCTGGTGCGCCGTGCACGGGGTGGCGTCCCTGCACATCCACAAACCGAGCGCGCCCTGGGCCGACACCGCGCGCGCGGACGCCCGCGCGCTGGTCGCGAGCATCGCCGGACTGCCCGCCGCCACCTGAGCGCGGCGCACCCGGCCGGATACGGCCGACACGTCCGCCGGAACCGAATTACGCTGGCATCGTGGGGCAGGAGAACATGCGGGCCTCCGACAGGGACCGCGAACAGATCGTCGACCGGCTGCGCGTGGCCATGGACGAGGGGCGCATCACGCTGCACGAGTTCGACGAACGACTGCAGCAGGTGTACTCGGCCCGGACCTACGGGGAACTCGCGCCGATCATGTCCGACCTACCGGTCCAACGGGTTTCCAGCCGGAGCGCCCCGGCCGACGTGAGCAGCGTGCCGCTCTGGGTGAAGATCATCTGGGCGCCCTGGGTTTTCGTGACGCTCATGTGCGTGGTGATCTGGGTGGCCACCGGACTGGGTTACTTCTGGCCGATCTGGGTCGCGGCGCCGTGGGGACTCGCGCTGCTGATCCCCACCTCCATCGGGATGGTGGTGCAGCGCGACGCGCAGCGGCGGCGGCAGGCGGCGCGAGATCGGTATCGGCCGCGGTAGTTCCGCCGCAGTGGTTTCCGGCGGTCAGGCCAGGGCCGCCGCCACCGCGAGATGCAGTCGCAGATCCTCGGGCTCCTCGTCCTGGATGGCCCACACGATCTCCTCCATCGATCGCATGAACGCCCAGGCGCGGGCTCGATCGGCGTGGATGGCCAATCCCGCGGCGGTCCGGTCGGCCACCGCCCGGGCATGCTCCGGCGTCGGGTCGCTCTGCACCTGGATCATCACCAGGAACCCGGCATCGAACGCCGCCTCCCCCAGATATGCCTTCGGGTCGATGAGCAGCCACGGCTCCCGCTCCGCCGCAACGATATTGCCGAGATGAGTGTCGCGGTTGACGACCAGCAGCGGCCCGTCGGGCACCGCCAGCTCCCCGCACCGCTCGGCGGCCCGATCCCGCAGCCGCGCCGGAATCACCTCGGCGACAGCAGCTTCCGGTGCGAGGAACATCGCCTCCCACTCCGCGACCATCCCGGTGGCCGCCGGCAATTCCGGGAACCCGTCCGGGGTCGCGAGCGGCTCCCGGCGCAGCCGCCGATACAGCCGGCACGCCTGGTCGACCTTCGCGATGTGCTCCGGCCGCCCCTCGAGGCTCGGAAACCCGGGCTGATACAGCAGTTCCGTGCCCGGCCGCGCCCATTCGAGCAGCATCGGCCCCGGACTCCGGATCGAACTCGTACAACCGCACCGCCCCGTCGCCGCCATAGCAGTACAGCCCGGTCGGCTCGCCGCAGTTCTCCTCGTCGACCACCGGCACCTTCAGCACGGCGACCGAGCCATCGGCTCGCCGGACCGGCGCGACCCACGAATGTGTCCCGCCCCCGAAACTGCCGCCGACGATCTCCAGCTCCCAAGCCGCGCAAAGCTTCTCCACCAGACCTGGCAGATCGGCCAGCCATCGCGGCCCGCGCTCGCCGAAGCTGTCGGCGATGTTCTCGGCCAGCCCGGGCGGAAGTGAGATCGGCATCGCCCCAGCCTGCCGTAGCCGGCCTGCGCCTGGCTAGCGACGTTGCCGGTGTGCGGCCACCCGGGTTCGGGTGGCGCAGGTGGTGCCGCAGTACTTCTGGGGCTGGCGACGGCCGGTGTCGATGAAGTAGCGGCCGCAGTCGGCGGCGGCGCAGCGGCCCCAGGCGCAGCGGCCGCGGTCGCTCAGCCACAGACCGAGGGCGAGGGCGGCGGTGGAGAGCAGCCAGTACTCGGGGTCGGCGTCCTCGGGCGGGCGGGAATGCATCGACCATGGGCGGCCGGGGAATTGGACCAGGATCGGGCGCGCGGGGTAGTCGGCCAGCAGCGTGTTGATGGCGTGCGCCGCCTCGTCGGGATTCCTCATCTCGAGGATGTCCGTGATAGGGCCGATCGCCCTTCGCACTTCCGCAGGCTTCGCGGCGGTGTAGCGGTCGGGTGCACGGTGGTGGCGCATGACGCGCCGGAGCTCGTCGTCATCGGCTTCGTCCCGCACGGCATTCGCGAGGTCGGCCAGGAAGTACAGGCCCCGGGGGTTCTGGTCATCCACCACGCAGCCAGTGTAACGTCAATACAAGATATTGACGTTACAGGAGGGTCATGCGTACATCCGTGCTGGTGATCGGCGGCGGCCCCGTCGGGCTGACGTTGTCGATCCTGTTGTCGCGCATGGGAATCGACCATCGGGTCATGGAGGCCCGCACCGAACCCTCCCCGCATCCGAAGGCGCGCGGGATCTCGGCCCGGTCCATGGAGATCTTCCGGCGCTGTGGGCTCGAAGCGGACATCCGCGCGGCGGGACTGCCCGCCGAGCACGTCGCGTTCTTTCGTGGGAAGACGCTCACCGATCCGGACTACGTGCGCACCCAGCCGATACCGGGCGACATCGAACACACGCCGTCGCCCGGGCTGATCTGTTCCCAGGACGCGCTCGAACTAGTGCTGGCCGCGCGGGCGGGTGATCGCGTCCAGCGCGGTATGCGGCTGCTCTCGTACGAGCCCGCCGAATCCGGGGTCACCGCGACCGTCCGCGACGAGCGCACCGGCGAAGTGACCGTGCTGCAAGCGGAATGGCTCGTCGGCTGCGACGGCGCGCACAGCACCGTTCGCACCGGGGCTGGGATCACCATGGACGGACCGACCGGCCTGAACGAATTCCTCAGTGTCCGCTTCGAAGCGGCCCTGGGGCCGGTGGTCGCGGACCGGGCGAGCGCCTCATACTTCCTGACCGGCGGGGGTGGGTTTCTCGCGGTCGACAATGACCGGCAGTGGATCTTCCAGCAGCCCTTGCACGGGCGCGATCCCGGTGACATCGACCTGATCGACCGGATTCGCCGCGGCAGCGGCATTTCCGATCTGCCCGTCGTCATCCGCGATACCGCCACCTGGCGCATGGACGCCCGGCTGGTCGACTCCTACCGGTCCGGCCGAGTCCTGCTCGCCGGGGACGCCGCCCACGCCGTCCCGCCCACCGGTGGCCACGGCATGAACCTCGGGATCGGCGACGCCGACAACCTCGCGTGGAAGCTGGCCGCCGTGATCACCGGGGCGGCTCCCGAAATCCTGCTCGGCACTTACGAATCCGAGCGCCGCGAGCTCGCCCGCCAGGTCATCGACATCTCCACCGAGAACTTCCGTACGCGCGGGAGCTACCGCATCGACGACGAGTTGCTGCTCGGCACCGCTTACCGGGACACCGGCACCACCCTCGCCGATCGCGGCTACCTTCCTGCCGCCGAGATCGGCGACCGCCTCCCCCACGCCTGGCTCCCCGACGGCCGCTCCACCCTCGACCTGGTCGGCCCCGGCCACGTGCTGCTCACCGGTTCCCAACTCCCCCAGGCCCTCCGCGATGCCTGCAGCCTCCCCCCCACTACCGGTCTGCTGGTCCGGCCCGACGGCCACATCGCCGCTCGCGTCTACGGCTGAACTCTCGGTGGCTGGTTGTGGCGTAGCGGCGGCCGGTTCCGGTACCGGTGTCTCGTGCACGGTGCGCCACAGGTAGGTTCGGCCGTCGGTCACCAGGACGGCCGTCACTGTGCGCCGACCGGTTTTCACCGTGCCGATGCGGTTCTCGGCGACGAAGCGGACGACGATCAGCTGGCCGCTGCGGGCGATCTCCTGGACCTCGGAGACCTCGATTTCCACGCCCGCCAGCATGTTTCGGGCCGACCACATGCCGGCGAGGAAGGTCTCGCGGTCCACGGCTTGCCCGGTGGTCACGACCGAGGTGAATTGGTCGTCCAGCGCCTCGGAGATGCGGTCGAAGACCTTCAGGGGCACGTCCGATCCCAGCCATTCTGCGAGATCGAAATGCAGGGCCGCGACGACGTCGCCGAGTTCGACGCCGTCGGATCCGGAACCGGCAGCGTTACTGGTCTTACGGGCGACGCGCTCCTCGGCCCGCCATCGCCGAGGATCGAATCGCCCACGCACGGTGTAACTGTACGTCCACGACGCACAGCGATCGCGCTACCCGACGGGGTCCGAGCAGAACACCGTCACACCGCAGCCCCAGCTGCCACTCGGGTTGGATGCCGCGATCGTGGTAGCCCCGGTTCCGGGCGCCACCGCATCCGTCGCCACCGAGATCTCGGTGGGATCGGTCAGCGGCAGCGGCGCGGCCGTAGCCGACCCGATCCCGGCCGCCATCATTGCCGCGACCGCAGCGCCGGTCATGAGAATCCGCATGAGGCAATCCCTTTCGATACCGCGACCGACCCCCGCCGACGCGCCCCAATCATAAATTGCACCTTTTCACAAAAACGAGAGCGGCTCCGAGCCCCCAATACCGGGGGCACGAACGCTAGCCCGGACGGCCGGTGCAGGCGCTCTGCGTCTGGCCGTACGCGGCAGAGGCCGAAGAGCTACCGGAACAAAGGGAAGACCAGAAGCCGTGAATCAGGTCCTGGGCGGAACCGGTTTGCACGAGGTCCGACCACAGGCCGCCATCGAGCGCATAGGAGCCACTGTTCCCGAGGGCACTCGATGCGGATGAGGAGCCGGATTGTGGCGTAGCAGCGGCTTGGCCGATTCCGGCAGCCAGGGCGGCGGTTACGGCGAGGGAGGTGAGGAGAGTGCGCATGGCGCAAACGTAAAGGAATACGTTTCAAACGTGGCCGGAACTCGCGGCACCTCCGTGCCCTCAGTTCCTTGGGCCCGAAAACGAATGTCCCCCGGCCGAATCCGGCCGGGGGACATTCGATCCGCTTGCAGCAGAGCTGAAATCAGCCCTTGTGGGCCTTCACGGCCTCGGTCAGCTGCGGGGCGACGTTGAACAGGTCGCCGACGATGCCGTAGTCCGAGATCTCGAAGATCGGGGCCTCTTCGTCCTTGTTGACGGCCACGATGGTCTTCGAGGTCTGCATGCCGGCGCGGTGCTGGATGGCGCCGGAGATGCCGAGGGCGATGTACAGCTGCGGGGAGACCGTCTTACCGGTCTGACCGACCTGGAACTGGCCCGGGTAGTAGCCGGAGTCGACGGCGGCGCGGGACGCACCGACGGCGGCACCGAGGGCGTCGGCCAGCGGCTCGACGACCTTGCCGAAGTTGTCGGCGGAACCGACACCACGGCCACCGGAGACCACGATCGCGGCCTCGGTGAGCTCGGGGCGGTCGCCGCCCACGTTCGGCTCACGCGAGATGACCTTGACGACGCCCTCTTCCTGCGCGGGCAGCTCGACGGCGACCTTCTCGCCGGCGGCGGCCTGCGGGGCGGCCTCGACGGCGCCCGGGCGCACCGAGATCACCGGCACGTCGCCGGTGGCCTTGGCGTCCACGGTGAACGCGCCACCGAAGATGGAGTGCTGCACCGAGCCGTCGCCGTTCACGGCGATGGCATCGATGAGCAGACCGGAACCGATGCGGGCGGCCAGGCGACCCGACACCTCCTTGCCCTCCGCGGTGGCGGCGACCAGGATCGCGGCCGGGGCGGCGGACTCGGACAGGCCGGCGAGCACGTCGACCTTGGGGGTGACGAGGAAGCCCTCGGCGTCGTCGCCCTCGGCGACGTAGATCTTCTCGGCGCCGGCGGCGGCCAGGGCGTCACCCAGCTTGTCGGCGGTGCCGGCCGGGCCGACCACGACGGCGGCCGGGGTGCCGAGCGAGCGGGCGGCGGTGAGGAGTTCGGTGGTCACCTTCTTGGGCGCACCGTCAGCGTGCTCCACGAGCACCAGAACTTCTGCCATTTTTTCTATCTCCTGAAAGTCGTTGGGCTCGGGGGCTTTAGATGATCTTCTGGCCGACCAGGTAGGTGGCGATCTGGTTGCCGCCCTCGCCCTCGTCGACGATCTTCTCGCCCGCCGTGCGCGCCGGCTTCGGGGTCACACCGGTCACCTGGGTGCCGGCGTTCGCAACGCCCACGGTCTCCGGGTCGACGCCCAGTTCCGCCAGGGTGAAGGTCTGAACTTCCTTCTTCTTGGCGGCCATGATGCCCTTGAAGGAGGGGAAGCGCGGCTCGTTGATCTTCTCGGTGACCGAGACGATGGCCGGAAGAGTCGCCTCGAGCTTGAACACGCCCTCGTCGGTCTCCCGCTCGCCGGCGATGCGCTCGCCGTCGACGGTCAGCTTGCGCAGGTGGGTCAGCTGCGGCAGGCCCAGGTACTCGGCGATGATGGCCGGAACGGCGCCGGCGCGACCGTCGGTGGCCTCGTTGCCCGCAATGACCAGCTCGATGCCCTCGATCTGGCCCAGCGCCGCGGCCAGGATGTAGGCGGTCTGCACGGCGTCGGAGCCGTGGATGGCCGGGTCGTTGATGTGGATGGCCTTGTCCGCGCCCATGGACAGGGCCTTGCGGATGGCCTCGGTGGCCCGGTCGGGGCCTGCGGCCAGCACGGTGACCTCGCCGCCCTGCGCCTCCTTGATCAACAGCGCCTCCTCGACGGCGCGCTCGTTGATCTCATCGAGGATGGCGTCGGCGGCCTCGCGGTCGAGGGTGTAGTCACCGCTGGTCAGCTTGCGCTCGGACCAGGTGTCGGGAACCTGCTTGATCAGTACGACGATGTTCGGCATTGGTCTTCGTCGACCTCCTGTTCTGGTGGCACTGGGTATGGCGGTCGCACGAGTTCGTCACGTACGTCCACAAGTAGCTCGTCCGGGAGATTACCCTACGTTAAGTTACTCGTGGGTAACTTAGTGTGTGACTTTCTGCATCGGCTGATCCGGTCGCGGGTGTGATATGGACAACCGCTAACGTCGGAGCAATGAGCGAGGCCGTGAGTCCTGTTGAAAACCCCACCGATCCCTTGCCTTTGACCGGTGAGCGGACGGTGCCCGGCATCGCCGAGGAGAACTACTGGTTCCGGCGGCACGAGATCGCCTACGTGCGCATGCTGGAGCACTGCGCGGGTAAGGTCGTGCTCGAGGCCGGCAGCGGAGAAGGCTACGGCGCCAATATGATCGCCGACGTCGCCGCGCAGGTCACCGGCCTGGACTACGACGACAGCGCGGTCGCGCACGTGCGCGCCAAGTACCCGCGGGTGCGGATGGTGCAGGGCAATCTGGCCGCGCTGCCGCTCGACGACGCCTCGGTCGACATCGTGGTGAACTTCCAAGTGATCGAGCACCTTTGGGACCAGGCGCAGTTCCTGCGCGAATGCCTGCGGGTGCTGCGGCCCGGCGGCAAGCTGCTGATCTCCACCCCCAACCGGATCACCTTCTCCCCCGGGCGCGATACGCCGCTCAACCCTTTCCACACGCGTGAGCTGAATGCCGCCGAGATGACCGAACTTCTCGTCGAGGCCGGTTTCACCGTGGAACTGATGGCCGGCATCTTCCACGGGCCCGAACTCGTAGCGCTGGACGCGAAGTGGGGCGGGTCGATCATCGACGCGCAGATCGAGCGGGCGCTGGCGGGCGAGCCGTGGCCGGCGGAGCTGGCGGCGGACGTGGCCGCCGTGCGCATCGACGATTTCGAACTGGTCGCCGACACCGAGCGGGACATCGACGCCAGCCTGGATCTGCTGGCCATCGCGGTGAAGCCGTGAGTGACAAGCTTTCCCCGGTGCCGGGCCAGTTCACGCTGGTCCTGCACTCACATCTGCCGTGGCTGGCTCATCACGGGCGCTGGCCGGTCGGCGAGGAGTGGCTGTACCAGTCGTGGGCGGCGTCCTACCTGCCCGTGGCGAATGTGCTGAGAACCCTTGCGGCAGAGGGCCGTTCGCACCTGATCAGCCTGGGGATCACGCCGGTGCTGGCGGCGCAGCTGGATGATCCGCACTGCCTGAAGGGCATGCACCACTGGCTGGGCAACTGGCGGCTGCGTGCCGACGAGGCGTCCATGGCGGGCAATACCGCGCTCGGCGGGCACGAACACCGGCTCGCCGCAACGGCTCTCGACGATTTCGAGACGCGCTGGATGCACGGGGCCTCGCCGGTGTGGCGCGAGCTCATCGACGCCGAAGCCATCGAATTGCTGGGCGGGCCGCTGTCGCATCCGTTCCAGCCGCTGCTGGATCCGCGGCTGCGCGAGTACGAACTGACCGAGGGGCTGGCGGACGCGCGGGCCCGATGGGGGCACACACCCTCCGGCATCTGGGCCCCGGAGTGCGGGTTCACGCCCGGGATGGAAACGACCTACGACAAGGTCGGCATCTCGCACTTCATGGTGGACGGTCCCGCGCTGCGCGGTGACACCACGCTCGGGCGGCCGGTGTGGGATTCGGATGTGGTGGCCTTCGGCCGCGACCTGACGGTCAGCTACCGGGTGTGGTCGCCGAAATCCGGGTACCCGGGACAGCCCTTCTATCGTGATTTCCATCACTACGATCACGCCACCGGACTGAAACCGGCGCGCGTCACCGGCAAGACCGTCGCGGGCCCCGACAAGGCCCCTTACGATCCCGAACTCGCCGCCGCGGCGATCGAGAAGGACGTCGCGGACTTCGTGGCGACCGTGCGGGAGCGGCTGATCTCGGAGTCGGAACGGATCGGTCGCCCGGCCCTGGTGGTGGCCGCGTTCGACACCGAACTGTTCGGGCACTGGTGGCACGAGGGTCCGCAGTGGCTCGAACAGGTGCTGCGCGCGCTACCCGAGGCGGGGGTCACCGTCGGCACGCTCGCCGATGCGCGGGCCCGTGGTTACGTGGGCGAACGCGTCGAATTGGCCGACTCCTCCTGGGGTTCGGGCAAGGACTGGCGGGTGTGGGCCGGGGACCAGGTCGCGGATCTGGTCGAGCTCAACGCCGAGGTGGTGCGGCTGGCCCTGGACACCCTCGACAAGATGCGGGTGGACGCCGGATCGATGCACAACGACCGATTCGGGCTCCGCGACACGGTTGCCGACCAGCTGCTGCGAGAGGCGATCCTCGCCGTCTCCAGTGACTGGGCGTTCATGGTGTCCAAGGATTCCGCGGCCGGATACGCGCGTGACCGCGCCCATGAACACGCCCACGCCGTGCGCGAGATCGCCGCGGCGGTGGCGGCCGGGCAACTCGCCAAAGCGGGGCAGTTGGCGGCAGGATGGTACGCGGCCGACGGACTCTTCCCCGCGCTCGATGCGCGCAGGCTCGGCCCCGCTTCAGAAGGACCCGCATGAAGATCTTGATGGTGTCGTGGGAGTACCCACCCGTCGTAGTCGGCGGGCTGGGCCGCCACGTGCATCACCTCGCCGTCGAACTGGCCGCGGCCGGGCACGAAGTCGTCGTGCTGGCGCGCCGTCCGATGGGCACCGACGCCACCACCCACCCGACGCACTCCTTCATCGAGGAGGGCGTGCTGGTGGTGGCGGTCGCCGAGGATCCGCCGGCCTTCGATTTCGGCGAGGACATGCTGGCCTGGACCCTGGCCATGGGCCACGCCATGGTGCGGGCCGGCATCGCGCTGAACAAGCCCGGCATCGGCGAGGGCTGGACACCGGACGTGGTGCACGCGCACGACTGGCTGGTCGCGCACCCGGCCATCACGCTGGCCGAGTATTACGACGTGCCACTGGTTTCCACCATTCACGCCACCGAGGCGGGCCGGCACAGCGGCTGGGTGTCGGGACGGGTGAATCGGCAGGTGCACTCGGTGGAGTGGTGGCTGGCGCACGAATCCGACGCGCTCATCACCTGTTCGGAGTCCATGAAGGACGAGGTGCACCGGCTCTACGGCGCCGAGCGGGTGCCGATGACGGTGATCCGCAACGGTATCGACGTGGGCGCGTGGACCTTCCGTGAGCGCGCGCCCCGCTCCGGTCCGCCGCGACTGCTGTACGTGGGCCGGCTGGAGTACGAGAAGGGCATCCAGGACGCTATTGCCGCGCTGCCGCGGATCCGCAAGGCGCACCCGGGCACGACCCTGACGGTGGCCGGTATCGGCACCCAATTCGATTGGCTGCGTGAGCGGGCCCGCGCGCACCGGGTGGCGCGCGCGGTCAACTTCGTGGGCAAGCTCGACCACACCGATCTGCTCGGCTGGCTGCACAGCGCCGATGCCATCGTGCTGCCCAGCCGCTACGAGCCCTTCGGCATCGTCGCGCTGGAGGCGGCGGCCGCGGGCACCCCGCTGGTCACCTCCACCGCCGGTGGGCTCGGCGACCTGGTCACCGACGGCGTCACCGGCGCCTCGTTCGAACCGGCCGACGTGAACGGCGTTGCGGACGCGGTGATCTCGGTGCTGGACGACCCCGCCGCCGCCCAGGATCGCGCCTGGTCCGCCCGCGAGCGGCTGACCGCCGACTTCGCCTGGGACGTGGTCGCCGAGGAGACCGCCCTGGTCTACCAGTCCGCCAAGCGCCGCGTCCGGACACCGCTGGGCCGTCCCGTGATCGCGGAACGCCCACTCCCCGAACGCGACCCGAACCAGCCGTACTGAGCCCCTCGGCTCGAATTCACCTGGGACATCCCTGCGCCCCGAATTGGAACGAGTTCTAATTCGGGGTCAGCGGACGCTCGACCCCGGCAGCCGGTCAGTCGAACGGGCAGCCCGGATTCGGCGCATCCTCGGACAGTGGACTGCCCGCGGGCAGCACATACAGCACATCGAGGATCTGCGGCTCGGTGCCCAGATTCCGCTCGAGATGCACATTCCCCGACCCGGCCCGCTCCACGAACGTGGTACCCGGCCCGCCGGTCTGATCCACCGCGCAGTCCGACCCGTAATGGCTCAGCTCGCCCTGCCGCACCAGCGCGTACAACGTCCCATCGTGGTAATGCCACCCGGTGGAACCGCCTGGCGCCACGGTGATTTCGCGCAGAATGTAGTCCATACCGCCGATGGTGGTCTGCGAGAGGATCACGGCGCTGATGCCGCTGGACGGCGTCGCATGAGCATTCGCGGCGAGCGACCCCACCAGCGCGACGGACGCCACGCCGGTCAGCACAGCTCGAAATCCGAGAGTCACCGGCCCACGGTATCGCGCCCCACGACGGCCCGCAGGCCGAAATGCGTTAGGCGTCCATCTTTTTGAGGGCCTTCTGGACCGTCAGGAAGGTGCGGGTGGTGATGTCCTTGCCGTAGGCCTTCTCGACGACGGCCATGAAGCCCGTGGTGCTGGGGTCGGTGTTGTCGATGACCGAGAGCAGGGCGCGGCAGGGCTTGTCGAAGCGGACGAGGCGGACGGTGGATTCGCCCTCGGGGAATTCGGGGAGGGACTTCGGGATGTCGCGGACGAAGGTGACCGTCAGGTAGGTCTCGCGGCCGTGAGTGAGGCCGGCGAAGGGGGCGGAGTCGATGAGGGCCTGGAGCTGGGCGTGGGTCCGGATCAGGGTGCCGCCGGGGATGCCCAGTTCGGAGTTGAGGGCCTGCTGGATCTTGGCTTCCAGGGCCGGGACATCCGAGTCGCCGGACCGGAAGACGACATTGCCGCTGGTGAGCAAGGTGCTCACCTTCTCGAAGCCGAGACCCTCGAAGACGCCGCGCAGTTTCTCACTGCGCATATTGGGGTTGGTGGGCATGATCCCGCGCAGGAAGGCGGCGTAGCGGTGCATGCGCCTGAACGTACCGGGCGGGCATGACAAAGGCCGGGCATCGCGGCCCGGCCTCTGCGCGGTGATGGGTCAGGCGGTGATTTGTCAGGACGCGGTGGCGCCGCTCTTCTTGCGTTCGATGTCGGCGAGGGCGGCCAGGTGGGCGGCGCGCTTCTCGGCGGCGGAGTCCCAGGCGTCCTTGCGGTTCTTGACCACCTTGGCGGGGGCGCCGACGGCGATGGAGTAGTCGGGGACGTCGCCCTTGACCACGGCGTGAGCACCGAGCACGCAGCCGCGGCCGACCCGGGTGGAGCGCAGCACGGTGACCTTGGCCGCGATCCAGGTGTCGGGGCCGATGCGCACCGGGGACTTCACGATGCCCTGGTCCTTGATGGGCAGGTTGATGTCGTCGGTGACATGGTCGAAGTCGCAGATGTAGCACCAGTCGGCGACCAGGGTGGATTCGCCGATCTCGATATCGAGGTAGGTGTTGACGACATTGTCCTTGCCGAACACCACCTTGTCGCCGATGCGCAGCGAACCCTCGTGGCAGCGAATGGCATTACCGTCGCCGATGTGCACCCAGCGGCCGATCTCCAGCCGGCCCAGTTCCGGGGTGGCGTGGATTTCGACCCTGCGGCCCAGGAAGACCATGCCGCGCAACACCACGTGCGGATTGGCCATCTTGAACTTGAACAGCCGGTAGTAGCGCACCAGATACCAGGGCGTGTAGGCGCGATTGGCGAGAACCCACCTGAGGGACGCGAGGGTGAGGAAACGCGCCTGCTCCGGATCACGGCGGCGCGACCCCCGCCAACGCGAGCGCAACGGTGCGCCCCACATGCTCGTCACGAACTACTCCCTGTGTTCACCGGTCGTTTCAACGAGGGTATCCGCCCCCCTCACAGGGCGTGAAAGTAGGCTGTGCTCCGGCTGTAGCGGCCCGGCGAGAAACTACAGACTTCCGTACTGGCAGAAGGGACACCAGCAGGTGCGAAACGGCAGGCGGCGGACCGGACGTGAACGACGCACCCGCACCGGGGCGAAGGTGCTGGCTCTGGCGAGCGCCGGGCTGTTCACGCTGACCGCGTGCGCGTACGGCAGCACCAAGGTCGACGATATCGGCGTAGGCCCGGGCAAGGGGTGGCCGCTGGCCTTCCGCGACGCGCACAACAGCGGGTCGAGTCCGGTCACCGGGTCGCGGAAGCTGGCGCTGAATTGGTCTCGGCCCGTGGGCGGTCCGGTCGCGCAGCCGGTGACGATCGGCGGCGACGGTCAGCTGTACGTCACCACCCGCGCCAATGCCTGCAATATTGTCTCGTTCCAGATGCCGACCGGGCGCAAGCGGTTCTGCAATCCGATGGGTCCCAGCGCCGTCGACGGCGGCTCCGCGGTGGACGGCGTCGGCAATGTGTACGTCGGCGACGACGGCGCGGTGAACTCCTTCAACAATTCCGGGCAGCCACGCTGGCGCACCCCGGCCGCCGGGACACCGGTGTCGGTGCAGTTCACCGGTGACGGAAATGTCCTGTCGGTGACCCAGTCCGGACAGGTGGACGTGCTCAGCCGGCAGACCGGCGATCGGCAGGTGTCCACCTTCCAGCTGCTCGGCGAGCCCGACTTCCTGACCAACCCGTCGCTGAGCCGGCCGCCGGACCGGCAGGGCCTGGAGGATTGCGCGACCGGCGGGCCGCAGTGCCCGATCGCGAATGTGTCGGCGGTGGACCAGAAGTCGGGGCGTTTCTACGCGACGGTGTGGAAGCCGGGCGACAAGGCGGCCGCACTGATCGCACTCACCTACGGCGGCAAGGACGTTCACGTCGACTGGATCGCGCAGCTGCTCGAACAGGGCAGCGCCACCAGCCCGGCGCTGTCGGCCGACGGGTCCACGGTGTACGTCGGCGACAACACCAACCGGCTGATGGCCGTGGACGCCGCCACCGGGCACACCAAATGGGTGCAGGATCTGGGTTTCCCGGCGCGCGGCGGCATCTCGGTGGCCGACGGACTGCTGGTCCCCGCCGGCGACGAGGGGCATCTGGTCGCGCTGCACGACCGGGGGAACAGCGCCGAGATCGCCTGGGAGCGTAAGGATCTGGAGCTGCGCGGGCGGCCGGTGCAGACGGCGGGCGGGACCGGGTACACGGTCGCGCCGATCGGCGACAAGCTGACGCTGGTCACCTTCGACACGAAGACCGGCGCCACGGTGCAGTCGAACGAGCTGCCCGGCGCGGAGGGCACGACCGTGGCCACCGCCGTGGGCGATCAGGGCGAGGTCGTGGTGACCACCCGCATCGGCGAGCTGTTCGTCTTCAAACCCGAGAAGTGACACCGCGTCCGGCTTGACCCTGACGCTGGGTCAACCCTCCATCCTGGTGCCAGGAGCCTCCCGGAACGACCGGAACAGCTCCGGGATGGAGAAGAACGATGACGACTGCCGAAACGGCCCACGCCCCGGCCATCCGGGTGCGGGGTCTCGAGAAATCGTACGGTCAGCTCGAAGTGCTGCGGGGCGTGGACTTCGAGGTAGAGCGCGGCAGCATCTTCGCGCTGCTCGGCTCCAACGGGTCGGGCAAGACCACCACCGTGCGGATCCTGGCCACGCTGCTGAAGGCCGACGCGGGAACGGTCGGCGTGAACGGCTTCGATGTCGCCACCCAACCGGCCGCAGTGCGCGAATCCTTCAGCCTCACCGGGCAGTTCACGGCCGTCGACGAGATCCTCAGCGGGCGGGAGAATCTCGTGCTCGTCGCCCGGCTGCGCCACCTCGCGCAGCCCGGCGCGATCGCGGATGACCTGCTCGCGCGTTTCTCGCTCACCGACGCCGGTGCGCGGAAGGTGTCCACCTATTCGGGTGGGATGCGCCGCCGCCTGGATATCGCCATGAGCCTCATCGGGAATCCGCCGGTGATCTTCCTGGACGAGCCGACGACCGGACTCGATCCGGAGGCGCGCCTCGAGGTGTGGCAGACGATCGAGGAGCTCGCCGGCCACGGCACGACGGTACTGCTCACCACCCAATACCTCGACGAGGCCGAACAATTGGCCGACCGGATCGCGATCCTGCACCGGGGCCGGATCATCGCGAACGGCACGCTCGGCGAACTGGAGCGACTGCTCCCGCCCGCCACCGTCGAGTACGTCGAGAAGCGGCCGACGCTCGAGCAGATCTTCCTCGCGATCATCGGCGACGACCCCGAGAGCGACGTCGCCGGCGCGAACTCCGTCGCTGACACGAACCCCTAGGAAAGACGATGCCCTCCTACTTCTTCGGTGATACCGCCGCACTCACGGGCCGGACCCTGCGCCATGTCACCCGCAGCCCCGACGCCATCATCACCACCGCGATCGTGCCGATCGCCATGATGCTGCTGTTCGTCTACGTGTTCGGCGGTGCGATCGCCACGGACTCGGAAAAGTACGTGGACTACATGCTGCCCGGCATCCTGCTCATCACGATCGCATCGGGTATCTCCTACACCGCGTTCCGGCTGTTCACAGACATCAAGAGCGGGATCTTCGAGCGCTTCCAGTCGATGCCGATCGCGCGGTCGGGTGTGCTGTGGGCGCATGTGCTGACATCGCTGATCGCCAATCTGATCTCGCTCGTGATCGTGGTGGGCGTGGCGCTGCTCATCGGCTTCCGCTCGGGTGCCGGAGTGGCCGCGTGGCTCGCGGTCGCCGGGATCCTGATCCTGTTCACCCTGGCGTTGACCTGGCTCGCGGTGATCCCGGGCCTGTCGGCGGGGTCGGTCGAGGGTGCGGGCGCGTTCTCCTACCCGCTCATCTTCCTGCCGTTCGTGAGCTCGGCCTTCGTGCCCACCGCGGGCATGCCCGCGCCGGTGCGCTGGTTCGCCGAACACCAGCCGGTGACGTCGATCGTCGATACGATCCGCGGCCTGTTCGCCCAGCAGCCGGTCGGCGGCCAGGTCTGGACGGCATTGGCCTGGTGCGTCGGAATCCTGGTCGTGGCCTATGGATTCGCGATGGTCACCTACCGCCGGAAGATCGCCTGAGGCAGTCTGAAGCCATGCTCACCATCAGCAGGCTGGCGGCCTACGCGGGGGTGACGGTGCGGGCGGTGCGCCACTACCACCGCATCGGACTGCTGCCGGAGCCGGAGCGCGACCACTCCGGTTACCGGACCTACGACGCGGCCGCGGTGGTGCGGCTGATCCGGATCCACACCCTCGCTGCCGCGGGGGTGCCGCTGGCGCGGGTGCAGGAGCTCCTCGACGCCGACCCGGAGGAGTTCACCGCGAGCGTCCGGGCGATCGACAAGGAGTTGCGCGCCGAGATCCGGCGGTTGCAGGGCACTCGCGAACGGCTGGCCAAGCTGGCCGCGGGCGAGCAGCTGGCGTTGCCGCAGAGCGTGGTGGACTACCTCGATCGGCTGCGGGGTCTCGGCGTCGAGGAGCGGTACATCGAGCTGGAACGGGACGGCTGGATCATGATCGCCGCCCAGGTGCCGGACCTCATCGACGCCGTGATCGCCAAGAAGCACGAGGAGCTGGACAACCCCGACATGGTGCGGCTCTATCACCTGGTCAGTGGCGCGCTCGACTGGTCGGCGGACGACTCGCGAATCGTCGAGGTCGCCGACATCCTGGAGCGCTTGCTGATTCGCGCCATGACAGCCGGCGAGGCGGATACCGGCAGAGTCGGCGGCAAGTTCACCGACGTGATGGACGATCAATTCGTCGACCTGCTGGACACGACCATGCTCGAGACCTCACCGGTCGCCGAACGGCTCATGGCGATCCTGGCAGAGCGGGGCTGGAAGGGCTGGACCCGGGTCGAGCGGGTGCCGCCGCACCCGTGACGGGCGCCGGCTACCGCAAGGTCAGCGCGAACGCGTCGACGTTCGCCGAAACGCGCTGCAGCAGATCGAGCAGCGTGCGGTAGTCGTCGTCGCTGAGGCCCTCGGTCGCCGCCGTGCGTTGAATCCCGATGCGCTCCAGCAGTTTCGCGTGCGCGCCGATGCCCTCGAGGGTGAGGGCGTAGGTGCCCGCGGCATCGCGAACGACCCAGCCGCGGTCGAGCAGTGTGCCGACATATGGTGCGGCCGTAGGGTCCTGGGCGTTCAGGAACGGCGAGAGGGCTACGTCGAGCCCGGTCGCGTCGAGTGCGCCACCGGAGAGGGTGTGCATGATCTGCCAGTGGCGGCGCAGCAGGCCCTCGGTGGCGAGCAGGGCGGCGAAGTTCTCTTCGAGGGTCTTGTCGATGTGCTTGAACCAGTAGCCGATCGGCTTCGGGGTGTCGGTCATGACATTCTCCAATCAGTTGTCTTATTACATATACATGTACTTTAGCAAGGAATTGTACGATGGCAAGGGTGAAGGACAACGACCCCGCGATCGTCGCCATCGAGCGCGCCATGGTGGCCATCCGGCGCAGCCAGACCCGGCGTGCGCTCAATAGATTCGCGGCCCGCGGGGGCGGACCGGCCGTCGATCCGACCCTCTTCGGCGTGCTCGACGCGGTCGAGGCGCGCGACGGGGAGGCCACCGTCACCGACATCGCGGCCGCGCTGGGCGTGGATCAGCCCCGCGCCAGCCGCCTGGTGGCGCGCGCGGTCACCGAGGGCCTGCTGGAACGCCGTGCCGACCAGCACGACGCGCGACGCATCCACCTGCACCTCACGCCCGCCGCGCAGACCGCACTGAGCCGCGCCCACGCCAACCGCCAGGCCGTCTTCGCCGAGGCGACCGCGGCCTGGGGCGAGCGCGACCGCACCGAATTCGCCCGGCTGCTCACCAGATTCGTCGCCGACTTCGGCGCCATCAGCGACCGTTAGCGATCAGTCCGGCCGCACCGAATCGAGCAGGGTGGCCGCACGCTCGAGCATGGACATGAGCGTCTCGCGCTCGGCATCGGTGAACTCCGCGGCCAGCGCCCGTTCGACCGGGACCGCCCGCTTGTCGGCGGCGTGCATGACGGTGCGGCCCTCCTCGGTGAGCCGGGTCTCGAGCACATTGCGGTGCCAGGCGTGCGGCGTGCGCTCGATGAGGCCGCGCTCGCGCAGATTGGTGAGGACCGTGTTCATGGTGGGCGGCGTGACGCCGCAGCGCCGGGCCAGCTCGGCCGCCGAAATGCCCGGGTTCTCACTCAGTACGTAGAGGGCCGCGTACTGCGGAATCGTCACGCCCGCGGGTTTGAGGGCGGCGTTCTTCGCACCCATCAGCGCCTGTTCGGCGCGCTTGATGAAGGTCCCCAGGCGTTCTTCGACCGGCATCGACGTCACCCCGGCATGATAGCTCATGCAGTTGTTCGAACCTTGACGATCATTAGAGTTCTAATCTATCTTCGCTCTCACACTCAGATGTCATCTCTATCCACCGGGATCGAAAGGCACGAACCATGTCCCACCCGATTCGCCGCTGGGCCGCGCCCGCGGTGACGGCGGCGCTGCTGCTGGCGTCGGCGGCGTGCAGCACCGGCGACGCGGCGACGCCGGGCGCCGCACCCGACCACAACACCCCGGCGCCCGACCGCATCACCACCGCGTACGACCTGCCCGAGCGCGCGTATCCGGAGAGCATCACCGTCGATCCGCGTACCGGCGACGTGTACGCGAGCTCGTTCCTCACCGGCGCGATCTACCGGGCCACGCCGGGCACGACCGCGGCCGAGACCTTCCTGGCCGCGGGCGCGGACGGACGCCGCACCGCCAACGGCGTGCAGGTCGATGCCGCCGGGCGGCTCTGGGTGATCGACCACACCGCGGGAATCACGGTGTACGACACCGGGACTCGCGCCCTGCTGGCCGGCTTCGACGTCCCGGCCGCCGGGCAGCCGTTCGTCAACGATCTGGCCATCACCCCGGACGGCAGCGTCTACGTCACCGACAGCGTGCGGAACGTGGTCTACCGCATCGGACCGGACCAGCTCGCCGACGCGCTCGCGCACGACGGGCACGGCGGCGAACTGCGGGTCTACCTCGACCTCGGCGCCGCCAAGGACCCGGCCGCGCGGAATCCCATAACCCTCAACGGCATTGCCGCCGACAACGGGGGCCGGTATCTGATCGTGGTCGACATGACCAACGGCGACCTCTACCGGGTCTCGACCGGACCGCAACCGACCGCGCAACGGATCGAGCGCACCGGCGGCGACGCGCTCGACGGCGACGGCCTGGAACTGCGCGGCGACACCCTGTGGGTGGTGCACAACAAGGGGAACGCCGTGTCCCGCTGGCGGCTCGGGAACGACGGCGCGAAAGCCGAACTGCAGCACCGCGTCACCGACCCCGCGCTCGACATCCCCACCTCGATCGTGCACACCGGCGGCCATGCGCTGGTCACGGTCTCCCAGTTCGACAAGAACGGCCCCTACGGCGACGGCGTCCCCGCCGGCTTCCGCATCGTCGAGATCTCCCAACTCTGAAGGAGCACACCGTGACCCACCCCGTCATTCCCGAGAAGTACACCGACCTGCTGACCCGCCCGCTGTTCGCGCACCTGGCCACCCTCAACCCGGACGGCACCCCACAGGTCACCCCGGTCTGGCAGATCTGGGACGGTGAGTTCCTGCGCTTCACCACGACCACCGCTCGCGCCAAGCACCGCAATACGTCTCGCGACCCGCACGTGGCCGTGAGCATCAATGATCCCGAGGCTCCCTACCGCTACCTCGAGGTGCGCGGCGTCATCGAGCGCATCGACGCCGACCCCGAGGGCGAGTTCTTCGACGTCCTGGCGCAGCGGTACGGCCTGGCCTACGACAAGCCGGTCGGCGACCATCCGCACCGCGTCGTCCTCGTCATGCGACCCACCCACGTCAGCTATCAGGGCTGAAACAGCGCGAGCTACCGGGGCGGAGACACCGCGTCAGGGCGTGGCGCAGAGGAAAACCGTTGCCGCCCGGCCGATCCGGGTGACGACCAGCGTATGTGGCTGGGAGCCTCGCGGTTTGAGCCGGGCACGGAGCGCATCCGGGTCGATATCGACACCACGCGCGAGGATCTCCAGCGGACCACAGTCGCGACGGTGCAACTCGGCCCGTAGCGGCTTCTCCCGGAATTCCATCCGATCGAGCACCCGGAACCCCCGCACACCCTCCGGAACCCGGTCGCCGGTCAGGTACGCGATGCGCGGATCCAGCTGCCACAGCCGGTGTTTCGCGGCATAGTGCCGCACCAGCCCCGCACGGACGACCGCCCCGTCCGGGTCGATGATCCACTCCCCCGGCTCACGCTCGGGGATATCGTCCGGATCGGCATCGGTGAGAGTCCAGGGCGCGGCAGTGGACGAGAGCACGGTCGCGCGGCGGGTCACACCCGGCTCCGCCAAACCCGGTGACCACAGGCAGGCTTCCCGCACCGCCCCATCGAGCGAGACGACTTCGATCTCCCCCGCCCACCCGAGCTTGTCGAAATCCAGTCCCGGAGCACACTTCACGGCCAGCTCTCGTCCGGCATACGCCGCCAGCAGATCCGGCAGCGGCGGCTGCAGCTTCGCCGGATCATGCGTCCGCCGCCCATCCGCCCGCCGCGCCGGATCCGCGATCACGACCTCAGTGCTACTGCACGGCGCCAGCGCATCCGCCTTGACCAGCACCACATTTCGCACCTGCGCCCCGGCGAGCGCCGCAGTGGATACGCTGCCGATCGCCGACGGGACGCCACGTCCCTGCCCAGCAACGCTCGCATCCCCGTGGTGGATCGCATCGCCGTCCGAGCGGGAATTCACCAGCGGCACACCGAGATTGTGCCGAGCCATCGCGAGACGTACGTCGTCGAGGTCGCTGCCGATCACGGCGGGGCAGACCTCGGCCAGGGCGGCCAATTCCGCGCCGATGGAGCAGGTGACGTCGTGGACCGTGCGGCCGGCCAAGCGCTGGGCGCGGTGGCGAGCTACGGCCGACGGGGTGGCCTGCTGTAGGGCGTCGTCGGTGAAGAGCCACTCCCCCGCGCCGTCGAGTTTGGCTGTCGCGCGGCGGCGCAGGCGGACCGTTTCCACGAGGGCGGGGGCGTGGTCGCCGTGGTCGCGGCGGAGGCGCTCCAGGTCCTTGAGGAGCGAGGCGGGGGTGAGCGCGAAATCGCCTACCTCGGCCAGGGCGGCCGCGCCGGCCGGACTGGCGAGGTAGGCGATGTCAGCGCGAGAGAATGCGTAGCCCACGGGGATTCGTGGACCGGCCTACTTGGCGGAGGCGCCGGGCTTCACGCCGGTGATCATGGCGTTGTAGAAGAACTGGCGGGGCACCACGTGGCGCAGCACCTTCTCGTCGAGGGCCGAGAACGCCAGCCACGCCTTGTACTGGGCCATGCGGTAGCGCCAGGTCAGCTTCTCGTCGGGGACAGCGGCCTCGAAGGTGCGCACCGGCCAGCCCCACAGGGCGGCGGCGAATTCCTCGGTCTTGGCCTGCACCTCGACGGCGCCGGCGCTGCGGGCCATGCGCTCGAGGTCGGACGGGTCGAAGGTGTGCAGGTCGACGACGGCCTCGAGGGCGGCGGCGCGGGAGGACTCGTCGAGCTCCTCCTGCGGGCGACGCCAGTCGCTGAGGAACGGCAGCTTGGTGATCTCGGTGGTGATCTTCCAGGTGACCTGGCCCAGCTTGCGGGCGTAGAGGTTGCCGATGGTGGTCGGCTCACCCGCGAACACGAACCGGCCGCCCGGCTTCAGCACGCGCAGGCACTCCTTGAGCGCCAGCTCCACATCCGGGATGTGGTGCAGCACGGCGTGGCCCACGACGAGGTCGAAGGTGTCGTCCTCGTAGGGGATGGTCTCGGCGTCGGCGACCCGGCCGTCCACGTCCAGGCCCAGGTTCTGGCCGTTGCGGGTGGCGACCTTGACCATGCCCGGAGACAGATCGGTGACCGAGCCGCGCTTGGCGACGCCCGCCTGCATCAGGTTCAGCAGGAAGAAGCCGGTGCCGCAGCCGAGTTCGAGGGCCCGGTCGTAGGGCAGCTCGGCGCTCGGGGCGACGGCGTCGAAGCGGCCCCGCGCGTACTCGATGCAGCGTTCGTCGTAGGAGATGGACCACTTGTCGTCGTAGGTCTCGGCTTCCCAGTCGTGATACAGGACCTGGGCGAGCTTGTTGTCGCTATACGCGGCCTGGACCTCCGCCTCGGTGGCGTGCGGGTTCGGCGCGGGGTCTTCAGGACCAACTGTCATGCAGGGCAGCCTAATGAATACCCCGGTGAACGGTGTTATCGGGCTGCTTAACGGCCGGTGAACCGGGCCGCATCCGGACCGTCGACCAAATAGGAACGTGTTCCAACCTGCTGATCTTCGCTGCCGAACAGATCCGCCCACTCGCGACGCGCCCGATCGTGGCCGTGCGTGCCCGCCTCGAACACCCGCTTGGCAGCGGCCAGGGCCGCGCGCGGACCGTCGGTGAACTGCTTCGCCCACCGCAGGGCGGCGGCGAACACGTCGTCGGGCGCGACCACCTCGTCGACCAGCCCGAGCGCCGCGGCCTCCTCCGGATCCACGAACCGGCCGCTGTACACCAGATCCTTGGCGTGCGAGGGACCGATCAGCAGGCTCAACCGGCGGATACCGGCCAGCGGGATCAGCCCGGCCTTGATCTGCGGCAGACCCAGTTTCACGTTGTCGCCGATGATGCGGCGGTCCGCGGCCAGGGCCAGCTCCAGCCCCGCGCCGAGGGCGTATCCGCTGATGGCGGCCACGGTCGGCTGCGGCAGCCGGGCCAGGCAGCCCAGCGCCGACTGGAAGTCGCCGGCCATGGCCTGCGTCTGCTCGGGGGTGAGCCGGGCCAGTTCGGCCAGTTCGTCACCGGCGGAGAACACCCTCTCGTCGCCGTAGACCACCACGGCCGCGATCGACGCGTCGGCCGCGATCTCCTCGGCGGCCGCCGCCACCTCCAGCGCCACCTGGAGATCGATCAGATTCATCGGCGGGCGTGCGATGCGGAGCACGGCGACATGCTCCGCCACACCCCGGTCCACGGTCACGAATTCGGCCACAGCCGATCACCCTACTTCGGGCCCCGGGCACCGGGACGCCCCGCCCGGGCGGACACTACTCGGGTCGCTGCGAACCGCGGATACGCGAATTGTCGGGCAACTCGGCGAAGTAGCGGTCGGCGTGCGGGAACGCCAGCGCCGGACCGCCGCCCGACGGGTCGTACACCGGCATGATCGGGGTGATGTCCCGGCCGGCCGCGAGAATCTCGGCGGTGGAGGCGAATTCGTTCAGCGCCGCGAGCTGGGTCCAGGTCGGCGGCAGCAGCACGTCCACACCCTCGCGCCAGCGGCCGATGGCCTCGGCGGGGGTGCACCAGGCGACCACGTCGGCCTCGGAGGTGGCGCCGTCGGCGAGCTGACCCTCCGGCAGCACCGCGACGAAGAAGCGGGTGTCGTAGCGGCGCGGCTCGATCACCGGGGTGATCCAGTTGTCCCACGGGCGCAACAGGTCGGCGCGCAGCACCAGGTTCTCGCGGGTGAGGAATTCGGCGAAGGACAGTTCGCGGCGTTCCAGCTGCCCGCGCGCTTCGGCGTACACCGCGGTGTCGCTGACGACGCTGTCGGCGGTCGGTCCCGCCAGCAGCACCCCGCACTCCTCGAAGGTCTCGCGCACGGCCGCGCAGACCAGCGCCTGGGCACGGCCGGCGTCGATGCCGAATCGCTCGGCCCACCAGGCGGGTTCGGGTCCGGCCCAGTCCAGTGCGATGGACGCGTCGGAGGGGTCGACGCCGCCGCCGGGGAAGACGGTCATGCCGGCCGCGAAGGCCATTCCACCCACTCGACGCTGCAGGAACACCTCGGGCCCGTGCGCACCGTCGCGCACCAGCATGACCGTGGACGCGTCCTTGACGGGCGCGGCCGCGGGCTGGGATTCGGACTGGGCCATTGCTTCGCTCACCTTTCGCACCATAACCGTTGCCCCGGCTAAGCGATACCACGCGCTGCGGGTTCGCTGATCACTCGGTCACATGGACTGATGGTCAGTCGGTCACACGGACTGATCCGGTGCGGGTTTCGATGACGGCCCGACCGGCGTCATCGCGCCGGGTCCAGGTGCCCTCCACCTTGCCGGTCCGATAGTCCTGCACCTGGCTGACCAACGCGCCGGAGTCGTCGGCCCAGGTAACCAGGAAGATGCCGGCCGCAATGGACGCGACCGCGACCGGCGTGCTCGACCGGCGTCCGGTGTCGGCGGCGATGTAGGTCAGGGTGCGCCCGTCCGCCGAGAAGACAATGGTGCCGCCCGAACCGCTGTCATAGCTGAGCTGCACGGTCCTACCGTTCAGATCCGACGGGACCGTGGCCCGGCCCAGGGTTTCCGCGGCGTGCGAATTCGAAACCCGCTGGGCGGCCGGTGGATCGGCCACACAGCCGGTGGCGACCACCGCGATGGCCAGAATCGTGATGGCGCCGATGCTCCGGCCCACAGCCAGCTCCCTCCATCCGCGGCAGTTGCGGACAGTTTGCCCGGCGGTAGCGGTGGATGCAATCGCAGCGCGCCGCGGTTCGCGAGACAGGTTGCGGGAGGCAGCTTTCAGCGGTTGCGGTGCCGCCCGAAGCGCTGGCTGCGGCGCGCGAAATAGCGCCCCTCGATACGGTCCAGCTGAATCGACTGGCGGAACGCGTCACTCAGGTTCTCGGAGGTCAGCACATCGGTGAGCAGACCCTGCGCGACCACACTGCCCTCATTGAGGAGCATGCCGTGGGTGAAGCCCGGCGGAATCTCCTCCACGTGGTGGGTGACCAGCACGGTGGCGGGCGCGTCCGGATCGGCGGCCAGATCGCCGAGCCGCTCGACCAGCTCCTCACGCCCGCCCAGATCCAGTCCGGCGGCCGGTTCGTCGAGCAGCAGCAGTTCCGGATCGGTCATGAGCGCCCGGGCGATGAGCACCCGCTTGCGCTCCCCCTCCGACAGCGTCCCGTAGGCGCGATCGGAAAGGTGTTCCGCGCCCAGGCTTTCCAGAATGTCGACGGCCCGGTCGGTGTCCATGTCGTCGTAGCTCTCCCGCCAGCGGCCCATCACCGCGTAGCCGGCCGAGACCACCAGGTCGGCGACCTTCTCGTCGAGCGGCACCCGGCTGGCGATGGCGGCCGAGGACAGGCCGATGCGCGGGCGTAGCTCGTTGATGTCGACCCGGCCCAGGGTCTCGCCGAGCAGGTTGGCGACCCCGGAGGTGGGGTGCATCTCGGCGGCGGCCATGCGCAGCAGCGAGGTCTTGCCGGCGCCGTTGGGGCCGAGCACGACCCAGCGCTCGTCCAATTCCACCTGCCAGGTGACCGGACCGACCAGGGTATGTCCGGAACGTCGGACGGTGACGTCGCTGAAATCGATGAGCAGATCGGGATCCGGTTGCGGCACGGGGTCCATCTTGGCCCACCGCCCTGGATGCTCGTCAACGTGGTGGGAAAACTCGGTGCGTGTCCTCTCCGGAATTGCGATGGCGATAAGCGATTTCGTGTGCGCCACCATCGAATTCCGATGGTTCGCGCTCCGGGCCCGCCAACCCGCGGTCCCGCGCATCCGCCCGCGTGGACCGGAACATGCGCGCCAGAATGAGTGCCGCCGGGACCGAGAGCGCCGCCCACACGATGAGAACAACCAGCAGTGTTGTCATTTCGGTGGTTTCCTTTCGAGGAAACGTGAATCGATCCTTGCCGACCCGACCGGGGAAGTCGATATGCACTGGCCATATAGGTCAGTGCGCCGACCATCCGGTTTCGCTAGTGCGACATCCGCACTACGCCACCGCGATCACGGTCGTCGACCCCGGTGCCACCTCGGTGAAACCGGCATCGCGCACCGCCACCGCGCTGCCCTCGGCCACCCGCCGCTGCAACTCCGCCCAGCGGCCCGGATCGGCCTCCGCGACGGTGCACCGGAATCCCTGTGCGGCCCACGCATACGCCCGCTGCACCGGCAGAGCGCCTGCCAGCAACATACTGGCATGCCCTACCTGTGCCGCAGCCTTCCCTACAGTCATACCCAGTTCCGCGTTCACCCATAGCACCGGAGATTCCGGGTCGATTGCGATCTCCTCCTCGACCTGCAGCTCGGTGCCGCTGATCTGGAGGCGCCGGATGCGCGGATCCACCTCGCCGACCGGTCCCGGCACCAGCGCCCGCGCCTGCGCACCCGCGAAATCGACTGTGACACCGTCGACTTCCTGCGCCGCCAGCCACTGTGCCCCGCGCGCCCGCCGCGCCACCTTGCGAATACGCGAGCGTTTCCAGGTCAGATAGCGCTCCTCCCACTCCCCATCGGGCCCGACCCGCTCGTCGAGGCACAGCGCCACCACCGCCGAGGCGGCGGCTGCCAGCAGTGCGCTGCGCGCCGGTGGATCGTTCTTCGGAATGTGCAGCACCATCTGCATGGCCTGCACGAGCGCCGGGTCCGCCGGATCGCCTCCGCCACCATACCCCCGCGCCAATTCCGCGTGCCTGGCCACGAAACCGGCATCGATGGTGGATCCGACGCTCGACACAACCACTCCTACACAACTGTTCGGGCTAATGAACCGTCAGGTTCAGGGTGAAGCTCTTGGCCGGCTCCACCCCCTGTTCCCAGGCTCGCTTGTATTCCAGGCTCAATCGGGTGGAACCCGCCGCGACCGCCACGAAATTCGACACCGATTTGCCGCCGACCCCGGCCTTGCCGTCCGGATTCGGGTCCTGCTCGTATTCCGGCGAGCCGTTCTGCCTCACCACGTTCTGGTCCAGACCGCCCAGCATCCAGGCGTATCCGGTGGTCGGGTTGGCCTCGAGGGTGACGATCAGTCCCTGACCGACCGCGAGACTCACATCCTTGCCGTCGGAGTCGGCGCCGACCCGCACCGGCTCGTGCTCGGACGAGGTCGAATTGCCGCAGCCGGCCAGCGCCAGCGCGGCCATCAGCACTGCCAGCGGCATACGCACACGCACGGACTCTCCTTCGATCGTGGCCGGACTCCCCGACCACGGTACCGAGAGCGGAGCTGCGAGTGCCGCAACCGAATTGGACGCGTTGCCGGCCTCAGCGAGGCAGGACCCACACGCCTCAGCGAGGCAGGTCCCTCACGCCTCAGCGAGGCAGCGGCACCCGGCGGATGCCACCGTCGCGGGCATCGGCCGCCTCGACCTCGTCGCGGGTGACGCCCAGGATGAACAGCACCGCGTCCAGGAACGGATGCGACAGCGCCGCGTCGGCGACCTCGCGGAGCGCGGGCTTGGCATTGAACGCGATGCCCAGCCCGGCGGCATTGAGCATGTCGATGTCATTGGCGCCGTCGCCGACCGCGACGGTCTGATCCATGGCCACCCCGGTCTCGGCCGCGAATCGGCGCAGCGCAACGGCTTTCGCCTCCCGGTCCACGATCTCCCCGACCACCGCGCCGGTCAGCTTGCCGTCGCGGATCTCGAGGGTGTTGGCCTGTACGAAGTCCAGTTCCAGTTCGTGCGCCAGCGGCTCGATGACCTGACGGAAACCGCCGGACACCACACCGCAGCGGAAACCCAGGCGGCGCAGGGTGCGAATGGTGGTGCGGGCGCCGGGGGTGAGCTCGATCCGCTCGGCGACCTCGTCGATGACCGAGGCGTCCAGCCCGGCCAGGGTCGCCACCCGCTGACGCAGGGATTCGGAGAAGTCGATCTCGCCGCGCATGGCCGCCTCGGTGACCTTGCGGACCTCCTCCTCGACACCGGCGTGCGCGGCCAGCATCTCGATGACCTCGCCCTGGATCAGGGTGGAGTCCACGTCGAACACGATGAGCCGCTTGGCCCGTCGCGCCAGGCCCGCCTTCTCGACGGCGACGTCCACGCTCTCCTTGGCGGCGACCGTGGCCAGCGCGGTGCGCAGCTCGGTCTCGGCGTCCGCATCGGCGGTGGGGACGGTGACCATGAGTTCCAGGCCGGTGACCGGATAGTCGGCGATGCCGCGAATGGAGTCGATGTTCACCCGCTGCGCGGCCAGCTTGCGCGCGATGGCGCTGAAGGCGCGGGCGGTGACCGGCGAACCCAGCACCACGACCGCGTGGGTGGACAGCTTCGCGCCCGAGACGGCGCTCGCCCCGATCTCCACATCGACATCCATGCCGATGGAGGCCATGGCGTCCTCGAGCTGATCCTGCAGCGCTTCGGGATCGGTGGGACACGACACCAGCACGCCCAGGGTGAGCCGGCCGCGAATCACGACCTGCTCCACATCCAGCAGACTGACCGCGCTATTGGCCAGGGCGGCCAGAAGTACCGATGTGACGCCCGGCTTGTCGGGTCCGGTGACCGTGACCAGAACCGTCGTGTCAGACGCGCTCAATCGATAACTCCGTTCCATGCGACTGCCTGTCCCGCCCGGCATGCGGCGGCAGCTCATTCTGTCAGGTCGGCGCGAACGGGACCGCGCCGACCGCCGCCGACGGTGGCGGGCATCACGCCGCCCGAGGTCAGCGACCGGGCCACCGGAGGTCCGGGCGACCGCCGACCGAGAGTCGGTGCGTCAGCGACCGAGCAGGCGCGCGGCGCCCGAACACATTTCGGTCAGCACATCGGCGACCGGGCGCACCGCGGTGACCAGGCCGACGCCCTGGCCCGCGTCGACCGGGGCGATACGGGGGTCGTCGGCGGCATCGGCGGTGGTCAGCGCGGACCGCGCGGCGGTGTCACCGGCCAGCTCGCCGAGGTGGTCGTGCCAGCGCGCGGTGAAGTCGTTGCGCAGCACCCGGGCCGGAAAGCGCTGTGGCCAGGGCAGTTCCATGCCGACGTCGAAAGTCCGGGTCACGATGGTGTCGGTGTCCTCGGCCGCGAGCAGGGCCCGCCGGCCGCCCGGCGAGAGCAGCGATTCGGCACAGGCGGCCAGGGCGGTCCCCAGCCACACTCCCGAGGCTCCGGCGGCCAGCATCGCGGCGACCCCGCGCGCCGACCCGATTCCACCGGCGGCCAGCACCGGACCCGGCACCGCGTCGAGCACGGCCTCCAGCAGCGGCAGCGTCGCCAGCTCGGGAGCGCCGTGCCCACCACCCTCCAGACCGCGTGCCACCAGGACATCGATACCGGCATCGCGCGCGCGCCGGGCATCGTCGACGGTGTAAACCTGTGTCGCCGTGCGGATTCCGGCGGCGCGAGCCCGGTCGGCCCACGACAGGTCGGACCCGAAGCTCACCGACAGCAGCGCGGGTGCGGCCGCGAGGGCGAGCTCGAACAGCCCGGGACGGGCGGCCATCACCCAATCCACCAGACCGATCCCGACGGGACCGGCAGCGTCGGCGACGTACGGCAGTTCCCGCTCGAGGGCCTCCACCGACCCCGCACTCCCCATCCCGATCATGCCCAGGCCACCCGCCGCCGCGACCGCGGCCGCCAGCCTGCCACCGGCAACCCCGCCCATCGGCGCGTTCACCACCGGCAGCCGCAGCCCCAGCGCACGCGACCACTCGGTGGACAGTCCCGTTTCCGACATCGCTCCCGGATCCTCCATAAGCCAATAGCAACACATCGAACAGGCGCTAGGCCGTCGCGCCGACCTCGACGCGGGAGGGCCGGATCGTCGGCAGGCGCAGAATGCGCTGGGCGGCATGTTCTTCGTGGTGGTCACGGGCCCGCCCGGCGAGCAACATCGTGAGGCTGACCATGCCGAGCACGATGTCCGGATTGTTGCGGTCCACAACCGGGAGGCGGTCGATGTCGTTGGCGGCCATGGTCATTGCGGCCGCGCGCAGGGTCTCGTCGGGGTGGGTGACCGTGGCGGGGATGCACAGCCGGCCGAGGGTCAGGCGGGATTCGCCATCGTGCACGACGGTTTCGAGGGCGGTGCGGGTGACGACGCCGAGCAGGCGGCCGCCGACGTCCAGGACCGGGTAGAGCATCTGCCGCCGGCCCACCAGCTCGGCGGGATCGTGACCGGAGATGGCGGTCAGCGCGGCCCCGGCGGTGACGTCGCCGACGAAGGCCCGCACATCGCGCTGCATGACCTCGCCGACGAACAGGATCTCCAGCGGGTCGACGTCGTATTCGCGGGACAGGTGGAAGCCGCGGCGGGCGATCTTCTCGGTCAGCACCGACCGCTCGAGCACCAGCACCGAGAACGCGTACGCCGTGCACGCGCCGATGATGAGCGGCAGCAGCGCGTCGAAGCGGTGGGTCAGCTCGACGGCGAACACCACCCCCGTGATGGGTGAGCGCATCACGCCGCCGAGCACCCCGAGGGCCGCGATGAACAGCATTCGCGGGGTCGCGGTGAAGTCGGCCAGATGCCCGATGTCGCGGCGCGCGGTCGCGCTGGTTCCCGGCCGCCGCTGAGCCACTGAATCATGCACTTGACAACTGTTGCACAGTGCGTGCGTCTGGCGAAAACCGGGCGGCCTTACGAGCGGGAGATATATACGAGTGCGGGACGCCCGCGGTCGGGTCGGCACTCCCCTCCGCCTCCCCGAAAACAACGCGGCACCCGTCATCAGACGGGTGCCGCGTTGGTGTTCAGGTGTCGAGACTAGCTTGAAACCTTCTCCAGCTCCTTGACGGTGTGGGACTTGGAGCCCCAGCCGACATGGGCCTCGGCGCGCATGCGCTCGACCATGTGCGGGTAGTGCAGCTCGAACGCGGGACGCTCGGAGCGGATGCGCGGCAGCTCGTAGAAGTTGTGCCGCGGCGGCGGGCAGGAGGTCGCCCATTCGAGGGAGTTGCCGTAGCCCCACGGGTCGTCCACGGTCACGACCTCGCCGTAGCGGTAGGACTTGAAGACGTTCCAGATGAACGGCAGCATCGACGAACCCAGGATGAAGGCACCGATCGTGGAGATGGTGTTCAGGGTGGTGAAGCCGTCCGAGGGCAGGTAGTCGGCGTAGCGACGCGGCATACCCATGTTGCCCAGCCAGTGCTGCACCAGGAACGTGGTGTGGAAGCCGACGAAGGTGGCCCAGAAGTGCCACTTGCCCAGGCGCTCGTCCATCATGCGGCCGGTCATCTTCGGGAACCAGAAGTAGATGCCCGCGAAGGTGGCGAACACGATGGTGCCGAAGAGCACGTAGTGGAAGTGCGCCACCACGAAGTAGGTGTCGGACACGTGGAAGTCCAGCGGCGGCGAGGCCAGGATGACACCCGACAGACCACCGAAGAGGAAGGTCACCAGGAAGCCGACCGACCAGAGCATCGGGGTCTCGAAGGTGAGCTGACCGCGCCACATGGTGCCGATCCAGTTGAAGAACTTCACACCGGTCGGGACCGCGATGAGGAAGGTCATGAACGAGAAGTACGGCAGCAGCACGGCACCGGTGGCGTACATGTGGTGCGCCCACACCGCGATGGACAGCGCCGCGATACCCAGCGTCGCGTAGACCAGCGTGGTGTAACCGAAGATCGGCTTACGGCTGAAGACCGGGAAGATCTCCGACACGATGCCGAAGAACGGCAGCGCGATGATGTACACCTCGGGGTGGCCGAAGTACCAGAACAGGTGCTGGTAGAGCAGCACGCCGCCGTTGGCCGGGTCGTAGATGTGGCCGCCCAGGTGGCGGTCGTAGGCCAGGCCGAACAGCGCCGCGGTGAGCAGCGGGAAGGCCAGCAGCACCAGCACCGAGGTGACGGCGATGTTCCAGGTGAAGATCGGCATCCGGAACATGGTCATACCCGGGCAGCGCAGGCAGACCACGGTGGTGAGCATGTTGACGCCACCGAGGATGGTGCCCAGACCGGAGACGGCCAGACCCAGGATCCACAGGTCGCCGCCGACGCCCGGGGAGTGGACGATGTCCGACAGCGGGGCGTAGGCGGTCCAGCCGAAGTCGGCCGCGCCACCGGGGGTGATGAAGCCGGCGGTCGCCATGGTGCCGCCGAACAGGTACAGCCAGTAGCTGAACGCGTTCAGACGCGGGAAGGCGACGTCAGGGGCGCCGATCTGCAGCGGCAGGATGATGTTGGCGAAGCCGAACACGATCGCGGTCGCGTAGAAGAGCAGCATGATCGTGCCGTGCATGGTGAACAGCTGGTTGAACTGCTCCGGCGACAGGAACTGCATGCCCGGGCGGGCCAGCTCGGCCCGCATGAGCAGCGCCATGATGCCGCCGACCATGAAGAAGGACATGGCCGTCACCAGGTACATGACGCCGAGAACCTTCGGGTCCGTCGTGGTGACCATCTTGTAGATGAACGATCCCTTCGGACCCGTCCTTTGAGGATAGGGCCGAGCCGCCTCCACAAGGCTGGCCGGCCGCGGTTCTACGGCAGTCACGAAACCTCCACAGGTATGCCATCGTTCGTACGCTGCTTCCGGCGTCCGGTTCGGCACATGACGAACGACGGTGGCTTGCGCTGTGACAGATCGTAAACCGTGTTCCCACAGCGCTCGCTCCGGGTCCTACTCTGTGTCGTATTTCAGCGGCGCCGGTGTCGTAATTGGGAGTCGCCGGGCACGGCTGTAGGCTGCCCCGCATGCCGGTGCGCGAGTCCGCTTCCACCCGAAACACGTTCGCCCCCACCTTCTCCCCCCTGGTCGCTCCCCATTGGCGATCTTTGCGGCATTTGCGCAGTGTGGGATTGGTCTCGGCGGCCACGCTGCTGACGGTGGGTCTGGTCGCGGGATGCGGCAAGACCGATGACAACTCCGCCTCGATCGTGCGCACCACCACGAATATCGCGGGTGCGGGCGTGGTCGGGATCGAGCGCGACACTTCCAAGGCGTGCCCGCTGCCGTCCAGCCCGGACTCGGCCGCGGGCACCAAGACCGTCGCCCATGCCGCGGGCACCTCGGAGGTGCCGGCCGATCCCAAGCGCATCGTGGTGCTCTCCACGTCCGCCCTGGACGCCACCTGCGCGCTGGGGCTGTGGGAGCGCGTGGTCGGCGCGACCACGCTCGCCGGTCCCGCGCCGCAGCCCGGTTATCTGGGCACCGGCGTCGTCGATATTCCCTCGGTCGGCCTGGTGGGCAACCCGGATCCGGCGAAGATCGCGGAGCTGAAGCCGGACCTGATCATCGGCCCGGCCTCCGACAGCTCGCACTACGACGCACTGAAGGGCATCGCCCCGACGGTGCTGGTCGGTGCGGAGAACGGCTGGCAGGCCACCTTCACCGGTTTCGCGGAGGCCATGGACCGCCAGACCGCCGGGGTCAAGGCGCTCGACGACTACCGCACGGCCGCCAAGGACGCGGGCGTCGCCGCCAATGCCGCCCTCACCCAGGCGTCGGTGATCCGCTTCGAGCCCAATGTCATTCAGGTGCAGGGCGGCAACAGCTTCGCCGCGCAGGTACTGGGCGACGCGGGCGTGCAGCGGCCGCAGCCGCAGCGTGGGGACTCCTTCGACGTGACCAGCCTGAGCAGCCAGGACGCCCGCAACCGGATCGAGGGCGACCTCATCTTCCTGATGTTCGACGGCAAGGACGGCCTCGACTACGGCAAGTCGATCATGAAGGGCGACAACTGGAAACAGCTCGCCGCCGTGAGCGACCGCCGCGAGTTCGCCGTCGACGACACCATCTGGCACGGCAGCGGGATCACCGCCGCCCGGGCCCTGCTCGACGACGTCCGCAACAACCTCAACGGATACGTCACGGACTGAGCTCCCCCCGCCTCTCCGGACCTTCAGCGCGCGGCCGAGAGCCGTCGACCGTTGGGCACGCGTGTCGGCGGTCGGGGAGCAAACCGATTCTGGTCGTACCCGACGAGTTACCCCGAATGTTGCGAAATCAGTTGCTGCGGTCAGCAAACGGCCCCGAGCGAAGCTTTGCTCGGGGCCGTTTGCCATGTCTGTCCGTGGGAACACCCGTGATCACGAAAAGTTCACGGTCTCGCTGGTGAACTTCGCGGTCGGCGCTCGGCCGGGTGGCGACTTCCCCGCGGCATCGGGTCGAGCGCCGCGACTTGTCAGAACTCCCAGTCTTCGTCTTCGGTGTTGACGGCCTTGCCGATGACGTAGCTGGAGCCGGAGCCGGAGAAGAAGTCGTGGTTCTCGTCGGCGTTGGGCGAGAGGGCCGAGAGGATGGCCGGGTTGACGTCGCACTCGTCCTTGGGGAACAGGCCCTCGTAGCCGAGGTTCATCAGGGCCTTGTTGGCGTTGTAGCGCAGGAACTTCTTGACGTCCTCGGTGAGGCCGACCTCGTCGTAGAGGTCCTGGGTGTACTCGACCTCGTTCTCGTACAGCTCGAACAGCAGCTCGAAGGTGTAGGCCTTGAGCTCCTCGCGCTCGGCCTCGGAGACCAGTTCGAGGCCCTTCTGGTACTTGTAGCCGATGTAGTAGCCGTGCACGGCCTCGTCGCGAATGATCAGGCGGATCATGTCGGCGGTGTTGGTGAGCTTGGCCCGCGAGGACCAGTGCATGGGCAGGTAGAAGCCGGAGTAGAAGAGGAACGACTCCAGCAGGGTGGAGGCGACCTTGCGCTTGAGCGGGTCCTCGCCGTTGTAGTACTCCAGCACGATCTCGGCCTTACGCTGCAGGTTCCGGTTCTCCTCGGACCAGCGGAAGGCCTCGTCGATCTCGCGGGTCGAGCACAGCGTGGAGAAGATCGAGCTGTAGCTCTTGGCGTGCACCGACTCCATGAAGGCGATATTGGTGAGCACCGCCTCCTCGTGCGGGGTCAGCGCATCCGGGATGAGGCTGACCGCGCCGACCGTGCCCTGGATGGTGTCGAGCAGGGTGAGGCCGGTGAAGACCCGCATGGTGAGTTGCTTCTCATTGGCGGTCAACGTGTTCCAGGACGGGATGTCATTGGAGACCGGGACCTTTTCCGGCAACCAGAAGTTGCCGGTGAGCCGATCCCAGACCTCGGCATCCTTCTCGTCCTGCACGCGGTTCCAGTTGATCGCCGTCACCCGATCGATCAGTTTCACGCCCGCTCACACACCCTTCTCAGCTCACCGGACCCTGCGGAATTCCCTTACCCTGAACACTACTACTGGTAGGTGACATCCCCATGCAGCACAAGAAGTTGTGTCTTCACGTGTCCTCACACTGTCCTGCGAGAATGCGAAACGGGGATGGGCAAGCACGCCACCGACTGCAGAAAATTACAGCGGTGCAATCCGTCACAGCGACCCGGGGTCGGCGTGTCCGTACCCGCCCCAGGTTTGCCGATCAAATGCCCAGCACCGCCATGTCAGATCCCCAGCACCACGGTGTCAGATCCCCAGCACCATTTTCGCAGTCGTGAAATAGATGACCAGCCCGGTCGCGTCCACCAGCGTGGTCACCATGGGCGCGGAGATGACGGCCGGGTCGATGCGCAGTTTCTTCGCCAGCAGCGGCATGGTTCCGCCGATGGTCGCCGCCCAGGCGCAGATGATCACCAGCGCGATGCCCACCACCACGGCGATCTTCACGCCCACGAACAGCGTGCCGATCACCATGCCGACCGCGGCCAGCATGCAGCCCAGCAGCAACCCGACCCGGCATTCCCGCCAGATCACGGCGAACAGGTCCGAGGCCCGGACCTCGCCGACCGCGAGCGCGCGCACGCAGGTGGTCGCGGCCTGGGCGCCCGCATTGCCGCCGGATCCGATGAGCAGGGGGATGAACAGCGCCAGGTGCGCGGCCTGTTCGAGGGTCGGCTCGAAGAAGTTGGTGACGCTGACGGTCAGGGTCGCGGCGACCAGCAGCAGCATCAGCCACAGGGCGCGGTAGCGGGCCAGCTGGAACACGCCCGCGGCCATGTAGTGCCCGGACCACGGGGTGGTGCCGGCCTGGCGGGCCATGTCCTCGGAATCGGCGGCCTCGATGACCTCGACGGCGTCGTCGATGGTGAGCAGGCCCACCAGGCGGTCCTCGCTGTCCACCACCGGCAGGTTGATCAGGTTGGCGCCCTGCATGAGCCGGGCCGCCCGCTCCGCCGAGTCGGTGGCGCGCACCGAGACCGGTTCGGCCACAACCAGATCCGCGATCATGGCCTCCGGTGAGCCGAGCACCAGATCGCGCAGCTCGACCTGGCGGGCCGTTCCGTGAGAGGGTCGGAAGCCGGTGGTAGCGCGGCGGTTTGCCGTCGGATCATTTTCCGATCATTTTTCGCCGATCCGGTCGCCGCAGCCGTTGGGCAGGCGTCCGGGATGCCCTACTCTCTGCCTCTGTGCGTGTTTTGGTGCTAGAGGACGACCACCAGCTCTGCCGTGAGGTGACCGATGGGTTGCGCTCGGCCGGGTTCGCGGTGGACCTCGCCCAGAGCATCGCCGACGCGGATTTCAAGATCGCCATCAATCGCTACGACTGCCTGGTGGTGGATCGCGGCCTGCCCGACGGCGACGGCCTGGACCTGGTCGCCCGGGCGCGCAGCGCCGGGCACACGGTGCCCGCGCTCATGCTCACCGGCCGCGACGGGCTCGACGATCGGCTGGCCGGTTTCGAGCACGGCGCCGACGACTACCTGACCAAACCCTTCGCGCTGCCGGAGCTGGTGATGCGGGTGCGGGCGCTGTGCCGCCGCCGCGAACAGCCCACCGCGTCGCGAATCGCGGTGGCGGACATCGATATCGACCTGATGCGCCGCCGAGTCACCCGCGCCGGCATCATGCTGATGCTCACCCCCAAGGAGTTCGCGGTGCTCGAGCTCATGGCGACCCGGCGCGGCAGCGTGGTGACCCGCACCGATCTCATCGAGTGCTGCTGGGACGAAATGGCCGAGCCCGCTTCGAATGTGGTGGACGCGGTGGTGGCGAAGCTGCGCCGCAAGCTCGGGGAACCGAGCGTGATCGAGACCGTGCGGGGTACGGGATTCCTCATCGGCGGCGGGATCTCGTGAGCGCGCACCGCTCTCCCGCCGTGGCCCGGCTGAAACGTGCCCGCTGGATCATGACCGCGCTGGTCACCGTGATCACCGCGACGGCCGTGCTGGTGTTCGGCTTCGTGGCCGCCTCCATCGACGCGCACGCGCGCCAGACCCGGGCGCAGGATCAGGCCGAGCAGGTGGCGGGCGGGCTGGCCCGGGCCATTCAGCACGACGACAAGCAGGTGCTGGACCTGTCCACCGTCATCGACGACGAGCTGGCCAAGGGGGCGACGGCGGTCGTGGTGACAGTGCGCAAACCGGGCGAGCCGTGGAAGCAGGCGCACACCTACCAGCGTTCGCTCATGCCCGACGACACCCAGATCTCCACGCTCGCAACGCAAACCGAGGATCACGCCGACGGCCTGCTCTATCAGGGCAGCCGGTTCGCGGGCACCGACATCACCGGCCGCTCGGTGACGGTGGCGGGCGCCCCGGTGTTCTGGAACGACTGGGACAGCATCGTGGTCATCCTGGCCGGGACCGAGTCCATGGCCGACGCCGGGGCGCATCGAATCCTGGTGTGGGAGTTGATCGCCGGCGGTGGCCTGCTGGTCCTGCTGTCGGCGGCGGCCACCTTCCTGCTGTCGGGGCGCAGTCAGCGGCAGGCGTTGCGCATGCTGGACGAGCACGAGCAGTTCCTCGGCGACGCCGCGCACGAATTGCGTACGCCGCTCACCACATTGAAGCTGCTCACCGAATCCCGGCCCAAGCCCGAGGAGGTGCAGCAGACGCTGGCCGAGGCGCGCCGGCTCGCGGATCGGATGGCGCGCCTGGTGACCGGGCTGCTGGCCCGCGCCCGCATGCAGTCCGGCATCGCCGAACCCGAGCGCACCCTGCTCCGGCTGGACCAGCTGGCCGAGGCGGTGGCCGAGGAGGCCGCCGACGAGCGCATCGTGGTGACCGCGCATCCGAGCGTGGTGGTGGGCGATCCGCAGCTGCTGAGCCTGGCGATCCGGAACATGCTGGAGAACGGGCTGACCCACGGCGCGGTGAACCGGGCCGCGCCGGTCGAGGTGCACGTGGCGGAGGGGCGGGTCAGCATTCGCGACCACGGCCCGGGCGTCGATCCGGTCATGTCGGCCAGCCCGTTCAATCGTGGCGCGGCCGGGCGCAGCGGGCGCAATGGCATCGGGCTGGCCCTGGTCGCCTGGGTGGCGCAGGCGCACGGCGGCAATGCCTCCATCGAGCCCGCGGTCGGCGGCGGCACCATCGCCACGCTGTGGCTGCCGCCCGCCGACATCACGGTGGGCAGTCCGGTCGCCGCGCACCGGTAGCGATACCCGGTGCGCGGCCGGGGTTCACACGGCGTCGAGCGGTTTGCGGCCGCTGATCGGACCCCAGAGGCCGATGAGCACGACCATGATCACCAGGGCCACGGTGATGACGGGGAACACCGCGCCCGGCCCGCGGCGGTCCAGCAGCGGCAGCAGCAGGAACGGCTGCACGGCCGTGCTCAGTTTGGACAGTGAATAGGTGGTGCCCGACGCGGTGCCGCGCACGCTGGTCGGGAAGGACTCCGGCAGATAGGTGTGGATGGCATCGGAGAACACATTGCTGGCCAGCGTGAACAACCCGCCCGACACCAGGATCAGCGGCACGGCGGTGGCGAAACCGAAGACCAGGCCGAACACCGCCATCAGGGCGGCGCTGCCCATCACCAGGTATTTCCGTTCCACGCGCTCCATCAGCGGAATGGCCAGCAGCGAGCCCAGCGGGTAGCCGAGATAGGTGATGGCCAGGTATCCGAGGGAGTTCACCACCGTGAATCCCTTGTGCTGCAATACCAGGACGGCGAGGGTGCCGAACCCGTAGTAGCCGAAGACCTGCAGGATCATCACCGCGGAGAACAAGGTGGTGCGGCCCCGGAAGGGCCGGCGCAGGATCTCGGTGAAGGACACGCGCTGCCGGGTCCGGCCCGCCTCCCAGTACGGCGACTCCGGCATGCGCCGCCGCGCCACGAACACCAGCGCCGCGCCGAGGCCGCCGAGCACGAACAGCCAGCGCCAGCCCTCGATCCCGAGGGGCCGCAGCGGCACCAGCCAGCGGGCCAGGAAGCCGACGGCGGGGACCGCGCAGAAGCCGAGGGTGTAGGCGATGGCGATCATCCGCCCGCGCACCCGGGCGGGCATGGTCTCCGACAGGTAGGTGTCGGAGACCGTCATCTCCGCGCCGATGCCGAGACCGGCCAGCGCCCGGGTGGCCATCAGGAACCACACGTTCGGGCTGAACGCGCCCAGCAGCGTGAACCCCGCGTACAGGCCGATGTTCACCATGAACATGCGCCGGCGGCCGAACACGTCCGAGAGCCGCCCGATCACCAGCGCGCCCAGGAACTGGCCCGCGAAGGCCGAGGCCAGGATGCCGCTGAGCTGGTAGGTGGACAGGTGCAGCTGCTGCCGCAGCACGCCGGTGATGGTGCCGGCCAGGAACAGCTCGTAGAGGTCGAAGAACAGGCCCATGCCGACCAGGGCGACCAGCCTGTAGTGCACGGGACCCAGCGGCAGTTCGTCCAGTCGCACCGGCGGACCGGTCCGGGCATCGCGGGCGTCACCGAATGTGGTCATTGCCCACACTTAACATTTCGCCGGGCGGACGGCCATGGTTACGCGCACGATATATGGGTGGACGCGACGGGAGCGGGACTGGAATCACTGACCATGGTGCGGCACGGCCAGAGCACCGTCAACGCGGCGCCGTACACCGGGTCGGAGGAATTCATCACGGGCACACGGGATGCCGACGTGCCGCTGACCGAGCTGGGCGCGGCGCAGGCGGCGGCGGCCGGGAGAAGGCTGGCCGGGTTCGATCCGGGCTTCGACCTGGTGCTCTGCTCGCCGTACCTGCGCACCCGCGAGACCGCCCGCATCGCGCTCGTTTTCCTGTCGACGCCGCCCGTGCACTTCGACGAGCGGATCCGGGACCGGGAGCCCGGGGTGCTGTTCGGGCTCACCAGGATCGGCATTCAGCGCCGCTACCCGGACGAATTCCGGGCGATGCAGCGCTCGGGCGGCTTCTACCATCGCCCGCCGGGCGGCGAATCCTGGCCCGACGTCGCGCTGCGGCTGCGGGCCGTGCTCCGCGAAATGCACGGCCATGTCCTGGTTTTCACCCATGACATCGCAATCGTTCTGACCCGCTACATCTTCGGGGATCTGGACGAGGCCGAGATCAGCGCCCAGACCAGCGCCCAGGTCCGCAATGCTTCCATAACCCGTTGGGAGCGAGGCGATTCCGGGATGCGGCTCACCGCATACAACGACACGAGCCACCTGGGCTGATCACCGCCCCGGGCATGTCCACCCGGGCTGACAGGATTCCGTTCCGAAGTGGAGTCGGATAGATCACCCCGGTGGCGCTCTCGCGCCTCGGGCGTGCGCCCGTTTCACCCGCGTGTCCACGCGAATTGCCCCGCGTCGACGCTGCCCGGCCGTCATACGGGGCCGGCCTGGCGCATGTGAGAAGTCACAAGAGCGCCGAAAGCGCATTACTGTGCCTCACAGGAGAGATCGATCCGGCCGCTGGTACTCGCGGCATGCGTTAGCGTTTCAGGTCCCGGAAGGGGCACAACCCGGGGGTGGAAGGGAGTCACGGATGTCCGTGGGAATTCCGGCCCGGGCGGGGCTCACCGTGTCGGGCAACCCGATATCGTCGCCGCTCAAGGATGTTCGCGGGCTCGCGCAGCACATGGTGGGGCATTTCGTCGAAACCGTCGCGCCGTGCGGAACGCTGCCCGGCGACGCCATTCACGGCGACGTCACCGCCATCACCCGCACCTGCCTGGAGCTGGCGGTGGGCATGCTGGACGGGCGCGACATTCCGGAGAAGACCAAGCGTTTGGAGGAGGCCGCCGCGCAGTGGGCGCGGGAGGGCATACCGATCGACACCATCCACCACGCCATCCACGAGGGCTTCAAGATCGGCTCGGAGCTGGTGATGGCCAATGCCATGGCCGGGCACGTGCGCCGCGAGGACGACGACGGCGATGTCACGCTGGTCATCGCGGCCGCCGACATGGACAGCATCATGGGCGGGGCCAAACTCGTCGTGGAGCTGCTGGACCGGATGACCTCCGCGGTGGCCATGGCCTATGTGCGGGAGCTGCGGTCGGTGGTGGGCGAACACCACACCGCCGTGCACACGCTCACCTCCGCGCTGCTGGGCGGGCACAGCACCTCCACCATGGCGCGCGAATGCGGGATCGAGATCGCCGAGACGTATCACGTACTGGCGCTGGCGATTCCCGAACATCCCGAGGAGCACTCCCCCACCGTGGACGGTGCGGTGGTGGCACGGCGCAAGCTGCGCCGGGTACAGGCCGAGCTGGCCCACCGGTATCCCGACCGGGTGCTGTCGCTGCTGAGCGTGGACGGCGGCACGCTGCTGGTGCCGGTCACGGCGCTCGCGGACGAGCAGCTGGACGAACTGGTCGAACAGCTGTCGCGGGCGGCCCGGGTGCCGATCACCGCCACACTGGTTTCCGCTGCGCCGCAACAGATTCCGGATGCGGCCGACCAGGCGCACGAGCTGCTCGACATCGTGCACCGGCTGCGGCTGGTGCGCGGGCTGTTCCGCTTCGACGAACTGGCACTGGAATATCAGCTCACCCGGCCGGGACCGGGCCGCGATCATCTGGGGTCGCTGCTGGATCCGCTCGACGAGCACGCCGAGCTGCTGGAGACGCTGCAGTCGCACATCAGCAACAACCTGAACCGGCAGCGCACGGCGCGCATGCTGCACGTGCACACCAATACCGTGGACTACCGGCTCAAGCGGATAGGGCAGCTGACCGGGTTCGATCCCACCCAGGCGTCCGGGCTGTGGTATCTGCGTTCGGCGCTGGTGGCCCGCACCTATCAGGCGGCGGGCTGCTGACCTGCAGCGGTCGGCCCGCCCGTCGATAGTCGGCCGGCGGGTTCAGCAGTTGGTCGGTGCCGGCTCGCCGCGCAGGCGGGCATCCAGCCAGGCGAGCGCGGGCGGGAGACCGAGGACGGCGGCGGTGAGATGGTCGGGCACCGGAACCTGCACGCTCCACACCTGCGCGCCGGCCGCACAGTAGCGGTGCACGGTGTCCACCACGGCGTCCACGGGAATTAGGCCGTCGATGGGTGAATGCCATTCGAAGACAGGCATATCGGGGATGCCGGGGTACAGCTCCAGGCTGTTCTCCTCCACCACCGAGCGGGCCTGCGGGTCCTCGGTCATGACCGTCGACTTGGCGATATCCAGCGCGCCCTGGCCCGCACCGGCGGCCAGAATGTCATTGGTGCAGCTGTTGAGCAGCCGGTCGCGCACGGCCAGACCGTGCGCATTGAGCTGGTCGGTGAGCGGGAATCGGTCCGGGTATTCGCGTTCCAGGCCCAGTCCGGCCGCCAGCGCCAGCCCGAAGGCCGGATGCCGGTTCATGCCCAGGGTTTCCAGCATGCTGACCAGGTTCATGGGCACGCCGCCCATGGCCGCGCCCGCGAGGTGCAGGTCGGGGGCGTAGGTGGCGGCCAGCGCCGCGGCCCACGCGGTGGCCATGCCACCGCCCGAGTATCCGGCCATGGCGACCGGACTGTGCTCGACCCGCAGATCCGGCACCCGCTGCACGGCGCGGATGCCGTCCAGGGTGATCTGACCGCCGAGTTTGGCCGCGCCGTAGGCGAATCGGGGTCCGAGGTGGTCGGGCAGGGCCAGGGTCCAGCCGCGCTGCAGCAGCACGTTCCAGGCGGGGGCCTCGCGGACCACGAGGTTCGGGTCGCTGGTGTAGAGCGCGCGGGAGACCGCGCACTGCGCGCCGAGGCCGTTGATGATCTGCTGGTAGGACAGCACCGGCGCGTCCGGGCGGCGGTTGCGCGGGGACAGCACCGTGGTGGTGGCCGCGATGGGCCGGCCGGTGGAGTCGGTGGAGCGGAACTTGATCAGCGTGATATCGGTGTCGGAGAAGGTGGGCAGTGCGGGCATGGCGCGCACGGCGAGCACGTCGCCGGGCTGGTGGTCGGCCAGATCGGCGGGGGCGGCGTAGAAGGGGTCCGGATCGGGCGCGGCGAGAAGTGGCTGTGCGGCAGCCGATCCCGCGGCGACAGTCAGCAGCAGCGCGCCGATCACCGCGATGGGAACGCGAATCCTCATGCCGGGCAGCGTAGGAAGGCGCGGTATGCCGGGACAGAGGGGAGGACGAACCTTCCGAATAGTCACAATGGGCATCGTGATCGTTTGTGAGCGCGTGTCCAGTCTGGGGTGCCAACATTTCTGTTCCAATGCGTAACAACTAGCCTCGCGCGGCGCTTGTGACATTTCCAAGGTCGAACCGGAACATGTTCCCGTGCAAACCAATCCAGTTACTTTCGGTTACAGAGACGCGCAGCCGACGCAGGGGTCGGCTCGCGCGTCTCCCCGCCACTATTCGAGGAGCAGCACGCATGGCCGGCATCACCGAAGGCAAGGTTCTGTTCGACAGCATCGGGGAGGCGCTCACCCATCGCGTCACCGTGTACCTGGGCGGGCCCGACGAAGGGGCCGAGCTCACCATGGAATACGCGGCCACCTGGAAAGAGGCGTCGGACTTCACCGTGGCGGCCGTGCACGCCGGACTGGCCGTGACGGTGGACAGCCGGATCCGGCCGGGACTCCGCCGACTGCCCCGCTACGGATTCCGGCACTGAGATACCTTGCGCCCCAAGCGCATTCGGGCGGTGCTATTACCGCCCGGAGGCCGGGGCGAACGCGGAGGCGAGGGTATCCCAGGCCGGGCCCAGCTCGGCGGAGAAGTCCTCCCAGGCGTGAATTCCGGTCGGCTCGTAGTGCACGGTGGCGGGAATTCCCAAGTCGCTCAGCCGTTTCGCAAAATGCTCGGTGCAGACGCGGGCGCCTGCCTCCAGCACCACGCCGCCCCCGGCGGCCTCCAGGGCGGCCGGGATGTCGGGCGACTTCAGCACCTGGGTCAGATCGGGCAGGCCCGGGAGACCGGAGGCGGCCGACAGATAGATCACGGTGCCGCGCAGGGCTTCCGCCCAGACGGTGCTGTCGTGGATCAGCCAGTCGAAGGTGCCGGGCGGGCCCCACAGGTTCATGATGTTGCCGCCGCGCGAGGCGACGGTGAGCGCGGTGATCGCACTGCCGGAGGGGTCGATGGTCGAGTAGCAGCCGCTCAATCCGGCGACGGCGCGGTAGAAGCCGGGGTGGCGGTGGGCGAGCATCATCGCGCCCTGCGCACCCATCGAGACGCCCGCGATGGCCCGGCGGCCGTCGGAGTGCAGATAGGGCTCGATGGCGCCGGGTAGCTCGGTGGTCAGGAAGGTCTCCCAGCGGTTCCAGCCGAGCGCGGCATCGGCATGCAGCCAGTCGGTGTACATGCTGCCGGTGGCGCCCGCGGGCAGGACCACGTCGACGGGCTTGTCCGCGAAGAATTCCGCCGCGTGCCCCTTGGTCAGCCAGTCGGACACGCCCTCGGCGTCCACCCCGTCCAGCAGATAGAGGGTGGGCCGGGGACCCGCGCCGGAGCCGTGCAGCACATCGAGGGCGACGTTGCGGCCCATGGCGGCGGAGGTGACCTCCACCCGCTCCCAGTTCGGGCCGAACTGATGCACCCGGGTCACATCGGCCGGGGACGCGGCCCGGTACGGCATTCCGGCATGGGCGGTCGCGCCCAGCGGCGGGCACGCGAGTATCGCCAGCGCCACCGCGACCCCGGCGGCAGCCCGGGACCTCACGACTCCGCTCCCGTATCGGGAATCATCCGAATCATGTTGTGCGACAAGCCAACTCCTCACGCGGGGCGTGATATCCGAAGAACCCACCGAGCGGGGTGCGAGGTTGGCCGCTCGGCGGGTCTTCATCCGATGGGAGTGCAGTTGGGACTGCACCGGCAGTACATGTCTCGAACAAGCAGTCCTCGGCATGCGGGGGCAGGAGAGGACTTCTTACTCACCTCCAAAAACGGGAGTCCTGATGCGATTCCGATTCCGGCATCGACCGCGCAGTTCGGTGATTTCGATACCCGAATCACAGCGAGCCTAACCAGGCTCGAACCGTGATCGGCAGGGCGCGAGCCACCTTCTGGAGAGTTCACAACAATGGGCGGCGCGGCCGTGGGATCGACCACAGCAGCGGTTATCGCCGCCGCGTCGCCTACTGGTCAATCCCCCGAAACGCGTTGTCAACCAACCGTTTTCACCTCGAGAATCACGTTGACCAGCACATTGCCGCCGGGCCAGGTCCGTACCGGATTGTTTGGCCTAGACCATCCCGACCGATACCCAATCCGGATTCGATGCAATCGAGAGGAACATCACGCGTGCAGTCGATGGGATATCCGATCCCGGCGGTCTCCGTCTTCCGGCACGCGGGCTGGAACGTCGCCCTGGGCCGACTCCGCCGCCTCGATCTGCTTCAGCACCATCTACTTCGCACTGCCCGAGAAGGCTTACGCCACCGCCCCGGTCGTCGAGGTCTACCCGATCGTGCGGGGCAGCTCCCCGGTCCTGGTCGTCGCCGCCTCCGCCATCCTCGGGACGACCATCGGATGGACCTGCCGGTTGGGCGTGGCCTTCCTCGCCTCCGGCGTCCTGCTGATCGCCGTCTCCCGAGCCCGGCCGGCCGCTCCGGGCATCACCGGCGGCCGCCGATCCGTCTTGTGGGGTCTCACAATCGGCTGCTGCGTAGCCTCCTACACACTCTTCGACGGTGTTGGTGTTCATCACGCCGCGCCCATTCCCTACCTCGTCACGGTCATGAGCGGCTCCGGAATTGCCCTGAAGGTCAAGGACATAGCCCGCGGCGACCATGCCGGCACGCTTTCCCTACGCTCACTTCCCCTCACCGCCATCGGTGGTGCGGCATGCTCGGAGCCTTCGTTCTGACGCTGATCGCCATGACCCAGCTGCCGGTGGTGGTGGCCAGCGTTCGAGAATCCAGCATTGTCGTAGGTGCGATTCTCAGCCGAATCCTGCTCGACGAAAGGATTTCTCGACAAGGTGCTATCGGGATCGCAAGTGTATTAACAGGAACGGTGGTCATTGGATTACTGGCTTGAGAATCGGGCGTGATTGTTGCCGAATCATATTGAGATACTGGACAATTCGGATTCATTGAATGATCTCCGAGCGGTAGAATGGGGGTATGGATTGGGGTGGGCAAATCATCGATGACATCACCGCGGTGGACGCGGTCGGTGTGGTGGGTGACGCGCTCGATGTGCTGATTCAGGATTCGCTGGGGCCGATCGGTGATGACGACCTGCTGGATGTGATGCGGGAATGGGAAAGCCACCGCCGTCGCATGTCCGCGTTCGAGCACAAGCTGATTCGTGAGGTCGAGAACCGGAACCTGCCCGAAAAAGCGGGTGTGAAGCAGACCTCGACATTCCTCGCTCAAACCCTGCGCCTGGGACACGCCGACGCCCGCGCGCGATGCAACGCCGCGCAATTGTTGGGTGTACGCCAGGAAGCCGGCCGGGTGTTGGAGCCGTGGCTGACCTGGACCGCCGCCATGCAGGAAATCGGTTTGGTGTCAGTGGATTCGGCACGCGTGATCGGCAAGATCATGGACCGGATCCCCGAGGGTGTCGACGCCGACCTGCGCGACCGCGCCGAGTTTCAGCTGGCGCACTTCGCGTCCCAGTCCACCGTCGATGACCTGCCCAAGGTCGGAGACCGGATCCTGGGCTACCTCGACCCCGATGGCACCCTCACCAAGGACGTGGACCGGCAACGCCGCCGCGGCATCACCCTGTCCAAGCAGGGTGTGGACGGCATGTCCACGATGACCGCCGA